>NZ_ANNK01000087.1 GCF_000334155.1 Halalkalibacterium ligniniphilum | reverse complement strand
GTTGAAAATTAGCCAATAATGGCTGTTATGACCTCCACAGCACCTGTAAAGCTAGCGATCATAAAAGCTTTTAAACGTCTGACTTGCTGCTGAATCAAATAGAGAGCAACAAGAAACCCTTCAGGGGCATTTTGCAAACCTATTGCAAACGCAATGAACGGACCTAGTCCCTCTACTCCACTGCCATAGCTAACACCAACAGATAACCCTTCTGGTAAGTTATGAAGAATGATCGCAGTGATGACAAGCACTGCTTTTCGATCGTAATTCATATTTTTCGTTCCATGATCTAGGTCGAGGTGGGGAATCGTTCGTTCTAAAATCGTTAAGGTAATTACACCTAATGATATTCCTAAAACAACATTCCCTAAGCCGCCTATTTGCAATGCTTCAGGGATAAGCTCGAAGGTTGCAGCTGTTACCATCACGCCAGCTGTAAATGCGAGCAATATATCTCTCCAGCGATGACTTGCTTTCTTAAAAAATAAAATGGGTAATGCACCAAGCCCTGTTGCCATCGCCGATAGAAAACTTGCTAATAGAAATTCTTCCATCTTGCCTCCAAATATCATCTGTTTTTATCATCATATACAACAAATGATTGATTCATACATAAAACCTCCTCGGAGCGGTTGCTTCAAGGAGGCTTACAAACAAGTATTATCCTTCTAGTAATAGGGATTCAGGATCCTCTAGTAAATCCTTCACTTTTACTAAGAAACTAACTGCTTCCTTTCCATCAACAATACGATGATCGTAAGACAACGCGATATACATCATTGGACGATTCTCGAAATTCTCTTCATCAATGGCAACAGGACGCCATTGTACCTTATGCATACCAAGGATTCCTACCTGCGGTGCATTTAAAATTGGCGTAGACCAAAGCGAACCGAACACCCCACCATTGGTAATGGTGAATGTACCACCTTGTAAATCAGAAAGTGAAAGTTTATTATCCCTTGCCTTTTTACCTAGATTTGAAATTTCCCGCTCAATCCCTGCAAAACCTAAACGGTCTGCATCTCGAACGACAGGTACAACAAGCCCTTCATCGGTAGAGACAGCGATGCCAATATCGTAATACTTTTTCAATAAAATTTCGTCACCTTGGATTTCTGCGTTAAGTAAAGGAAACTCTTTTAAAGCTCCAATTACTGCTTTTGTGAAGAAGGACATGAACCCTAGCTTCACACCATTCTTCTCGAAGAATGCATCCTTACGACGTTTTCTTAATTCCATTACTGCCGACATGTCGACTTCATTGAACGTTGTCAGCATGGCTGCCGTCTGTTGAGATTCAACAAGTCTCTTTGCAATTGTTTGACGGCGACGGGACATTTTAATACGCTCAACGGGCTTTCCTAACTGCTCAACTTTTTTCGCTGCTGGAGCTTGTTGAGATGAAGTAGGCTTTTTCTCTTGTGAAGGAGCCGAAGCAGCTGGTTTTCCATCATATGACTCCACATCCTGTTTACGAACACGCCCAAGCGGATCAGCTGTCGGTACAGCACTCAAGTTAATTCCTTTTTCTCGAGCTAGCTTGCGTGCAGCTGGAGAAGCAAGCGGACGATCCGTTGACCCCTTTTTCTCTTCTGCTTGACTCTCCGCAGCTGCTGAAGCATCTTCTTTAACAGGTTGCTGTTCTGTTTTTTCTTCAGAACCTGGTGCTTCTGTTGCAGCAGAAGCGTCAGCATTTTCATCTAATACTGCTATAACCTCACCTACTTCAACGGTGTCACCAGGCTCCTTTTTAAATTCTTTAATCACACCGGAATACTCTGCGGTAATTTCTACATTTACCTTATCTGTTTCTAGTTCTGCAATGTATTCTCCTTGGTTGACATGATCCCCAACCTGCTTCAACCACTGAGCAATCGTTCCTTCTGTAATCGATTCTGCTAATTCCGGTACTTTAATTTCAATCACAATGATGGCCTCCTTAAGATTATCGACTCAACGCTTCTGTAATAATTCGTTCTTGTTCCTTCTTATGGACAACTGGGTCACCTTCTGCAGGACTAGAACGGTACGTACGTCCAATATAGCGAACCTCAATTCCTTCTGTTGCCGCTCTGCGAACTTTTGATTGCATAAACGGCCAAGCCCCCATGTTTCTTGGCTCTTCTTGTACCCACGCAATATCATGTAATTTCGGATACCGAGAGAAAACCTCTTCGATTTGCTTACGTGGGAACGGGTATAGCTCCTCAACGCGAATGATATGAAGCCAATCCCAATCCTTATCACTTTCTTTTTCAATCTTGTCTGCCAAATCAATCGCTATTTTCCCACTACATAAAATGACGCGCTCAACCTTTTCTTTGTTCTTTCCAAGGTTTGGCTGTTCAAAAACTGGTTGAAATGCACCATTTGTAAACGCTTCAGCAGGTGAAGCAACACTCTGATTACGGAGTAAGCTTTTTGGTGTCATGATGATCAATGGGCGAACCGCATTCGTATCTAAAATCGCTGCTTGACGTCGTAAAATATGGAAGTATTGTGCAGCCGATGTACAATTGGCAATGGTCCAGTTATTTTCAGCTGCTAAAACTAAGAATCGTTCAACGCGAGCACTTGAATGCTCAGGGCCTTGGCCTTCATATCCATGAGGAAGGAGACAAACCAGTCCTGATTTTTGACCCCATTTTGCACGTCCTGCTGATATCCATTGGTCAAAAATAACTTGTGCGCCGTTCGCAAAATCACCAAATTGAGCTTCCCATAAAACGAGAGTTTCAGGTGCGAATACATTGTATCCATACTCAAATCCAAGGACAGCCGTTTCGCTTAATGGGCTGTTATAAACAGCAAATGACGCGTTTGCTTGCTTAAATTCCTGCAATGGAGAATACACTTTATTTGTATTACGATCATGAAGAACAAGATGGCGATGGGCGAACGTACCACGCTCCGAATCTTGACCAGTTAAACGAACTGGTGTGCCATCATGTAAAATGGTCGCAAACGCCAATGTTTCCGCTAATGCCCAATCAATCTTGTTATTCTCATCAAAAGCGGTAAGACGACGTTTTAAGATCTTCTCAAGCTTTTGGTTCGCAGCAAAATTCTCTGGCCACGCTAAAAGCTCTTCATTTATTGACTTAAGAATTTTACCGTCCACTGATGTAACGACCTTTGGTAATCCATTAACAATATCATCTGGTGTTGCAACGGACGGAATTTCCTCCGTTTTATTTTGAAAAACCTTATCATATTCTTCTTGAAGCCGTGCTTGTACTTCATCATCTAAAGCTTTCGCCTTATCTTTATCAATGATCCCTTTTTCCGTAAGTGCATTGGCGTAAATCACGCGTGTTGTTGGATGCTTGCGAATGATTTCATATAATCCAGGTTGCGTGACAGCTGGTTCATCCATTTCGTTGTGACCTAAACGGCGGTAGCCAATTAAGTCAACTAGGAAATCTTTCTTAAATCGCTTACGGTATTGGAAGGCTAAATGCATCGCAGCAAGACAAGCTTCTGGATCATCTCCATTTACATGGACAATCGGTATTTCAAACCCTTTTGCCGGGTCACTTGCATAGGTTGTAGAACGAGAATCAAATGTTTCTGTCGTAAAACCAATGTTGTTATTGGCAATGATATGAAGAGAGCCACCAGTTTGATACCCTCTTAATCTGCTAAGGTTTAACGTTTCTGTAACGACACCTTGCCCAGGAAAGGCTGCATCACCATGAATTAAAATCGAATATGCCTTTAAGCTATCCTGTTCTGGAACACCACGAGATGTACGATCTTCCTGAGCAGCCCGCGCGTATCCTTCAACAATTGGACTAACAAATTCAAGGTGACTAGGGTTGTTTGCAAGCGTCAGCCGTGCTGCCGCAGTATTTTCCTCTTTTATTTGACGGTCGGCACCCATATGATATTTTACATCGCCAGTCCAACCGTTAATTGAGCCTTCGTTAGGAGAAATCCCCTTGCTAGGTAAATGAAGAAACTCTGAAAAGACCCTCGCATAAGGCTTGCCGAGCACATGGGCAAGAACGTTCAAACGTCCGCGATGGGCCATACCAATCATTACATTTTTCGTTCCTTCATGGACCGCTTCTTTTACAACTTCATCAAGCATTGGAACAAGTGAATCGAGCCCTTCAATAGAAAACCGCTTTTGCCCGACAAACGTGCGGTGAAGAAACTTCTCGAACCCTTCTACTTCCGTTAAACGATTTAATAATGCTACCCGTTGTTGGTTTGAAAGGTTTGGTAGATAGAGACCAGATTCCACCATTTTGTAAAGCCAATTCCGCTCTTCTTCTTCATGGACATGAGAAAATTCAAAAGCAATCGTCTTTGTATAGACAGCTTTTAAATGACGAATTGCATCAAGCCCGTTTTTGACGTGAGACGGAGCATACGGACAGAGCATATCTACAGGAATGCTTTTAAGGTCCTCTTCTGTTAGTCCGTATTGGCTTAAATTCAGTAGTTCTTCATTTTTTGTTTCTTTCAAAATGGGATGAATGTCCGATGCTAAGTGACCATAGGCACGAATGTTATCAGCCAGTTTAACAGCACCGACGATCTTCTTAATCATGTCCGATCCAGTTGTAGCATCTGGAGTGAAAGTTGAGTTTGTAGCCTCTGCTCCCGATGATGGTGGCGGTCCCCAAGTATTAAAGACTTCGCGTAGCTCTTCATCTACAGCATGTGGGTCTTTTTGGTACTCTTCATAAAGTTCGACTGCGACACCGAGGTTCGGACCATGAAATCCTTGCCATGGCTCTTCCGGTTTGTGCTCCTTGCTGGACATGTGATAAAAACCTCCTACATACGATTAAGTTGTGTAAAATCTATGAACGTTGTAAATTGTAACGCTTACATTACCATTTTAACATGACTGTCACATTTGCTCAAAGGTTAAAATGGACTTTTCATAGATTTATACGTCTAAAAAGAAAAATTTGAAAATTCGGCTCAATTTCACTTTATTTTTCGTGCTTAAATTTCTTCTTCACCATGAGTGTAAGACTTTTTATTCAGAAAATCCAGTCATTTCTATTGATTTGTTAAATCTTCTTACAGTTGTTTTTTTGTTTTGAACATAGTATGTTGTTTCAAGGAAAGGTGGCCCATTATGATTGTTTTAGATAAGAAAAATAAGCAAGTGCTTACACCACATTGTTCTTTTTGTCCTGAGACGTTCTTTTCACCTGCTGAGGACCATCTTCCTCGTGTAGGCTGTTGTAGCTATAGTCCTCTTTTTGGTCTTTTTGAGCTTTCAAAAATGGCTCAGCATAATGAAACGTTTTTGCGCACCTCAATCTTAAACCATGAGAATGCGCAAATCCTCCCCTATCAAATAAAAGTCCATGCCAATGTTGATCCTAGCTTTTATAAGCAACAGAGCTTTTCGCTGACGAAATTAGAAAGAGATGACCTTAAACTACGTTATTCCGTCTGTGTATTTTTAAAACAAGGCGAAGGGTGCAGCTTACCTCCGTTTTACAAAAACATCGTCTGTCGTTCTTTTATCTGCCCGACAGTTGAATCAATGCTATCAGAAACAGAGCAGCACCATCTCCAAATCATGGTTCGTACGATTACACAAGTCGCTTCTCAGTTTCATATTAAACATGAAAAGAAGCTCATACAAAAAGGGATTGATCTATTGAGTAATCCTAATGCGGTTATTTCCTATCTAAAAGAAATAAAACACATTCCTTCATAATTAATTATATCAAGTTCTTAATATGACCTAGAAAGCATTAAAGAGCCGCTAGGTCATAAGCCTCTAAAAAAGGACCCCCGTTTAAGAACAGATTGAAGAAGATGGCTGCTCTCGTAGAATTGAGCCATTATTGGTTTTAAATAAATAAAACTTATCTCTTTGTTTGTGTACCCTTTAGAGTTATCAATTGTTTACGCATTTTTCTTAACTGATGAAGCTGCGGCTCTTCTTCTTGTTGCGGCTTTTTTTGCTGGCTTTTTTCTCGTTTTGTCTATGGAGGCTTGAAGTGCAGCCATTAGATCGGTGACATTTGATGCGGTTGGCTGCTTTTCGGGAGCGGTAACGGTCTTCTCACCTTTCTTTTTCGTTTCAATAAGCTCCATTAGAGCGGTTCGATACTCGTCATCATACTTTTCTGGCTCAAATGTTGTTGTCAGTTGTTCAATCAATAACAAAGCAGTATCAAGCTCCTTTTTTGAGACTGCTGTCTCTTCAGGTATACTCGGAACTTCCTCAAAAGATCGAACTTCATCAGGAAAATGAATCGTCTCCATTAGTAATGCTTTTTCGTACACACGTATGATCGCTAATTGTTCCTTTGAACGGATAATAATCTTTGCTACACCAATTTTTCCAGATTCCGCTAACGCTTCCCGTAGTAAGGAATAAGCTTTGCTTCCTCCATCTCCTGGTGACATAAAATAGCTACGTTCAAAATAAATAGGATCAATATCTTCAAGCTTTACAAAATCGATAATTTCTACTGCTTTGTCTTCACTTTCTTTTCGCAATGCCTCCAATTCTTCCTTGTCTAACTCAATAAATTTATTTTTTGCATATTCATACGCTTTCACAATATTTTCTTGTTCTACTTCTTTCTCACAAACAGGGCATACCTTTTTATAATTAATTGGTGTATTGCATTCTTTATGAAGCTGACGTAACTTTATATCCTTATTTTCAGTTGCCACATGAAGCTTAATTGGGATATTTACCAATCCGAAACTAATACTGCCTTTCCACATTGTATGCATAATTCTCACCTCAGAAAAGTCATATAGTTTAATATGTGAGAAATTCATTCTAACTATGTATGAGCTAATCTCATCCTACAAATGCTAGAACAAATACGTGAGGTGAGCCAATGAAACCAATGTTGCTTCAAACCACTACATCCCTTCCAGTAGGGGAAAATTGGATGTACGAAATTAAATATGACGGATTTCGCTGCATTCTCAAATGGAAAGAAGACTCAATTGAACTTGTGAGTCGAACAGGTCGATTATTAAACCAATCGTTTCCAGAATTGATTACATATTGCGAAAAATTAAACGAGCGGATAAAACCCCATTTACCATTAACCTTTGATGGAGAGCTTGTTGTACTTAAAAATGATTATCGTGCTCAGTTTTCAGCCTTACAAACTCGTAATTTTTTACGAAAAAAAGAAACAATTAATGAATGGGCAAACAAAGTAGCATGTCATTATTTATGCTTTGACCTCTTGAAATTTCAAGGAAAAAATCTGACCATGTCATCGTATAACGAGCGAAAAGAAAAGCTTTGTTCATTATTCACTCAACTACAAATCCCTTTATCGGTTCAGTATCATAAGGATGATAAAATTCAGCTCATTGCTACCTCATCAGATGGTGATGACGTTTGGCGTAAGGTGCTTCTTTATGGTGGTGAAGGAATCGTTGCTAAGGATGTAAAAAGTCGTTGGTTTGAAGGAAAACGGACAAATCAATGGCTTAAGCTCAAGCATTGGCGCTATGTCTCTGTGTTTTTAACAAAATATGATCAAAAAAATGGTTATTTTCATTTTTCGGTTCAGAAGGATGGTAAAATTGTTGAAATTGGAAATATGACACATGGCTTTCAAGAAGAGCAACGCAAAGCACTTGAAACCATTGTGACTACAAACTCATTAAAAACAACAGAGCATGTCTACAAGTTAGCTCCGTCTATCTGTTTTGATGTTGCTTGCATTGATTTTGATGGAAAACATTTACGTGAAGCTCGATTCCATCAATTTCGCTTCGATCTAACGCCATTAGACTGCACCTGGGAGGTCATGCAAAAAAATTTAGAGCCTTTGCCGCCATTCATTGAGGTCACACATCCAGAAAAACCTGTTTGGCCAGCAATGTCTTATACAAAGGATCATTATTTACATTATTTACGAGAAGCTGGCCCATCCATGCTTCCTTTTCTATTCAACCGTCCCCTTACAGTCATACGCTTGCCTCATGGGGTACGCTCAGCAAATGAGAAAGATCGATTTTATCAAAAAAATTGCCCCGACTACGCACCTGAATTCGTCTCAACGGTAAAAATTGAACAAATTAACTATATTCTTTGCAACGAGCTTGATACACTATTATGGTTAGGAAACCAACTAGCCTTGGAATTCCACACCCCTTTTAATCCAATCGATTCACAGCACCCAAGCGAAATTGTCTTTGATTTAGATCCTCCTTCAAGTAATGAATTCTCACTTGCAATCGAAGCAGCGCTACGAATGAAGGACATATTTGAACAGTTTAAACTGCACGCCTTTGTAAAAACGTCGGGCGGAAAAGGATTGCAGGTGTACCTCCCTTTACCTGACAATACATTTTCCTATCGAGATACACGCATGTTCACTTCATTCATCTGTCAGTTTTTATATGAGCAGGAGCCCCAATGGTTTACAACAGAGCGTTTAAAGAAACATCGGCAAAATCGCCTTTATCTAGATTACCTGCAACACGAATCGGGTAAAACCATCATTGCTCCCTTTTCTCCAAGAGGAAATGAACAAGGGTTAGTCGCAACACCACTTGAATGGGAGGAACTAACTGAGCGGCTTTCGCCCACTGAATTTTCCTTGTCCGTAGTTCTTGATCGAATTCACCAGAAAATAAATCCTTTTCGTTCATTTCATGAAACAAAAGAAAAACAGCCATTTAGTACCATTCTTGAACAACTGAAGGCAAATGTAGAAACAAAAGCATAAGGAATCATTGCTCATGAAATCGCCCAGTACTAATCGAATGATTAAGTAACCAAATAAACGCACATGGATCACTTTTAGTCCATGTGCTTTATTGTTTTCCTATGCAGTTTTGCGAAGCTTTGCAAACAAATAAGTTAAAACAAGTGGAATTACTAATGCGAGAATCATCCCGATTAAGAAAACTCCCCAGTACTGTGAATAAATAGAGAAGATCGCTGGTAAACCGCCTACACCAACCGAAGCAGCGAGCACGCCGTTCATCGTAATGAATGTAGCGGCAATCGCAGATCCGATAATGGCACAAATAAACGGAAATTTATAACGAATGTTTACCCCGAACATAGCCGGTTCTGTAATCCCTAAATAGGCAGAAATGGCAGAGGATAGAGACAAGCCTTTTAGTTTCTCATCTTTTGTCGCAAGCATCATGCCAAGAGTCGCTGATCCTTGAGCAATGTTTGAAAGGGCTAAGATCGGCCATAAAAACGTTCCGCCAATTGTGGCAATAAGCTGTAAATCCACAGCTAAAAATGTATGATGCATTCCTGTAATAACTAATGGAGCATAAATCAGACCATAAAGGAATCCACCAATTGCAGGTACTGTATCAAATATACCTGTAAATACGCTCGTAATACCATTTCCAATTGTAAATGTGATTGGACCAATCGCCGCAAAAGCGATAAAACCAGTGACAAGCAATGCAACAGGTGCTACGACAAGTAACTGAATGGAGTCAGGAACTCGTTTACGTAAAAAGACTTCAATTTTCGCTAACAAGAGTGCTGAGAAAAGAACTGGGAGCACTTGACCCTGATACCCAACTTTCTCTATCTGTAAGCCAAAGAGGTTCCATGTCGGAATCCCTCCTTCATTTTGCGCAGCTCCATATCCCCAAGCATTTAAAAGATCAGGATGAACGAGCATAAGACCTAAAACGATACCTAGTAATTCACTACCGCCAAATCGTTTTACTGCTGACCAACCGATTAATCCTGGTAAGAATACAAATGCCGTATTCGCAATCAAGTTAATGATGCTTGCCACATCTGCCCATTTTGGGAAACGATCGACAACTGACGCTCCTGAAAAAAAGATGTCAGGTGCTGTAAGGATGTTGTTAATCCCCATTAATAGACCAGCTGTAACGATGGCCGGTAGGATTGGAATAAAAATATCGGCAAGCGTTTTCACCGCGCGTTGAAAAATATTTGTCTTTTTTGCAGCAGCATTTTTCACGTCTTCCTTGCTTGCTTCACCGATCCCTGTCTCAGCAACCATTTGTTTATAAACTTTATCCACCGTGCCCTGTCCAATAACAACTTGATATTGCCCGTTTGATGAGAATGAACCTTTCACGAGATCTATGCTCTCAAGCTTCTCCTGGTCTACTTTGTCTTCATCATGTAAAACAAAGCGTAATCTCGTTACACAATGTGTAGCTGTATCAATATTTTCCTTACCACCAATGGCTTCGACAATTTGTTTTACTTCTTGTTTGTAATCAGCCATGTTTTTCCCCCTGTTCTCGTTCTCATTTAATGTGTACATTTGATACAAAATGCTCAAGATATTCTTAGTATTTCTTATCTTATTTGATTCAAACGTAACGAGTCAAAATGAAACGCTTGCAAATTTGTATATACAAGCTGTTACATTTGTATTTTATCTTGTATATACAAGTTAGTCAAATCTTTTTTTCGAATAAACGGAAATCGTTTTCATCCCTTCAATTCGTGTGCTTCGTTTCACTCTTTCACTCAACAAATGTCATATGTCTGAGATATTTTGATTGACCTTCTCCCCAAACCGTATTAAATTAGACAATGTCCAATAAGACAAATCAGAATTAGAGGTGAGATGATGAGTACACTAAGTTCAAAAGCAAAGTCTCTTGAAGTTCAAAACCTTCAAAGACCAACAATGCCACCTCCCCAACAGCTGTATATCGCTCTTGGATTAGGAGCTGCCGTTGTCCTTAGCTTTACAACGTATGCCATTGCTGATTATTCCTTTTTAGTACAGCTTTGGTTAGGACTTTTACTCGGTTATACGTTATTTCATGCCCGTTTCGGCTTCACTTCAGCGTTTCGCCGCTTAATGTCGGTAGGAAATGGTGAAGGCTTACGAGCACACATGCTCATGCTGGCGATTGCATCAACACTATTTGCTCCAATTCTTGCATTCGGTGCAGGATTTTTTGGAAATGAGCCGCAAGGATTTGTTTCTCCTGTCGGCGTTAGCCTTCTTGTTGGTGCGTTTATTTTCGGTGTCGGTATGCAGCTTGGCGGTGGCTGAGCATCTGGGACTTTATATGCCGTCGGTGGCGGCAGATCATCTATGCTTTTAACATTGTTCGGTTTTATCGTAGGTTCTGTTATTGGTGCAGCCCACTTTACATTTTGGATGGAGGAGACACCTTCATTACCAGCTATTTCATTGGCGACTGATACAGGGTTAGGCTACTTTGGTGCATGGGTTTTACAATTAATTGTTTTTGCTATAATCATTTGGATTACATTCTACATTCAAAAGAAGAAAAACCCTCCGAAAATGGCCCCACTAGCTACAGCAACTGGCTTTAAGCGTATTTTTCGCGGTTCATGGCCCTTGCTTGCAGGAGCGATTATTTTAGCCATATTAAATGCAGTGACACTTATGGTGCGTGGTCAGCCTTGGGGGATTACCTCTGCGTTTACATTATGGGGTTCAAAGATGGCTCAATCAATTGGAATTGATGTGACACAATGGGGCTATTGGTCTGGAGACCGCGCGGCCCAGCTACAACAATCGGTCTTTCTTGATTCCACAAGTGTCATGAACTTTGGAATCATCGTCGGAGCTTTTATTGCTGCGGCGGCTGGTGGAGCATTCATTCTGAAAAAAATCCCGATGAAAGCCGCTGCTGCATCACTTATCGGTGGCGTCTTAATGGGATACGGGGCACGACTTGCTTTTGGTTGTAATATTGGTGCTTACTTCAGCGGGATTGCTTCATTTAGCATGCACGGTTGGGTATGGGGCATTATGGCTCTTGCTGGAACCTATGTTGCTTTGTATTTACGACCTCTCTTTGGTCTTTCAGTACCAAAGCCAACTGATACAAGCTGTTAATAGACATAAAAAAGAGGCTGATAAAAAACGTCAGCCTCTTTCTAACTTTTTAGTTTTAGTCTTCGTACTTTCTTCCCTTTTTCTTAAGCTTCATTAAGCTCTCATAAACAATCGGAACAATCAAAAGAGTAAGCAGAGTAGAGCTTGTTAAACCACCAATTACTGTTACCCCTAATCCTTTTGAGATTAATCCACTACCTTCTAAACCAACCGCTAATGGAGCCAAAGCTGCAATCGTTGCAATTGCCGTCATCAAAATTGGACGAAGACGTGTACCTGCTGCTTCAAGCAGGGCATCTCTTGTTGTTAAGCCTTCATTTTCTTTATGAATCACACGGTCAATTAACACAATCGCATTTGTTACAACGATGCCAATTAACATGAGTCCGCCAATCATTGCAGAGATACTTAACGTCTCCCCAGCAATCAGCAAACCAAGCAGGGCACCGATAATCGTAAATGGCAAGGAGAAGAGAATGGCAAATGGCGCTAACGCACCGCCAAACGTGAGGACAAGTACCAAATAGACGATGGCAATGGCAACAAGCATAGCCAATCCTAACTGAGTAAAGGATTCTGCAATATCTTCAGTTACCCCACCCATGGATACCTCAACGTTTGCTGGCAACTCTAGCTTATCAATCTCACTTTGAATCGCTGACGATACTTGTGCGACATCCTTTGTTGTAATCTCAGCACTAACATCAGCATAGATTCGTCCGTCACGTCTAGTGATTGTATCCGAGGTGCTTCCTTCTTCGATGTTAACTACATCCTCAATGGCGACTTCTATTCCTAATGGTGATTGAATCATCTTGTCTGTCAAATCCTGAATATCCTCAAAATTTTCAGCTTCGACTTCCACATAGACATTAATGTCTTGCCCGTTGTTTTCGATTGTCGTTAAAACCTGACGCTGACCAGCATTAGAAAGCTCCATACCAATTTGAGCTGCAGTGAGACCCAATTCACTAAGAGCTTCTTGATTCGCAACAAGTGTATATTCCTCATACGTATCAGAAATGCTTGTGCTTACGTTTCGAAGCCTATCATTCTCAGCAAAAATATCAGCTACATCATTCACTACAGGTGTAATCTCTTCCATGCTCTCGCCGTAGACGAGAACAGTGAGAGCATTACTTGCTCCCATACCTGAAAAGTCTTGACTTGCCCATGTTCCTTGTTGAATTACTTCTTTTAAATCATTGATCACATCTTCTTTTTCTTGCTCAAAGTTTTCTGTCTCATCATCATATTGGATGTAAAAGATTGTCGAGTTAGACTGTCCAGGATTCATTGGGTTTTCCCCACCTACTGAAAACTGAACGGTCTCTACTCCAGCTCGCTCCATGAAGAACGTCTCTGCTTCTGTCGCAATGCCCTCGACCTCTTCAGATGTTTGACCAGGCTCTGGTGTATAGGTTGCAATCACCATTTTTTCCTCATCGGCAGGTAAGAAACTAACACCGATCACAGGAATAAGGAACAAGCTTCCTACTAGCATTAGGAGTGCAACACCTGAAGTAATAAGCTTATGATTTAAAGACCAATTTAAGATCTTTTTATAGCTAACTGCTAATTTCCCAGGCTTCTCTTCATCTTCAACCTTATGCTTTGTTGGAACTCCTTTTTTAAATAAAGCATGAGCCATCATCGGTACGATCGTAACCGCTACTAAGAGAGAAGCCAATAATGCAAAGACAATTGTTAAGGCAAACGGCATAAACATTTCGCCAACCGGACCTTGCACTAACCCTAATGGGAAAAAGACAGCAATCGTTACAATCGTTGAAGAGGTTATTGGCATAAACATTTCTTTTGTTGCTTCGACAATTAACTCTTTTCCACGTAGATTCTCATTTTGTAACGACATACGTCTAAAAATATTTTCAATAACGACGATCGAATCATCAATGACACGTCCAATCGCAACCGTCATTGCTCCAAGTGTCATCATGTTTAACGTAATATCCATTTGATTTAACAATAAAATCGCAATCAATAACGACAAAGGAATGGAAATGACTGAAATAATCGTTGTACGGACATTACGCAAGAAAAGCAAAATAATGATCATGGCAAAAATAGCACCAAATATTGCTTTACTTAGCATTGTGTGAACCGACTCTTCAATCGGCTTCCCTTGGTCAAAAATAGTTGTAACCTTGAGCCCGTCTGATTCTGATTCAAGCTCAGCCATTTTTTCCTTTACTGCGTTTACAACATCTACTGTATTTGCATCAGCTGCTTTGACAATTTGTACACCGATTGATTCTTCCCCATTTGTTCTTGAAATGGATTCTACCTTTCCTACCACTTCAACAGATGCAATTTCCTGTAACTCTACCGTAGGAATGGCCGTTGTAGGGATTGGTACCTGTTGGTCTAAATCCTGTGGTGACATTTCTGCAGGCGGTGCTTCAGGAACTGAGGGTTGACCCGCTGTAGGCATAATTGGAATTCGCATCGTACGCAAATCGTCAATATTTGTAATGTTGCCATCAATGACGACAGACTTTTCAGAATCTGCAAATGTATAGAGACCTAATGGAAAGGTCACATCAGAACCTTTTATGATATTAGTAACCGTCTCTTCACTTAATCCGTATTCATTCATTTTTTCACGGTCAAATATTAACTGAACTTCTTCTACTTCTTGCCCAGAAATTTGCGTAGAAGCTACCCCATCGATTCCCTCAATTTCTGGTACGATTTTTTCTTCCACAGATTTTGTCAACTCTGCTAATGATTGATTTGTATTTGAAATACTTAAAGACATGATCGGAAATGCACTAAAGCTAAGGCGGGAAACTTGAGGATCCTGTACACCCTCAGGTAATTCCAAATTACTTAGCACATCCTTCACTTCATCCTCTGCTTTCTCCATGTCTTTATCAAAATTGTATTCAATTTGTACAGAGGAAGCGTTTTGGAAAGATGAAGAACTGACGACTGTCACACCTTCTAAATTTTGAACTCTTGTCTCAATCGGTTCAGATACTTTATCAGCGACCTCTTCTGGTGTTGCACCAGGATAAACGGTCGTGACCGACACAAGTGGTGGAGTAATATCTGGAATGGTTTCAAGCTTCATGTTGAAGCCTGAATACAAGCCTGCCACGGTAACTATGATCGTCAGCAGCCACATGGCAAACTTATTATTTAATGAAAACTGAATTACTTTTTTCATGCGTGTCTCTCCCTTACATTGTCCAATGACTAATCGGTCATTGACTGAATGGTCATTCTAATTTTATACTATAAATGACCAGTCAGTCATACGTCAATCTTTTGTTATTATCTTCATAAAAGCTTCACTATATCATGAAAAATAAGGCATAATAAAAAAGAGCAGCATGCAATTAGGGGTGATTTAGTTTGAAAGAGAAGGAAAGAATGATCATTGACGCAGCAATGAAGCTCTTTGCTATGAAAGGTTTTACCTCAACATCAATTCAAGAAATTGCAACGGAAAGCGGCATATCCAAAGGAGCTTTTTATCTTTATTTCAAATCAAAGGACGCACTTCTTTTGGCGATTCTCCAGCATCATTTTGAAAAAATCCAACAAAAACTTTCAGAATTTGACCATAAAAACTTACCTGCTAGAGAAAAATTCATTAAACAGTTAAATGCAATGTTTGAAACCTTATTGGAGCATAAGGAATTTATCATTATGCAGACACGGGAACAGGTCATCTTATTAAATGACTCGATTAAAGGATTAATCTTAAAAATGCACGAAGAAATTCAGCAATTTTATCGTAATGGATTGAATTCCATTTATGGAGAGGCAATTAAGCCTTATCTTTGGGACTTATCGATGATGCTCGAAGGGTTATTCCAATCCTATATAAAAATCTTAATTTTTGACAAGGATAGCTTTACATTAGAGGAACTGACTGCATTTATTATGCGTAGAATGGACGGCATTGTTGCTTCAATTACAGGCGACCAACCGATTCTGTCCGATGAGAAAATGGAACGATTACTAAACAAAACAAAAGCCTTTTCTTTCAAAAACGTCAATCACGTTGAAATCATTATTGAGGACATGAAAAAAGAATTAGCGAAAATGGACGAGAAGGAAGATCTTGAAATCTCATTAGACGTACTAGAATCTGAAATAAACAAAGAGAACCCACGAGTGCCTGTTATTCAAGGGATGTTATCAAACTTTAAAGATATTCCACCATTCAAGAAGCATATGAAAGAAATCGCCTCATTTTATCATTTCTCTGTTGACTGAATGGAAATCGAGCGGGGCTTGCCATTAATGACAGGTTAAGTAAAGCTGGCTTCTTTAAGTGTAAAAAAGGCTGGGACAAAAGAGTTTTGATTGTTGAGAAATCCGAACGACATGATCGTTGATGGCTAGTATTCGCTTCGGAAATATCCTTCGCTAAGGTTGTGCATTGTTCGCATTTTAATCATACACGTTCGTTATGTCCCAGCCTCTCTATTACGTCATCATGAATAAATACAGGGCTTAAAAAACCTCTTGATATGCCCCGCAGAAGGCCCTATCCTATCAATCTCATCCAAAAAATCATGGTTTTAATTAGCTTACAAAAGAATTAGAAAAGGGCAGGAAGAAGCTTTTTCCGGTAACAAACTGCAATGAGATTTTGCAATGGGGCCGGAATCTTTTTTGGAAAAATTGGCCGGCTGTAATACGCGTAAAACGCTTTTTTTAGGTCATCCCATTGTGTACAATTTTTATCCTGTCTAAACCTTGCTACATCAATTAACACAATTTTATCATCAGCTGTTAAGAGAATATTTTTCAAGTGAATGTCTGACGGGTTTAAACCTTTTTCTCTCGCCACTTTAAGTGCACGATCAATTTCATCTACATACCCTTTCACAATTTTGATTCCTTTGCTTAGACATTCGGAAAGAGTGTATCCTTGAATATAATCAATCACCAAATAGTTTGGCCCTGATTCATATAACGTTGGATAATAGCTTACCCCTTGCAAGGTTTCATAGATTTGAGCTTCTTCTTTCGCCAGATCTGAAAAGGAGGGATGAAAAACCTTTAGCACTTTTGACGTTGATTTTATTTTAAAAACTATCGCACTTCTTCCTTTGCCGATAAATTCTAAACGATCATCTTTTTTTACAAAGGCCATAGTAGAGTCACTTTCTGCGAACATAACACTCTCAGCTAGTTCATAAAATGATGGCATATGTAGGACTCCCTTCACATTGACAAGCGTTTTTTCAATAAAAAAGCATCCTTACCAAAATTAATTTAGTAAAGACGCTAAAAACAAAAACAGACCTTTACCAAGATAATTCGGCAAAGGTCTCGCTAACAACGTACTGTTGCGGATAAGGCCGGGGAAATGTTCCCGTCTTGACGACATTATCCTTTAAAGCTACTCCCCTTCAAGAGAGATGTTATGCTTATTCAATTCTTCTTATCATATCATAAAGATATACGACATTCCAATCAATATGTTTTTATATTTACAAATAAAAGAAAGGAAATGGCGCCTCTTAAGTCTCTTGACTATTTTTCTCTTTCTGCGTTTCCTCCGCCTTGTGCAGCTCTGTTAATTTTGCGACAAGAATATGCTGTGGCATATGCATAATTCGTTCTAAGGGAAGATTTAAAGACTTGGAAAGCTTTTGTGCAGTCTCAGCAGATATTTGTAATGGCTTCATTTAGGATCACCCTTAACTCTTTATTTTACATTGAAATAAATCCTCCTTAAACCTTTCACATCTAATGAATGCTTTATCGATTTCTATCATACCCTTTAAAAAAACATGATTAGATAAGGAGGCCTATAATGACGCTAGCAATCTTCTATATTTTTCTTATCCTCCCGCTACTCATTTTACTTTATCGCGAGCGTAAAAAGTTGTCGATCATGACAGGAATGATGGCTTCTATGGCGATTAGCATGATGCTTGGATTAACACTTGGCTACTTTCTGGCAACCTTTCAACATGTCTCATTTTTTCATGCTTCCATCCTTGCAATGATTGGCTCTGGCTTAATCGGTGTTGCAGCAGGGTTCCCGTTCAATCTTCATGCGATTCTCGATGGTCTACTTGCAGGCTTAATGGGAGGGCTGATGGGAGCAATGCTTGGAGTTATGCTGACTGAGCCATTTATTTTGCCAATGCTCCAAATTCTTTGTGTTTGGTCTGTTGGTGTTTTTTTCTTTATCTTTCTACTGATTACACCACAGATCCGTCATTGGTTTTACCAGCCTGCAGGTTATTTTCTGTGCTGTTCTCTTTTTCTTATTTATCTATATGCCTATGAGTTAGAAAATCCTCACATAGAACAGCCACTTCATGAACATTTTGGTCAATCAAACCATTCTTCTACTTTGAAAGACAACATTTGAAAAATCGATCAGAACGATTATTCTGCTGTTCCCTTTCTGCTGCAAGAATCGTCTAATGCTTACATTTGTTTTGTTAACCAAGCTATAATTTGCTGCTTTTCGTTTTCAGTAAACTGATAATTTGGCGAGTCACAGCCTTCCTCTTGGAGAACAACTTGCAATACATCTCCTGCTTCATTTAAAATAACGAGCGCCTCGGGATCAATGATATCTATCGGCATTTTGTCCGTAGAAAATCCGACAAGGTAATGAACCCAATGTTGCACTGGATAGTGTTCTTTCAGTGTAAAATCTGAAAGTGTCATTTCTGTATATTTCTCAAAATTTAAATCAATCATACATGAACTCCTTTTTCGTTATGGAAAAGAGCCTTCCTTTCTAATTTTAACATGATTTCCGCCAAAAGCATCGATAAATTGCTCTTTCACAGATAGAGATGTTTTATCCAAACCATCCCCATAAACGTTTCGTTGATTACGTTTTTAGGAAGTCTTCAAATCATTCATCCTATTCTACAGATATTTTTAATGCAAAGTCTGTCTCTTTTGTATAATCAGTTCTTTTTTAGACGGTATCGGAAATTTTTCGTGTGCTGACATAAAACTATTAAAAGCTGCTGTAAAAGGTTGTGCAGATAGGGGCTCATAAATTGATGACATCACTGTTAAAAAAACAGCCAGCAAAAAAGCAGACGATGACTCGCCCACTCGTTATATTTGCTCTTTTTCTCGAATGTAAGAAAGAAGATGATCACAGCCATCAGAAATCAGATCAAAAACCTCTTCAAAATTCCCTGTAAAATAAGGGTCTGGAACATCAGCTAGCTGATAATTTGGAATAAAATCTAATAGACGCGCAACTTCCGCTTTGCCATGATGACCAGCTAGTGCCCTGAGATTTCCGACATTTTCAGTATCCATACCAATTACATAGTCAAAAGACTGTAAATCATCCTCTGACACTTGGCGAGCCTTTAAACCACTTGCATCAATTTGATTTTGCTTTAAAATCTCGATTGTTCCTTCATGAGGTGGATTACCGATATGCCACCGACCCGTTCCAGCAGAATCAATCGTTACGATTTTATCCAAACCTTGGTCTTTTACTTTTTTTCGAAAAATCGCTTCTGCCATTGGTGAACGACATATATTTCCTAAGCAAACGAATAAAATTTTTACCACTGTATTCCCTCCAAGCTCTTCTTGTACTCACAACATTTCCGCTAGTAAACCATTTATATAGAGCATTATGAAATTACTGTATTGATTAGGATGTATATTTTATTATCATCTTATCATGACTAGAACAATGTTTGAACAAAGCCGCAAATTTACCAAGTCATTTTATCCAAACAAAAAAGACGCCTATAAGCGCCTTTCTTCATTCTTATTTAAAAATTTCTTGGTGCGTTTCTTTTACTTTCGCCAAAACTGCATCCAATGTTGGATACGCTTCTCCGATACAATAGCTCTCTACGTTGCGTAACAAATGGTCTCCTTCTCCACGAAGAATTTGAACAATTTCTTCTGTACCAAGCTCATTCGAGCAAACCTTTCGACCATCTACTTTTGTTTCACAGTTTTCAAATTTTTCATACACAACGAGATATTCTGGCTTTGTTTCTCCGACAAGAAGTTGCTTTGTTTCGACTAAATCATGAACGAGCACGTTCGATTCACTTCCTACTAATTATATTTTGTAGTGATTTATGCTACGTCCCCTACTATAACGTTTTTTTGAAAAACCTCAAGGGGTTATTGTGTGAAAAAATAATGAAGATTTTTAAAGCGCTTTAATTTACTAGTAGTAAAAGAAACTACTTTTATGAGTGGTTGTTCGTTTTACCACTTGAAATGAAAACAAAACAAGTTTGTATAGCCCTTCCTTTAGGCAATGCTCATCCTATATCCAAGCTCAGCCTTTTTTTTCAAAAAAATAAGTTTCGTGTTTGTCTAATTCTCGTTATAATGAATGCATTGAACTCTGAATTTAAAGGATGACATCGAACGTGCGAAAACTCCTACTGTTTTTTCTTTTTTTTGGTCTACTTTTTATTGGAGCCGGCCAGTATCTTTTTGCACAGTCTGAACAAGTACGTCACTTTACGTACAAAGCGGTTTATGGACAACACAACATCCCAGCTGCCTTTATCCCGATCTATCAAGAAGCTGGGGAAACTTATAACATACCGTGGAAGTTGCTTGCTTCTGTGCACCGGGTTGAAACGATTTTTTCAAAAATGGATCAGCTGGAGAGTCCTGTTGGCGCAGTAGGTCACTTTCAATTCATGCCACGAACCTGGGTTGGCTGGACTTATCCTGGAACAGATGTTGGAGGAATTGATGAAGATGTTGATATTACTGATCTTGCCCTTATTGCAGAACATCAAGGCTACGGTGTAGATGCGACAGGGAATGGAAAAGCAGATCCGTTTGACTTATACGATGCTACATTTTCCGCTGCAAAATACTTAGCTGATCATGGTGCTGCTGATGGTGACTTAGAGAAGGCGCTTTTTGCTTACAATAAAAGCGAGGCATATGTACTTGAAGTAATGAGCTTTTATGAATCCTATCAAGACCATTACAATCCAATCACCTTTCCTTTTGATCAAAATCCTTACGAACATGCTTCTGAATGAAGCTATTTAAAGAGGCTGAATCATCTGAGTATGATCCAGCCTTTTGTCATGATACTTCCTGTTTTACTTCAATCTTCTCTTTATTTTGAAATTCAATTTTTAATTCAAACTTAGATATGGTTGCTGCATCGACATTTAAAGTTGCAAAGATGGCTTTTTGAACCTCTTGAGGTGATGTCGTCTCATCAAACGTTAAGTTAGAAAGTAAGGTCTCCATTGATGAAATCGCTTCTTCCCCTTCGATCTTTTGCTTTTCACCATTTTCCTTTTCTATCTCAGCCTTTTGCTTTTCTTTGTCTTGCTCGTATTTAAATTCCCATTCCTCATCGTTCATAAATTCAAGTTCGAGCTCAAATTTCTTTATCCCCTTAGATAATAATGAACTTGATCCCTCTACTTCTTTCTGTGCTTCTTTGCTGTTTGCTATTGTTTCATTTTCCTCTTCTTCTTTCTTTTGATGCTCCTTTGCTTGCTGTTCCTCTTCAGCTTGATGGGAAGCGGCCCCCTCATCTGTAGCATCCTTTTCCTCTGATGTACCCTCGGATTCAGCTGACTCCTTAAAAAGGTCTGATACAACGACCGTTCGTTCGTCTGCCGTCAGTACCTCAACCTCGGAGCTTTCACTTTCATCTAAAGGTGCCTCTTCTACCGTTTCTGTACTTCCACATGCCGCCAGAAACAAAACCAAGACAAAGAGAAATATCCCTTTTATTTGTATCATGATGTCTTCCTCCTCTCTCCATACCCCTTACTACTATAACGATTACGAACGATTTTGACTATGCATCTGCTTGACTAATTCAAAATCGATGAACATATAAATTAGTTAATCGTTTTTGTCCAATTTTATAGGGGGTTACAAAATGTTTGACTTAATTATTCTAGTTTTTCTATCTATATTAACGAGTCTTGATGGGTTTTTCATTGGATTCTTATACGGCTTTAAACGCGTAAAAATCCCTTTGCAGCATATTGTAGCTCTCTCTGCCTTTTCAGCAGTGATTGTCTTTTTCTCAATGAGTGTTGGACGCCTCATCGGTGAATTCGTTCCATCATACATTCTTCATACACTTGCTGGTATTATGATGATCGGTCTAGGTCTATATAATCTGGTTCATCAACCTCCTCTTCATGCCCGCTCCTATTTTATTACACTTGCTCTCATCATGAATATCGATAGCCTTGGCTATGGCTTACAAGCTGGGATTACTGAGCGCTCTTTTTATTTAGCACCTTTGGTTGGTGTTATCCTTTTTGTTTCTTTCTTGTTCGGTATGATCCAAGGCCATTTCGTAAAAAACCCTTTGATCCTTCAATCAATGGCTTCCTTACCTGGTCTTGTATTTATTTTTTTAGGTATATGCAAACTTTTATTATAATCGCTGAAAACTTTTCTTTTTATTATACAATTCAACATATCACAACGTATTACCTGTTTTCTTTTAAAACAATGAAAAAAGACTGACTTTTTTGAGCCAGTCTCTTCGCCTTCAATTTACCTTTTACGTCTCTTTTTTATTTCTTGCTACCTCATTCTAACATTCTTATTTGTAAATTTTATTACCAGCTTCTTGGAATTCTTTTGCTTTTTCTTCCATTCCTTGATCGATCGCTTCTTGTAAACTCAATCCTTTTTCACTGGCGTAATCCCGAATGTCCTGTGAGATTCTCATACTGCAAAATTTCGGGCCGCACATGGAGCAAAAGTGAGCGGTTTTTGCACCTTCTGCCGGAAGCGTCTCATCATGGTATTCTCTTGCTCTTTCTGGATCAAGAGAAAGGTTAAACTGATCATTCCAGCGAAACTCAAAGCGGGCCTTCGATAAAGCATCATCTCGAGTTTGTGCGCCTTTATGCCCCTTCGCAAGATCAGCTGCGTGTGCTGCAATTTTATAAGTGATAACTCCTTCTCTTACATCATCCTTATTCGGAAGTCCTAAATGCTCTTTCGGTGTTACATAACAAAGCATTGCCGTTCCGTGCCAAGCAATCATCGCCGCACCGATCCCTGAAGTGATATGATCATACCCAGGGGCAATGTCTGTTGTTAATGGCCCTAATGTGTAGAACGGTGCATCATGACACACCTCAATTTCACGGTCAATATTCTCTTTAATTTTATCCATCGGCACATGACCAGGTCCTTCAATCATCACTTGAACATCATGCTCCCAAGCGATTTTTGTCAATTCACCAAGCGTTTCAAGCTCAGCAAATTGTGCTTCATCATTCGCATCAGCAATCGATCCTGGTCGTAATCCATCACCTAAAGAAATGGAGACATCATATGCCTTACAAATCTCACAAATCTCCTCAAAATGTGTATAGAGGAAGTTTTCCTCATGATGATGCAAACACCATGAAGCAAGAATTGATCCACCACGCGATACGATTCCAGTTAGTCGATTTGCCGTTAGCGGAATGTAGCGAAGAAGCACACCTGCATGGATCGTAAAATAATCGACCCCTTGCTCCGCTTGTTCAATGAGTGTGTCGCGGTAGCTTTCCCACGTTAACTTCTCTGCTTCACCGCCAACCTTTTCAAGCGCTTGGTAAATAGGTACTGTTCCGATTGGTACAGGAGAGTTCCGAATAATCCACTCTCTTGTCGTATGAATATCCTTACCTGTAGATAAATCCATCACCGTATCGGCACCCCAACGAATCGCCCATGTCATTTTTTCAACTTCTTCATCGATGGAAGAGGTGACCGCAGAATTTCCAATATTGGCATTAACCTTAACATGAAAATTACGCCCGATAATCATTGGCTCACTTTCTGGATGATTAATGTTTGCTGGGATAATGGCACGACCTCTGGCAACCTCTTCACGTACGAATTCAGGCGATACTTGCTCCCGTATTGCGATAAATTCCATTTCAGGTGTAATGATTCCTTTTCTTGCGTAATGCATTTGCGTCACACACTGACCCTCTTTAGCTCGCAATGGCTTCCAATCTTGACCTAAAAAAGGATTTTCCGCTGCTTTGTTTTCTTTTGTTCGATAGCCATTGTCCTCAGGAACAACTTTTCTTCCTTCGTACTCAACAACATCTCCACGCTCAAGAATCCAATGACGACGTAATGGAGCAAGACCTTTTAAAAAGTCAATTTCAACGTTGGTATCCGTGTAAGGACCGCTCGTATCATAGACTCTGACCGGTTGATTTTCTTCTGTGCTACCTAATCTCTCAGTAGGAGACAGCTTAATTTCCCTCATTGGCACAGCGATATCTTCTCTTGAACCTCTTACATATACTTTTTCACTGCCTGGAAAACTTGTAATTCTTTGTGTCGGACGTTCTTGTTCGAAATTTTTCGTCATTTTCATCTCTCCTCGTTTTTTTTTTTTACGAAAGCGAGACCATTGTCGATACGAACGCAAGAAAGAAATCAAATAAAAAACCAAGTCCCCCACTTAAAAGGACCTGGTTGTATACGAACAAAAAAATAGGTAACCTATTATTTTTCTCGTTTCATCACTTTCCTACGCTGGTATGATCCAGATCAGGTCCGAAGGGTTAAGAAGCTTACACGCGCTTCTCTCTCAGTCCAGCTCATGGACACCCCTAGTGCAATCGATATATTGTATTCTCTCAAATCGTACCATAATCACTAACAGTTGAAAAGGAAAAATCAAGAATTTTTCAGCAATTTTTTTATTGCAAAAGCAACACTACTTTGGTATTAGTATTAAAAGCGAGTATTTAAGATTAAATCAAAGAGAACATACATAAATCCAGTTATCAGCACTGCAATTCCTAAAGATTTTATCAGCTTTTCTTTTCCTAAAATACAGATAACAAAAAATAAAAAAACAAGTACAGCTAACAAATAAGACGTGAAGTGAAGAATGACAATAAAACCGGCAATACTTAAAATAATTGTTGCTACGGCTGCCCAAGGGGACTTTTCATTTTTCGCTTGCTCTTCTTCTACTTGTTCATCTTGTTCGCTTTTTTGCTTATCCTGATTCGAAGGGGCAGAAAACACTCCTTCCTGTCTTAAAAAAGGAAAACGTCTAGCAATCGAGGGAACACTATCTCCAAAAAATTGAATAATGAGCATGATAAAAGTAATTCCCCCCACTACAAGAGGAAATAATCTTGCCTGTGGGTTAAAGGTAAAGGAAAGAGCTACAAATACACCCATTGTTACAATTAGGATCAGACTAAAGATACTACGCTCCGAGATTCTCATCAGTTGTGCCTCGCTTTCTCCTAATGATTGGTAGGGCAAGAATGATAATAGTTATGATGATAAACGATAAGGTGATAGGTCGAGTGAAAAATCCAGAATAACCTAGCAACTCAATTGTTTGATGAAAGCTTTGCTGCATCATTTCGCCAAGAACAACAGCAATGACTAGTGCAACTCTGGAAAAATGGTGCCGAATCATCGCATAACCAATAAGACCAAATAGCGCTGCCGCGACAACATCTTGAATTCGCCCGTCTGCTGCATACGAACCAACCAAAGCAAGAACCAAAATGACCGGAGCAATAAATACGGATTTTATCATGGTTAATCGAGCTAGTGGTGAAGCTAAAAGGATCCCAACAACACCTACAATAATATTAGCTAGTACAAGAGCATAGATGAGAGTAAGGGTAATACCGGGATTATCTAACATTAAACGAGGGCCTGGCTGTATACCATGAATGGTTAATGCACCAAGTAACACGGCCATTTCTAGACTTCCTGGAATACCAAATATTAAAGTAGGTACGAGTGCACCACCATCTTTTGCGTTATTTGCAGATTCAGGTGCAATAACCCCTCTCACATCTCCCTTCCCGAAGTTTTCTGGATTTTTTGAAGTGGACGCTGCTTGCCCATATGCAATGAAATTCGCAACTGCCCCACCAACACCTGGGATGATGCCAATAATCGTTCCGATGATTGAACTCTTAATAAACAAGCCAAAATTTTTAAATACAGCCCCCATACCTTCAAAGACACCTTTTAAAGAAGTATTAACCTTCTTTGATGCAATCGATCCTTGTTTAGTCCATAATGATATCGCTTCCGCAATTGCGAAAAGTCCAATAAGCATTGTTACGAGTGGAATACCGTCCCAAAGATAATCCGTTCCAAACGTATAACGAACAGCGCCTGATACAGGGTCGTAACCGATAAAAGCTATCATTAATCCTAAACCACCTGCAATAATGCCCTTCCATAATGAACCTTGGGATAATACAACAATCATGGCAAGACCCATGACTGCCATCATAAAATATTCAGGATAAGAAAATGCAAGAACAAGGTATCTACCTACTGGAAGAATTGCTGTTAAAATAATTGCACCAAATATCGCTCCAAGTACAGAAGCAGCTGCGGCCGCACCAATTGCTTGTCCTGCCTTCCCTTGCTTGGTCATTGGGAAGCCATCATATACAGTCGCAGCATTTTGGGCAGTTCCAGGTGTATTGATTAAAATTGCGGTAATAGAGCCCCCAAATGCTGTAGCACCTGAGGCTCCTATCAATAATGTTAAGGCTGTTGCAGCATCCATCGTAAACGTTAATGGTAATAGAAGCGCTAGGACCTGAGGACCACCAAGTCCTGGTAAAATTCCAAATAATAAGCCTAGCAATGCACCAATTGTTAAATATAAGATGCCTGGCCACGATATTAATTCTAGAAGTGCTGGTAGGGCTGCCTCTAACATCTTTTTCTCCACTCTCCTCTCATTGTCTTAAATGTCTGTATTATTCACTTCTCATTAATTCTTCATAAGGTAAAAGCATTTCTAAAGAAGCTTCTGCAATATTTGTCGCATCTTCATAATTACTAGGGTTCCAAGTAGCGCCTGCTGCAAGCACTTGTTCAATATACTCTTCATCATTTACAGCTTTCTCAAATGCATCACGTAAGATTGAAAGTCTTTCCTCTGGTGTATTAGGCGTTGCAGCAATAACGCGATACAAGGAGACGAGATCAATTAGTTCTTCATATCCTAATTCCGCAATGCTTGGTAAATCTGGATATTCTTCAAGTCTCTCGCTCGTATAAGACCATAATGGCACTAAATCTCCTGTATCAATATAATTTTTTAAACTTTCAACAGGAAGCTGAACAATATCAACATCTCCTCTAATTGCTGCCAAGATTGCTTCTGTACTTCCTGGGTGATTGATTGTCCGTAAATTCACATCAAGATGATTTGCTGCAACAACAAGTCCTAATCCATCTGTTGAAGAAATATTTGTAATACCTGCACGAACTTCGTCAGCATTTTGAAGCTGTGATAACTCTGTATAATTTGAAGACGGAGAAGCTGCTGCAATATAGTCAGTTCTCGTAATATTTCCGACATACTCAAATTCCGTTAAATCATAGCTTGCATCACCCAAAATTTGTTGTGTAAAATGTCCCGGTAGATTAATTAAACCTAGCGTATGGCCATCTGGATTTGCTCGTGTTAATTCTCCAAGTCCGATGTTCCCATTGCCACCTGCGACATTCTCAATAATGACACTTGTATCATTAGGTAAATATTTTTCTAAATAAGGTGCTAGCATTCTCGCAGCTAAATCAAACCCTCCACCTGCACTGTAAGGTACGATAATTGTAATTTCTTGTTCAGGGAAATTGTCAGCGCTTTCATTCGAATCATTTGCCGAACCCGTTGCTCCCTTATTGCTACCACAGGCGACAAGTAAAGAAAGCACTAAGCAAATAACACCTAAAAACGTAATTTTCCGACCCCACATTAACTGATTTTTCATCGTTTTTTCCTCCTTAAGTTATCTTTCTCTTCCTATTTAAAGTGTAGTGAATATAAATTGCTCAAAAAACAACTCCATTCCTGTATATGGAACGTTATTTCATAATTTTTATTGGATTATTAATTTTTTGAATGTTTTAGGAAAAGTTTGTTAAGACCTAGTTGAATGCAAGTAAAAAGGAGTGTACACGAGGCTACACTCCCTTAATTAGACGATAAATTTCTTCACTTCACTCCAACACTTTCTTTTGTATGAAGAAGGAAAAGCATTATCTTCTTTTAAAGAGACGCAAAAAGCTTGGTTTTTTTACCAAGCTTTTTGTACATATTAAATCTTCATAAACACAATGCTTCTGGGAGAGACAATTAAACGGTTTCTTTTGTTTTTTCAGGTTCGAAGGTCATCAGGGCATTCCCACTACCTGATGATTGAGCATAGCCAAGAAACGATGGTTTATAGTCACCTTCTAGGGCACCTAACATCATTGCTAAATGACGTCCACCTCCTTCTACTCCTGCAACACGCGCATACTGAGGGAGCATTTCTCTCGCCGATTCCATGTCTTTGTTCATAAGGTAGTCAATAAATTGCTTATCCAATGCTTGCTCTGAAATCGTCGGCATATGGTGACGTCCACGAACTAAGTTATGAGCCAAAGCACCACTGAAGACGAAAACGATTCGTTTATCCGAAGCATTCAAGACTTTTCCAATTTCCTGTCCCCATTTAAAGGTTTCATCCAGACTTGCGGCCATTGTAATGGACAAGTTTACGACAGGAATATCCTCATTCGGAACAAAATAACGCAGTGGAACAACTGTACCGTAATCCCATACATAGGTTGGGTCATTGACAGCAATCACTGGCAAACGTGCATGCTTTCCAGCCATAACTAGAGCTTCACCAAGCTCTTGATCGCCAGGATAATGATACGAGACGTCTGAAATAATATCAGGGCATTCAAAAGCGGTTAAAACCCCTTTATGAACGGGTGAAGCATCAACATAATGGTGAAAGGTTGAAATCCAGTGGCAGGAAACAAGAACGATTGCATCTGGTTTAAGGTCTTTAATCGTCCCAGCCAGCTCATCCATTTGTGCTACCATTTTTTGTTGAAAGTCAGGTACATTTTCACGATGACAAATACTTGGGACATGCGCTCCGAGTATACCCAATTCAATTGTCATACCAATTACCTCCTATCATTATTTTAATAGAGCCTTACGAATTTTTAGCCGTTCGTTTTTCGACAGATTCTCCTGCAATCCCCCAGTGAGATTTAGGTGTTTCGGTTACAAGGACTCTCACATTTTCTTTCGGAACCTCAAGCGTTTTTGCAAGTGTTTCAGTCAAATCAGCAATGACTTGTTCGATTTTTTCCTTTGGTCGCCCTTCCATCATGTTAACGTTTACAATCGGCATGGATAAGCCTCCTATCTTTTCCGACCTTTATTCTATTCAACAACAGTAAAACCAACTTCACCTAGGCCATCTAATTTCGCAGAAACAACATCTCCCTTTGATAATTGGACAGCACCAGTAATACCACCTGTTAAGATAATTTGGCCTGCAGTTAGCTTTTCACCTTTACGATGGAGCATGTTCGCAAGCATCGCTACTGAGTTAGCAGGATGACCTAACACCGCAGCACCTGCGCCAAGATCTTTAATCTCCCCATTAATCGATAGCGTTGTTCCAACTAAGTCTAGTTCAAGCTCCTCAGGTTTCCGTAAGCGATTTCCTAATACGACTTTTGAGGAAGACGCATTATCAGCGATTACATCAGGAAGGGTAAAATTAAAGTTTTCATAGCGGCTATCAATAAGCTCAAGTGCTGGAATGACATAATCTGTTGCCGCCAATACTTGTGCACCAGAGATTCCAGGCCCTTCAATGTCCTTTCCTAAAACGAAAGCAATTTCAGCTTCAACTTTTGGATGAATAAAATCTGATAATGAAACAGCAGATCCCTCTTGTACGACCATGTTATCAAAAATATAGCCATAAATCGGTTCTTCAACATTCATTTGCTTCATTTTTGCTTGACTTGTTAAGCCCATTTTAGGACCAACAATCGAATGACCTTGCTCAAGCTTAAGCTTCACGATCTCTTCTTGAATCAAATAGGCATCGTCTACTGTCAAATCTGGCACCTTGTCCTTTGTAATTCTAACGACATCTCTTCTTTCAAGCTCTGCATCTAATAAAAATTTAGCAATCTCTCGAAACTGCTCTGTTCCCACTATCAATTCCTCCAATCACACATTTACGCTTTTCTGTTTCCTTGCAATTTCTGCAGCTACATCAATAATCATATCTTCCTGACCACCGACAACTTTTCGCTTTCCAAGTTCAATTAATATGTCGCGTGAGTCAATGCCAAAGCGTGCAGCTGCTCGTTGGGAATGGAGCAAGAAGCTTGAATAGACACCAGCATACCCCATTGTAAGACTGTCTCTCGTAATCTCTTGAGGTTTTTGTAAAATTGGCGCAATGATGTTTTCCGCTAAATCCATCATCTTGTATAAATCAACGCCGCTGTTTAGACCTAATCGTTCAAGTACTGCCACAAGCACTTCTGTTTGTGTGTTTCCAGCACCAGCTCCGAGGCAGCGTACACTTCCATCAATCCGAGTAGCCCCTTCTTCAATCGCCGCTAAGGTATTTGCCATGGCAAGTGATAGATTGTTATGGGCATGGAAGCCAACGTTAATCGTCAATGTTTGTCGTAAGGCTTTAATTCGTTCCCGAACCTCATGAGGAAGAAGGGCACCAGCAGAATCTACAACATATACCGTATCAGCTCCATAGCTTTCCATTAGCTTCGCTTGCTCCACTAGCTTATCGATTGGTGCCATATGGGACATCATTAAAAACCCAACTGTTTCTAGCCCAAGCTCTTTGGCAAGCCCGATATGCTGTGGTGCAACATCTGCTTCCGTCACATGTGTCGCGATTCGCGCCATTTTTACCCCTAATGAAGCAGCTTGCTTCAGTTCATTCATCGTACCAATCCCTGGAATCAATAGGACAGCAATTTTTGCTTGCTTACATACAGAAACTGCCGCTTCAATTAACTCCATTTCATCGGTTAAAGACAAACCATACTGTTGAGACGAACCTGCTAAGCCATCCCCATGGGCAACTTCAATATACGGTACATTGGCTTCATCAAGCGCTTTTGCAACAGCGGTCACCTGCTCAACAGTATATTGGTGACCAATCGCATGACTTCCATCACGTAATGCAACTTCTGTTAATACGATATCTCGTTTATCAGTCATTCGTAAAAGTCCTTTCTCTCATAGTATAGTTTGTCATTACACTGCCGGTGAGCTTTTTAGCTTGTTCTTTGCAAATTCTTCAGCGACTTTTACCGAAGCAGCTGTCATAATATCTAAATTTCCAGCATATTTCGGCAAATAGTCTCCAGCCCCTTCAACTTCTAAAAAGATCGTTACTCTGTTCCCTTCAAAAATCGGCTCTGTTCGTAAACGGTAGCCTGGCACATAAGACTGAACAGCCTCTGCCATCTCTTGTATCGACTTTGTAATTTTCTCTTCGTCTAAAGTTCCTTCTTCAACAACAGCATAAACTGTATCTCTCATAAGGATTGGCGGTTCTGCAGGATTCAAAATAATGATGGCTTTTCCTTTTTTTGCACCACCGATTTCTTCAATTCCACGAGAAGTGGTTTGCGTAAATTCATCAATATTTGCTCTTGTTCCTGGTCCAGCACTCTTACTTGAAATCGTCGCCACAATTTCAGCATATTCAACTGGACTAACTCGGTTTACAGCGTGAACCATAGGAATCGTCGCTTGGCCACCGCACGTAATTAAGTTAATGTTTGGCGCATCTAAATGCTCACCTAAATTGACAGTAGGTACAACGAATGGCCCTCTTGCCGCAGGTGTTAAGTCAAGCACTTGCTTTCCAGCTTCTTTGAGAAGCTTTGCATGACGGACATGCGCTTTTGCTGAGGTTGCATCAAAGACAATATCAGCTAATTCGCCACTTGTTTCTAAAAATTCCTGCAATCCATTCGTAAATGTGTTGTATCCTTTATCTTGCGCTCTCTTAACCCCATCAGAGTTAGGGTCAATACCGATCATGGATGTTAATTCTAAAATTTCTGATCGCTCTAACTTAAGCATCAAATCCGTTCCAATATTTCCCGTTCCTAAAATGGCAACTTTTATTTTATCCATTTGAATCTCCTTCCTTTTTATGAAGAAAATCGAACTGATACTTCACCTAAGTGGGCAATTTTTGCCGTAAAGATATCACCTGGTTCTGCATTAACAGCTGCAGAAAGGGCACCAGAAAGGATGACCTCTCCCGCTTTTAACGTAATGTCAAATTGACTGAGCTTGTTCGCGAGCCAAGCAACGCAATTTGCAGGATTGTCCATTGCCGCAGCTCCTACACCTGTATTAATGATCTCACCATTCTTAAACAGCACCATACCAACTTGGGCAATGTCTACCTGATCCACACGGACCGGTTTTCCTCCGAGAACATATAAGCCTGATGAAGCATTATCAGCAATTGTGTCTTGTAATTTTATTTTCCAATCTTTCACCCGGCTATCGACGATTTCTAATGACGGCAAGATGTAATCCGTCGCTTGCAGAACATCAAGTGCGGTAACATTTGGCCCTTTTAGATCTTTTTTTAATACAAAAGCAATTTCTGCTTCGACCTTCGGCTGCATGACGCGCTCAAATGAAACCTCGCCACCATTTTCCACAACCATATTATCGAGTAAATGACCATAATCTGGTTCATTTACTCCTAATAAGTTTTGCATAGCTTTTGAAGTCAGACCAATTTTTTTCCCGACAATATTATGGCCTTGCTCTAATTTTTGCCGAATGATTTCTAACTGAACAGCATAGGCATCTTCTGTTGTAAAATTCTCGTTTTGTTCTGTTAAAGCCGTTGTCCCTTCACGATCTTTTTCAGCTTGTAATAGTTGATTTGCAAAGGTTTCGGTTGAATGCATGATGATTGCCTCCTATTATAGCTTGATACAAATATTTTTTAGTTCACTATAAAATTCAAAGCTATGCATACCACCTTCACGTCCAATACCACTATGCTTCATTCCACCGAATGGTGTGCGTAGGTCACGTAAGAACCATGTGTTCACCCAAATAATTCCTGCTTCCACCTCTCCAGCTACACGGTGTGCACGACGTAAATCATTTGTCCAAATGGATGCGCTCAATCCATAGTGTGAATCATTAACCTGTGCGATCACTTCTTCCTCAAGGTCAAATGGAATGACTGTAACGACTGGACCAAAGATTTCTTCTCTCACACAACGAGCATTTCGATCTAAGCCTGTAATAATTGTTGGTTCAATATAATAACCTTTTTCGAACCCTTCAGGTCTTTTACCACCTATTAAAATTGTTCCGCCTTCTTCTTTTGCTAAATCTATATAGCCCATTACACGCTCATAATGTTCTTTTCCAATCATGGCACCAATTTTTGTTTTTTCATCAAATGGGTCACCAACAACAAGCTCTTTTGTTTTCTTGACAAATTTATCAACGAATTCGTCATAGGCAGGACGCTCAACATAAATACGGGAACCACATAAGCAAACTTCGCCTTGGTTGATAAAACTAGATTTAATCGTTGTTTCTAACACTTCATCAATATCAGAGTCAGCAAAAATAATGTTTGGATTCTTTCCACCAAGCTCATAAGAAAGCTTCTTTAAGGTTGGTGCAGCCGCTTTCATAATTGCCGTACCCGTTGAGGTTTCTCCAGTAAATGTAATCGCATCGACATCAGGGTGCTCCGTTAAAGCTGCACCAGCTGAACCAGGTCCAAATCCGTGAACGACGTTAACAACACCATCAGGAACGCCTGCTTCCTTACAAATTTCAGCTAAGACTGTTGCTGTCATCGGTGTCCATTCTGCAGGTTTCATAACAGCAGTGTTTCCAGCCGCCAAGCAAGGGGCTAACTTCCAAGTTAATAGAAGCAATGGAAGGTTCCAAGGGTTAATTAAACCAACAACACCAACAGGCTTTCGTACAGCATAGTTAATTGCTAAATCATCATGCTGATATGCTTCTGTTCCCATTGTTGTCATGTAGTCGGCGAAGAAATGAAAGTTATAAGCCGCACGCGGAATGTCAATGGAACTTGATAACCAAATTGGCTTTCCTGTATCCAATGATTCTAATTGTGCAAGTTCCTCTTTTCTTTCTAAAATAATGTCGCCAATTTTACGGAGAATACGAGAGCGTTCAGTCAAAGGCATTGTTTTCCAACGGCCGTTTAATGCACGTCTTGCTGCTGAAACAGCTAAGTCGATCTCTTCTTTTCCTCCTTCAGCTACAGTTCCTAAAATTTCTTCGTTTGCTGGATTCACATTTTCAAAGGTTTTGCTGCTTAAAGAGTCCATATATTGACCATTAATAAAGTGTTTACAATCAATCCCAGTTACTGTTTTCGTTGTAATTGCTGTCATGCATCATACCTCCAAATAGTCGTTTTGATTGTTTTGCTATGTGTCTAGCATAAATGAACTTTGTACCTTATAAAACACCTTTGTTCTTATATACGCAACAAATAATTATTTTTTTAATAATTTTTAGATTATTCATTTTTATTTAACAATATGATATAGTGTTTTTATATCCCATAAAAGAACATTGTTCCTTTATAGGCAACAACTTAGAATGGAGGTTAGGTTATGCAACAAACGGCAAAGAAGGATTACACCTTATCATCTGTAAAGAACGCTCTTCGGATATTACGTAGTTTTTCAATGGAAGAGTCTGAACTAAAAATTACTGACTTAGCAAAGCAGCTTGATATAGGAAAAAGCACCGTCAGTCGTTTAATGTCAACGCTTGCTAGTGAAGGATTTGTAGAAAAAAATCCTGAGAATCAGCGCTATCGCCTAGGGCTTTCAATCTTGTCTCTTGCGAGCGTTTGCACTTCAAACTTCGAAATCCATACAGAAGCAATGCCTGTTTTGCATCAACTAGTAGAAAAGACAGGAGAAACCTCCCATTTGGCGATTCTAGATGGAATCGATGTTATTTATCTTCATAAGGTTGAAAGCAAGCATCAGGTTCGTGCTTTTACTCACGTTGGAAAGAGAAACCCTTCCTATTGTACTAGCTCAGGTAAGATTTTATTAGCCCATCATGATGTAAGTATATTAGAAGAAACAATTAAAAAGGGATTAGTGCCTTACACCGAAAAGACCATTACAGATCCGAAGAAATTAGCCAAAGTGTTAGAAGAGATAAGACAGCAAGACTACGCTATAAGCACTGAAGAAATGGCTGAAGGCGTTGTTTCCATCGCAGCACCTGTGAGAGATTACACCGGACAAGTGATTGCATCTGTGAACATAGTCGGACCGATTCAACGGGTAAACGACCATACGATGCCCAACCATATAAAAAAGGTTGTCGAGGCAGGTAAGCAAATTTCTGAAAGACTAGGCTATCGCCCTAATTTAAAAAATAACCAAACTTTGTAAGGAGAGGATTTTCATGTACGATTTCCATACGCATTTTATTCCTGAGGATGTCTTAACTTGGATTAAAGACCATCAGAAAGAGGTCAATGCTAATTGGATTAAAAAAAACCCAGAGAAAGAAAAATTTTTATCAATTAATGACAAGTGGGCTTTTGAACTTAAGAAAGAATTTGTAAGCGCTTCGTTATATCTTGAAGAAAAAGAAAAAGCAAGCGTCACTCATGCCATTGTTTCACCGATTCCACAGCTGTTTTTATATGACTTTCCCTCTGAAATCACAAGCGAACTCGCTTCTGTCTATAATCAAGCACTTGCACAATGGACAAGCTCTAATAGCAATCAATTGTCAGCACTAGCAACCGTTCCGTTAAACGACCCAGAGCAAGCAGCAAACGAATTGCGAAACGCGATGAATTTAGGCTTAAAGGGCGCAATTATTGGACCAGGCTTAAACGGTCAATTGCTGTCCAACCAGGTTTTCACCCCGTTTTGGGAGGAAGCAGACCGTCAACGAGCGATCATTTTTATACACCCATTGCTATGTGAAGATCCGCGGTTGAAACAACGCATGATGCCAAATCTAATTGGTGTTCCTTGGGAAACGACCATCTGTGCCACGGACATTCTATTAAGTGGATTGCTCGATCAGTACCGCAATACAAAAATTCTCTTAGCGCATGGTGGTGGTTTCCTCCCTTATCAAATTGGTCGTCTGAACAAGGGTTATGAGCAATGGCCACTCGTATCCAATACTCTTCGTAAAGAGCCAATTGAGTATTTGAAAGATTTTTGGTATGACAGTGTTCTTTGGAACCCCGGAACGCTTGACTATTTGGCACAAACGGTTGGTGAGGATCGAATCGTACCTGGTTCTGATTTTCCATTCGATCTTTGTGCTTGGCCTCCGGCTAGTAATTTGGCAAAAGGCTCTGAGGCTCTATTAACTTAAGTCATATCTTTACTTCACCTAGGCTGCCACGTTCATTGTGGCAGCCTTTTAAGCGAATTTTTACATCTCGTCCCCTTGCGTAAATGAGATACATACATTGATACATTGAAAATTCCTAGACTTGACTATGAAGTGCTTCCATGCTTCCCCACTCAATCGGAAGTCCAGTATAATTCTCAGAGAGGCTTGTTAGAGCTGCCCGAGAAGATGTAACATAGGCAAGCTCACTAACCTGTATTCCCCGCTCAAACGGACTGTGATTATGATTACGATGCAGCATTGTTGTCATCCACCAAGAGAAGCGTTGCGCTTTCCAAACACGTCGAAGGGCAATGTCTGAATAGCGCTGCATTTTATCCTTGTCTCCACAATGATAAAATGCAGCCACTCCTTTTGTTAAAACTTGGACATCTGACATGGCTAAGTTTAATCCCTTTGCCCCTGTTGGTGGAACAATATGAGCAGCATCACCAGCGATAAAAAGCCTACCATACTGCATCGGTTCACAAACAAAGCTTCGCATTGATACAATGTTTTTTTGAATAATCGGACCATCTGGCAAGGTCCAGCCATCCTTCGTCTCGACACGTGTTTTTAATTCCGACCAAATCCTATCATCTGACCAATTGGCAATGTCGTCGTTCGGATCAACTTGAAGATAATGCCGTTGAATTTGTGGAGTGCGTGTACTAATTAATGCAAACCCACGATCATGGTTGGCATAAATCAATTCAGGGTTGGCGATTGGTGTTTTCGCAAGAATACCTAACCAGCCAAATGGGTAAATTTGTTTCTTTTCATTTCGTATTTCATCTGGAATCATCTTACGACTCGGACCATGGTAGCCATCACAGCCTGCGATAAAGTCACAGGTGATTTCTAGTAGTTCACTATTTTCTTCTTTTCGAAATTGAATTTTAGGAGTATCGGTATTGATATTATGAAGGCTAACATCGCGAACGTTAAAATAGATCGTTCCTTGATCTTTTAATCTTCTAGCAACTAAGTCTTTAATGATCTCATGCTGAGGATAGACCATGATTGTTTTCCCTTCGGTTAATTCATACATATTAACCCGATGCCTAATTCCATTATATTGAAGTTCGATGCCATGATGAACATGCCCTTCACGCATCATTCGTGTCCCAACACCTGTTGCATTCATTAAATCAACGGTTCCTTGCTCAAGGACACCTGCACGAATCGTCCCTTCAATTTCTTCTCTCGTTCGGCACTCCACAATGATTGAATCAATACCTTCTAAATGAAGAAGGTGTGAGAGCATTAATCCCGCAGGACCTGCACCTATAATAGCGACTTGTGTTTTCATCGTATTATCCCCTCTCTACTTTTGAACAAATTTCAAATGTAAACGCTTCCTTCCCTTCATTTACATGGTATAATACGAATATTCAGAATAAAAGATTGTGTTTCTTTTATTCGAAACAATTTGAATTTTTGGGGGTGTTGACTTTGAAGGCTACCGAATCAAATACGTCCATCTTAAAGTCCGTACAAAATGGACTGCGTCTCTTACGGTTATTTTCAAAGGAAAAGCCTGTATGGGGAATTACTGACATGGCAACCACTTTACAGCTTAACAAAAGTACAGTTAGCCGATTAGTCGCTGATTTAGTCGCTGAAGGTTATGTACAAAAGACTAAAAATAAATACAAGCTAGGTTTATCATTGCTTTGTCTAAGTGGTGTCATTACATCAAACTTGGAAATGCACCGTGAAGCAAAAGATCCATTACAGGAGCTCGTCAACAAAGTAGCTGAAACCGCTCATCTTTCCATTCTAGAAGGCTCCGCAATAACGTATCTACACAAAGTAGAATGCAAGCATCCAGTGCGTCTTTTATCCCATATCGGCAAACAAAACCCTGCCTTTTGTACAAGTTCAGGCAAGGTGCTGCTTGCTTATCATTCAAAAGAGACGATTCAATCAGTTATAAAGTCAGGCTTACCGAAAATGGGCCCGAATAGTCAAACAGATCCACAAGCATTGCTTAAGGAACTCCATACGATTCGTGAAACTGGATATTCCATTTGTATAGAAGAATTGCACGAGGATGTTGTTAGCATCGCAGCACCGATCCGAGATTATACAGGAGAAGTTATTTCCGCAGTGAGCGTCGTTGGCCCCCTACAACGTATTACAAGAGAAAAGATTCCTTTTTTTGTGCAAGAAATTGTACATACTGCAGCCATCATTTCTACAAAGCTAGGCTATAGCTCTACACTTATGCCAATGAAAGGTGGAGATTATGAATGAGGTATCCGGCCATAAGCCAACATTCTGTTTCATCCATGAGAAATGCACTTCGACTATTGAAGTTATTTACGCTCGATGAAGCAGAATTATCAGTTAGTGAATTAGCTAAAAAGTTAGAAGTGGGTTTAAGCACCGCTCACCGTTTAACGAGTACACTTGTTCATGAAGGTTTTCTCGTTAAAGATCCACTTACAAAAAATTATCGACTCAGCTCTTCAATTTTAGCAATGGGTCACACGATTCTATCACAAATTGACCTCTGCCATTTTTCTACTCCCATATTAGAAAGACTTACAAAGGAGACTGGAGAGACTTCGCATCTTTCCATTTTAAAAGAAAACCAAGTTATCTATTTACAAAAGATTGATAGCTTGCACCCCGTTCATTTGCTTTCCCATGCTGGTAGGCAAAATCATGCCCATTGTACAAGTTCAGGTCAAATCATCCTCGCCTTTCAAAGCGATGAGGAAATTGAAAGAGTTATTAAGATGGGCTTGATTCCTTACACATCAAAGACGATTACTTCCCCTGCACGTTTTAAACAAAGGCTACGAGAAATGAAAGAAATGGGGTATTCGTTAAGTGAAGAAGAACTTCATTACGGTGTCAGCTCCATTTCTGCTCCAGTAAAAAATGCTCTAGGAACCGTTGTTGCCTCTGTTAGCATTGCCGGTCCTATCACTCGTATTAATCAACAAAAAACAGACCAACTCATCAAATCTGTAAAAAAGGCTGCTGAAGAAATGAGTAAACAGATGATGACAAAAAATCGAAGATAATACGAAATAGCTGTCTATTAACATTAAAGGAAGGGGTGTGAGCAAAAGCTTATTTGCTTCCTCATCCTGTTATCAAGCTCAGCCTCTTCAACAAAGCCTTCATAAGCAGGCTTTTCTCTATTAAAATCTTAGCGGCAACAAGCTGGAAAGGTTGACTAGAAAACGTTATTTGTTTTCAAGCGACATTGAGCCGTTGCCTCTAGTAGCTAAACACCTTTGACATGTTATACTTTCTTATCCCAAAAGAAAAGCTGTCTACAAAAGGTCTTGTTGCTTCCCTTTTGAGACAGCCGTAATTATGATTAAAATGCAAAGCTTCGATATTTGGTTTGCACCGACACCCACTTCGTAACCGTAAACTCCTCTACAACCCAAGGGTTTCCAAATCGTCCTAATCCACTTGCTTTGTTTCCTCCAAATGGAATATAAGGAGCATCATTAACGGTTTGATCGTTAATATGAGTCATCCCTGCATCCACTTCTAATGCGAGCTTTTCTCCTCGCTCAAGATCATTCGTGAAAATCGCCGAGCTTAAACCGTGCTGTGTATCGTTAGCAATTTCGATCGCTTCTTCATCTGACTCTGCTTTTATGATGGTAGCAATCGGTGCAAATAGTTCACTTTGTGCAAGCTTGCTTGAATTGTTTACATTGGTAAATACAAACGGAGTTAAAATGTTTCCTTCACGCTTTCCTTCCAGTGCAACCGTGGCCCCTTCACGCTTTGCTTCTTCAATAAAATTCAACGCTTTTTCCATCTGCCTGTCATTCACCAAGGGACCAATCACCGTTTTTGGATCGCTCGTATCACCGTATGGCAGGGCTTTTGCTTTTTCAACGAACTTATCGACAAATTCATCATGCTTGTCCTTGTGAACAATGATACGGTTAATGATCATACATATTTGACCTTGATGAATGAATTTACCGAAAATCGCTGCATCCACTGCTCGGTCTACATCTGCATCCGATAAGACGATGAATGGGCTGTTTCCACCGAGTTCCAGTGCAACCCGCTTTAGCTGTTTTCCAGCAATTTCACCAATGCGTCGACCAACTTGCGTAGAACCTGTAAAGCTAATTAACTTAGAATGAGGGTTTGTTAGCATCTCTTCCCCAATTTCTTCAATGTCCGTTAAAAGAACATTCAGCACTCCTTTTGGAAGACCAGCCTCTTCAAAGGCTTTTGCAATAATCGATCCACCGCTCAAACCAACTTGAATATCCGGCTTATGAACGACACTATTCCCTAAGGCAATCGCTGGTGCAATCGTTCTCATTGATAGATTCATCGGGAAATTAAATGGTGAAATCGAAGCAATGACGCCAAGGGGTAAACGGTGAATATGATTCAGCTTGCCTTCCACATGACCTGGCACTTCCCGTACTTGGTAGATTTCATCGGCATACTTAATCGATTCCTCCAAAAACTCAAGCGTTAGATGCAATTCAACGTTTGCTTTTAATACCGTGCCCCCCGTTTCACGACCAATCACATTCACTATTTCTTCACGGTTCGCTTTTAAATACTCTGCCGCTTTATGCAAGACTTCTCTGCGCTCTTCAACAGAGCTTTTGGCCCATTTTTTTTGCGCTTCCTTTGCCACTTCAAAGGACTCTTTTAGTTGCTTTGACGTTGCCAAGCGAACAGACGTTATTGGCGTGTTATCATACGGGTTTAAAATATCATAGGACCGTTCACTCGCACCTTCTGTCCATTCACCATTGATAAAGCTTTTGTTTAAATTTTCAAAACCAACCATGTGTGAGCCACCCTTTCTATTTTAAAAATGATTGCTACCATGTTACTAGACCTACTCTATCCATTCGGTAAACGCTTACAAATAACGATAACGAAATTTTTCTTTTAATTAAACTTGTTCATTCTTTTATGTGAAAATAATACCAAATAATTTGTATTTATGAGATATTTTGATCACCCCATGCTAAAAAAGCTACAAAAACATGCTCATATTCATCGTTGTAATGACTGCCTGATCTGGAATGATGGTCCGAGAGATGATTTTCCATTCCCCGTTCATTTTTTTGACAATATCATTTCGTTGTCCAAACATCTCTTCAATATCAGTCGTTGAACCACGGCTTCGTTTATATAGAAAGTAGCTTCGTACGTTATATTTATCAGCTTCATCACTCGCTTTTATCACAACATTTGAAATAAAATGACGCTGCCTTGTCGCTGGATTTTCAACCCAAGCTGACTTCGTATACAAACGATTCACTCTTGTTCTTAATGATGCTTTGCTTTCTTCATAAAAAGCGGAATCTACTGAAATATTATTGACATCGACCCCTTCTAGCGTCTCACGTAATGGCATTTTGTATAGAACATTATCAGAAAATAGTTCAAGCCATTCCTTATACATCCGATTATCTAGAAAGTATGCTTCTTCATATAAAAGATTTGCAATTTGCTCTTTAATGTCATAAGGAATGTTCGCAGATACGTCTAAGCTCATTTGCTTCCCTCCTTAACTGGCAGATCCTTCGTAAGCAACTCAAGCCAATGCTCATGCATTCTTCTTGATAATGCGTCAATATACGTGGTTGGATAAGCGATACCAGGGCCTGGGAAATCTTTATCTTGCTCCACATGACTAAAACCCATTAAATAGTTGCTTACATTATTGTAATTAAGCTCTTTATCACGCATCATTGTTGCACCGCTAACTTCCACAATTCGTGCCCAAGTTTCTGTATCATCCTGCTCCAACGTACCTGTTGGACCAAATGAGCCAAGATAGCCCCTATACGCATCAACCTTGTACTCTTCAGGTGCATCTTTATCAATCATAAACCAACACCACACTTCGACTTTATCAGGTCCTAATGGTCTCCATACTCTAAAGTTCAAGTAGTTATGTAGATGCCCCTCTGTTCCATGAATAGGACTGACAAATGAAAGATTCGGATAAACACCACCAACAAACACAGTCACTCTTTCCAAAATATCTGCTTGTTCAGGTGACAAATTTCGTTGGAACATCGGCCACATCGACTCTGGCATTCCTTGAAATGCAGCGCGTGACCGACCTGTTTTTGATGTAATGACATTAATACCATGTGCATTTTTCATAACTACTTGATGTCCATAACCCGCATAAAGCGGATCTTCTGGACTAATTCCCATCTCAACGGTTGAGCGATGAGTTGTTTGAACATGATAAGGATCTGCGGCAAAATTTTCTGCTGTAGCTTTCCAATTTGCTTTTGCAACCCAACGTTGCGGAAGTCCAATTACTTCCATTCCATTATCACTTCTACCTAACATTAAATCAAAATACCATTTCATTTCCCCTAAATAGTCTTCTAACGGCTCAACGTCAGGATCTAAGCAACCAAAAATCATCCCACGGTAGCTTGCTAGTTTCGGAATTGGACGAAGGCCCCATTCATCTTTGCACATCTCTTCGCCATAGACTTTATTTCCTGCCACAATGCCGATTAATTTCCCATCAAGACTGTAGCTCCAGCCATGATAAGGACATGTAAACGTTTTCTTTTTTCCGCGGTCAGCAGTGCATAGTTGGGTACCTCGATGCGTACAGGAATTTAAATACGCCTTTATTTCTCCTTCATTATCCTTAACAAGCAAGATTGGATCGTTAACCATCCAACGAGTGACATAACTTCCAGCTTCCTTCAGTTCTGTTTCATGCCCTAAAAACTGCCACGTTTTTGCAAACACTTTTTCCTTTTCCAATTGATAGATGTCAGGATCGGTTAGAACCCATTGAGGAAGTAGCCCTTCTGCCATTTTTTCCTTCAACTGCTGAACAAGATTTTCATCAATCGTTCTTCTTATCATCGAAGACAGACCTCCTTAATTCATGGTTAAACAAGGCTGTACTGCAAAACACCGGATGATCCCATACCACTCAATTCGTATAATGAACTGACAAACTGTATAATGAATTGATAATTTAAATATATTAAAATATTTCCAATTTGTCAATATTAAAAGAATATTCACTTAATTTTTTGGAGCATTTCAGATAATTAAAATAAGGAAGAAATTCCCTTCATTGAGAAATCTCTTCCTTAGCCATTCTGTTGATTCCCTAATCTTTTCACTTTTTATCAAACACTGGTTACGCTTTACCTGGAGGTTTGCCCCATTCTTACGGAAATGTCTGAAGCCGCCTTTGTAATTAATTGAATTAAATACGCCCGATTTTCTCCTTCTGTTTTAAAGCTAGGTCCTGATATCCCGATGGACGCAATCACTTTATTTTTGTCACTAAAAATCGGTGCAGAAATAGCCGTGTAGCCAAAGAATGTTTCATCCTCATCTATATAATGGCCATTCTTACGTATTTCTCGAAGTCGAAGTAGAAATTTCTTATGATCTGTCAAAGTTTTTGGCGTAAGTGGCTCAAGAGGCCATCGTTCAAGTAAATTTTGTACAAACTCCTCCTCCATATAAGCCAATAAGACTATTCCAAGTGCACCATTATGTAAAATACGCCTCCTCCCTACAAAATTATTCGGTTGCAGGCCTTCGTCACTGTCGAATCGAAGTAGATATTGAATCGTTTCCCCTTGAGGCTGGGCAAGAATAACAGAATGACCTGTTACTTCATGTAAGTGTAGCAAGTAAGGCTCTGCTTCTCGGCGAATATCTAAATTTTCAAGTACAATTCCCCCATACTCTAATGCCTTTGTTCCTAGACGATATTTGTTTGTCATTTGATCATATTGAATGACATTATTTCGTTCCATTGTCCAAAGAAGGCGATACGTTGTGGTTTTTGCTAGCTTAGTCTTTTCCATAATTTCATCAATTGAAAGCACAGGCTTTTCAAAACTAAAGCAATTTAAAATTTGAATCGCCCGTTCTACTGAACGAATCGGGTCTAAATTAAGTTCTCTCATCTCATCACCAGCTTTTAATAAATTAACGAAGAATTACACTCTTTAAAAAAACGAAACTTTCAATCTATTACGTTTCTATTTTAACAAAAACAGCCTCCTTGATGTGATTTCAAGGAGGTTTTTCTAAATAAAATCTACTGATTCCCAAAAAGTGAACATCGTCACTGAATCAAGCTAGGTAGATATGTAACGATTCCTGGAAAAATAACTAAAACAACCGTAAAGCCTATCATGACAAGGACCATTGGCATAACTGCCCTAAAGATTTTTTCGATCGGTACATGTTTTATAACCCCACTTATGATAAAAACACTTAGTCCAAGAGGCGGGGTTAGAACACCAATGTTTAAAACCATAACGATAATGATCCCAAACCAAAGACCATCAAAACCTAATTGCACTATTAACGGGTAAACAATCGGTAAGGTGAGTACCATAATCGCAATCCCTTCTAAAAACATGCCTAAAATTAAATAAACAAGCAAGATCATCGCCAAAATTAAATAGGGGGAAACATCTAAAGAACCAACTGCAGATGTTAACCTCATTGGAATTTGACTTAATGCTAAAAAGCGACCAAAAATTGAGGCACCGATTAAGATTAGAAAGATCATTACCGAAAGTCGAATTGTATCATCCAATGATGAAAGCAACTTTGCCCACGTTAGCTTTCGCGTAAATAGCGTAAGAAGAAAGGCTCCCATTGCTCCAATCCCACCGGCTTCTGTTGGAGTAAAAACACCAAAATAAATCCCCCCAATACTTGCTATAAAAATGACGAGAAACGGCCAAACGCTTTGTAGTGATTTCATTCTATCACTCATTGACGAAACCTCTTGGGATCTTGGTGCTATCGATGGATTTAGTCGAACCTGTAAATTAATCGTTAGCATAAAAACCAGTGCAAGTAAAATACCAGGAATTAACCCTCCGATTAGTAAAGGTCCAATTGGTTCTTGAGTTAATGCTCCATACAATATTAAGATGACACTTGGAGGAATTAGAATCCCTAATGTTCCACCAGCTGCAACCGATGCCGTTGACAATGAGTATTTGTAATTGTATTTATCCATTTCTGGAATGGCAATCCTTGCGAGTGTTGCAGTTGTGGCGTTCGTCGAACCTGAAATAGCAGCGAAGATAGAGCTAGCACCAATTGTAGCAATTGCCAATCCGCCACGCAAATGTCCAATCCATTTATCAACCGCATTAAACAGATCTTGACCTAGTCCAGTATTCGACATGAACATTCCCATTAATATAAATAAAGGAATGACACTCAGACTATAATTGTTTGCAGTACCAAAGGCAGCCGTTCCCAACTGGGCTAGCCCAACACTCCAATCAGTTAACAATGAAACCCCGAGAAAGCCGACTAAAAATAAAGATAGACCAACTGATACATTTAAAAGCATTAAGACCAATAATAAAACAATACCTAAAACGCCAATTAACTCAGGACTCATTTTTTTGCACCACCTTTAACACGGACTTAAACATACTAAGCAAGATTGTTAAAGCAAAAAACAAGACGCCGATCGAAGCTAATATTGCAAAGATATACATAGGTAACCCTAAATCACCGCTTGTCTGGTTGCTAAATCTTTTTGCATATTCAAATAACTGCCATGAGGTTAAAAACAATAGAACTAATACAATGAATGACATCAGGGCGTGTAAGAGATGCTGAACTTTCTCAGGAAATTTGCTCGTTAGAAAATCAATGGTAATATGTTCATTTTTTAACTGAGTCATCCCTAAGCTAAAAAAGACAATAATGACAAGCCCTAGTCCTGTTAATTCATATGCTCCTGTGATCGGTGTACCTAAGAAGTTCCGTCCAATGACGTCAACAGATGTCAAACACATGATTCCAAAAAGGATTAGCATTGATAACTTGTGTGTTACATTGTTAAGAAAATAAATGCCTATATCCAATTTATTCATTAAAGAAGACCCGTTGGGACCCTCAGACCCCAACGTGCTATCTTGCATCTCAACTTCTTTTTCTTCCGATTTCATTTTATCTCACCTCGAAGAAGGAACTTTGCTTGTATTTTTTTATTGCATTAATTCGATCGTTCGATCCAAAATCGCTTGACCGTCTACACCTTTTGCTTCCATTTTTTCAAGCCACTCATCTGTAACCCCTTGGGCTGCCTCTCTAAATTTCTCACGTTCAGCTTCATCTAGTTCAAAAAATTCAATTCCTGCTTCATTTGCCGTTTCGACCGCATCCTCTCGTTGTGTATCAAACGCAGCTCCTGCTCTCTCAGCCATTGGCAAACCAATCATCTCTTCAATAATTGCTTGGTCTTCTGCTGAAATTCGATCCCAACTACTATTGTTCATTACTACATAAAATAGAGCAGTATTAAAATTACCAATTGTTACGTAATCAACGACATCAAATAAATTAAAATCTGCTAGTGCAGCAACTGGAAGTACCCCCCCATCAATGACACCTTTTTGCATCGCATCATAGATTTCTGGTGCTGGCATGGATACAGGTGTTGCGCCCCATGATTCGATCATCTTTCCACCTTCGACAGACGGGGTACGTAATCTGAGCCCTCGCACATCCTCTATACTTTTTACTTGCTTCCCTTTTGTCACAATCGCATATGGATCTGCTGCATGGACCCACATTAGTTTGACATCGTCATATTCTGCTTGAATGACAGGAAATTCTTCATACAATTGTTGAGCGACAACGCTCAATTCAGCAGCGTTACCCTCTGCTAAAAACGGTAGCTGAAGAACAGAATGAACCTCCCATTTTCCAGTATTGTACCCTTGCAACCCCCAGCCTGAATCCATAATGCCTGTCACGATGTTATCAAATGTTTCCGCTGGCCCACCTAAAGCTCCACCAGGATAAAGTTGAAAACTAACCCGCCCTTCTGTTGCCTCTGCTACCTCTTCACTAAAGGGTCTCATCGCCATGGAATCTTGAACATGCTCGGTTGAATTCATGTGACCCATGCTAAATTCCAAAGCATCTGCAGGAGCAGCTGTTGCATCACTGTCCGCATCATTGGTACTAGAACCTGACTCTCCTGAAGCTCCTGAGTCTGTTGAACCTCCACAGGCAGAAACGATTACGATCAAAAAGACGAACAAACTTGCTAATGATAGTTTCCAGGTAAATTTTTTCATTTAGTCATCCCCCTAATATTTTGATTAAATGACACCCGCCTTACTTCCCCTCTCCAAAACAAACTAGCAAAAAATAAAGCGCTTACAATTCTATTAATAAGAATCGCCTCCCTCCTATTAACTCAGAGCGCTCAGTTCACTATACGGAATATCAATTCTAAATTTTTTCTATTTTCACAACAATGTTATTACGGTTGATCCATCCCACACAACTCTCTTGTTTCGCTATACGCAACAAATTGATTCAAATTTTTAGACAAAATTCCCTAATTTTCATTTTTTTATAAATAAGGCAAACGAAATAAGTAGTTAATAGGACCCGCCTCCATTCATTTATAATCACATTTCATTCGAATCGTATATTATGAATAATCAGAATAAAAGATTAAGTTTCTTTTATTCGATACATTTTTAATTTTTCCTCGTTTAATTCACTTAAGGAGTCATCTTTATTAAGTCAATACATGTTAAAATATATAAAATAAACATTTTTCTGAATTTTAGTTTCGATTAAAGGAGTGAGGAACGTTGGCTTTAGAAAAAGGAAAAGGCTTAAGTCAAGAAGATGTCATGGAGATGCTACATCACGCGGTAAAAAAAGCGAAGGAGCTTAACATTCATGTAAGTGTCGCGATCGTAGATGATGGTGGTAACCTTGCTGGCTTCATTAAAATGGACAAAGCAAAGCTCATACCTAGTCAAATTGCACAAAATAAAGCTTACACAGCCTTAGGATTTGGCCTTCCAACAGCTGATTGGTATGAAAAAATCAAAGACAATCCACCGTTATTACATGGTATCGTTCATACTGAGCGCATGACGATTTTTGGAGGGGGTCTGCCAATCATAATAAATGATGAGCTTGTCGGTGGGATCGGCGTATCTGGTGGAACTTCTGATCAAGATATAGAATGTGCTGAAGCCGCTTTATTAATTTTTCAGTAATATCCATTTTATTTTGTCATGCAACCCTACTTAGCTTGCTCGTAATAGTGAAACAAAAAAAGCTCAAGTCAAAGGCTAGTTTCACCAAGCCTTTGTCTTGAGCTTTCTCATCATACACTGCGATTTATTCAAACTTCGTTGCATCTCCATCAAATGGTTCATCGGCAACTTTAATTGATTCTGTCGGGCATCCCTCAAGTGCATCTTCCATATCATCGATTAATTCATCAGGGATTTCTGCAATCCCTTTATTATCATCGATCGTAACAAATGCAATTCCTTCATCATCGTAATCATAAATATCTGGAGCTGAAGCACCACAGGCACCGCAGGCAATGCATGTTTCTTGATCAACAATTGTATATTTTGCCATTTTCTAAATCTCCTCTCCCAGTTTAACGTTATTCTTTATTTTGCAGCTACAGCGGTTTTTGATAAATCCATTGATGTACTATGACCAGGCTGAAGCTTCGCATCTGGATCAAAATAAGATTTTGCATTATTTACAGCGGTAGGCGCTTCTCCAAAACCAACGGCAATTAATTTTACTTTGCCAGGATACGTACAAATATCACCCGCTGCATAAATGCCAGGAATATTCGTTTCCATTTTGGAATTGACAACAATGCTTCCTTTCTCAAGCTCAAGTCCCCATTCTTTAATCGGTCCAAGACTCGACACAAACCCAAAGTTGACAATTAAATCATCTAACTCTATCGTTTTTTCTTCGTTTGTCTTATTATTGGTAATAATAATTTGTTCAAGTCTATCCGTTCCGACTAACTCTTTAATTTGATATGGGGTGAGAATTTCAACCTTTGAATTTTTCAATTGCTCAACACTGTGTTCATGGGCGCGAAATTTATCACGGCGGTGTATAAGTGTAACTTTTTCAGCAATTGGCTCTAACATTAACGCCCAGTCAACAGCAGAATCCCCTCCACCATTTATGACAACTTTCTTCCCTGCAAATTTACTTAAGTCACTGACAAAGTAATGTAGGTTTATATTTTCATATTTACTAGCTAATTCATGCTCAAGACGCCTTGGTTCAAATGCTCCCACACCTGCTGTAATGATAATCGATTTTGAATAATGAATGCCTCGATCCGTTGTAATTTCAAACTTATCTGACTGCTTTTCCACATTTAATACACGTTCTTCAAGTGCAAGCGAAGGATTGAAATGTAGAGCTTGTTCTTTTAGCGAATTAACTAATTCCTGCGCTCGCACTTTAGGAAAACCCGCAATATCATAAATGTATTTTTCTGGATATAAAGCAGCTAGCTGACCACCTAATTGGGGCATGCTTTCAATAATTTTCACACTGCTTTGGCGCATTCCGCCATAAAAAGCTGTAAAAAGCCCAGTAGGTCCTCCGCCTACAACGGTAATATCATATACTTGTTCATCAATAAAACTCATTAAAATGCCTCCCTCAGTCTATTTATTAAAAATTCTAAATTATCCTTGATTATCATACAAGATCAACGTTCCTTCATAGGAAACATTTAGACAAAGAAAAAATTAACCGTTCCTAAGTTCCCTTTAAAAAATTAGATTTTGCTATTTTCCTATTAACTTTTTACAGATTTTATACTACAATTAAAATTCTGAATTGTATAATTAATTTATTTTATATATCATTTAAATAAACTCTATATCTATGTTTTGATAATCGATAAGCACTAGCTCTTGCTCAGGCACTAATCTATTACACAAACGAGTAAAATACAATTCAAGTAGCATAATCAAGTAATCAAAAGAAGAGGTGAAGATTGATGGTGAAAAGTAATACATTAATAGATGTAGAAGATCACGTAAAACGATTATTGAAAGAAGACGATGAATATGAGCTTTGTCCCTATGGTCTAACCTTAAATAACCGCAATTACTATTATGGGTATATTACGGAAAAAGGGTATTTTGTTATCGATGAGAACGGTTCCCTTGTCACAAAAAACGAGGCATTGCCCATTTTAAAAGATTTTGTTCAAACAGGGTCGATACTCACTGAAAGCTTGGAGCATTTTCAAAAATGTGTAACAAAACGCCCTCTTGCAGCCTTCGAAAAATTATCTTTTAATTTAGAAAAAATCAACAAAAAATACAGCACACCATTCAGAGGATTTGAAGATGATCTTATGAATATTAAGCATATGTTAACCGTCATTTTTGACGGACAAGAGCAATTAAAAGAAAAAATTACAGAACTACAAACCTTTAAGAAAGAAAAGATTCAAGAACGTCTATTTTTAGAGAAAGGCGATATTAACCAATTAACCCTACTAAATAGCGAGATGAATTGGATCTTGTACAAGCAAGCCCTTAGTCTAGATAATACGATGCACTCAATGAAAAAAATCCATGAATTCATTTCGAACGAATTTACGTTTGGAGAGAAATATTTAAATTTAACTGTGATGCCTTTTAATAAATTACTTGAACAATTTATCTCGCAGGAAACAGTTGAGCAAAACAGAGAATCGCTCAAAACGTTTGAAGAAAATCACAACGGAAAATATATTCAGTTTCCTGAAGGAGAAATCGGTTTCAGCTTGTTTGATAAAAATATAAATAAAAAATCAGAGGTGAATTTTGATACTTATTTCGCACCGAAATTAATTAATGACAGACTTCTTGCGTAGCCCACCAATTAAAAACACCTCCAAAATCGTTTAAATGACTCATACGATTTAGGGGGTGTTTTTACTTTGTCCCATTTTATTTGCTCTCGCTTAAAGTGAAACATTTATTGTCTTAATTTGCGTATAACTAAACATTTCTTCAATGCTATTTTCAACACCAATCCCACTTTCCTTGTAGCCTCCGAATGGTGTGCCTACATAACGTGCTGAGCTTTCATTTATCCATATATATCCAGATTCGATTTCATTTGCAAAACGATAAGCTTTTCGTATATCATTTGTCCAAATACTTGCCGTCAGTCCATATTCACTATCATTACAAAACGCCAATAACTCATCTTCACTGTCCCAACTTAAAACTGATATAACCGGACCAAAAACCTCTTCTTTCGCAATCTCCATCCCTTGAGTAACATTTTTAAAAATAGTAGGTGGATAGAAATAACCATTTTTATAGGGGCTAGCTACCACTCTCTCACCACCTAAAACGATTTCCGCCCCCTGCTCAATCGCTCGTTGGACGAACCCATGAACTTTCTCAAGGTGCTCATGTGAAATTAACGCACCCATTTTACAGGCAGGATCAAACGGTATACCCACTTCAATTTCTTTCACTCCCTCAATTAATTCAGACAAAAAACGATCAAAGATGGAGCTATGAACATAAATTCGAGCTGTTGAACCGCATGACTGTCCTTGACAGACATTAAAATTCATCCCTTTTATGGCAGAACGAACGACTTCTTTAATGTCCACATCAGGAAAAACAAGCATTGGATTTTTACCGCCTAATTCGAGTGAAACAACCTTCATTTGCTGAGCGGCTGATTGTAATACCTTTCTACCAGTAGAAATACCACCTGTAAATGCAATTCTTTTTATCTTTGGATGCTTTACTATCGATTCTCCTACAGCCATTCCCGTTCCCGTAACAATGTTCAATACACCTGGTGGTAACACTCTATTAGCCAGCTCACCAAAAATTAAAGGGGAAATGGGTGTCTGATCTGCTGGTTTTAAAATGACCGTATTACCAGCAGCTAGAGGAGCTGCAATTTTCCCAGCTGCAAACATAAGGGGGTGATTAAAAGGGATCATTCTAGCTACAACACCATAGGGCTCACGAATCGTAGCATTCATTACCGTTCCATTATAAGGTAAAGTATCTCCTTTCATTTCCATGGCTAGCCCTGCATAATACCGGATCTGACGAGCTGCTTTATAAATATCTTCTTTCATTGCAGTCACTGGATTGCCACTATCTATCGAATCAATGAACGCTAAATATTCAATTTCTTCTTCTAACAGATCAGCTAACTTTAGTAAAAGACGACTGCGCTGCATCGGAGGTGCTTTCTTCCACGATTGAAATGCGTCCAAGCCATTTTCAACAGCTAGTTCCACATCTTGGTTGTTACCAGAAGGGACTTTTGCTAATAATTGACCATCTCCAGGATAATATACATCCATCCATTCACCTGAGACACTCTCTACTTTTTCGCCTCCTATTAGCATAGGAAAATAGGTTTTCTCTCTAATTTGGTCTAACGTTATTTGTCCATTTACTATACCATTAGCCATTCAGACCGCCCCCGTTTTCGATGAAACATAATGATTTAATGTACTAGCTTTTACCTATAACAAACCCAATCATTTGCTTTTTTCACAAAAAGACACGACGTTCCTATGAGTTATCTCAAGCCTCGCCGTGTCTTTTTTTGAAATTTTTTTATTTCAATTGCTTTTTATTAGGTCCTACAGATGTTATAAATGTGTTTTCACTAAATTTTCTGTATTCCAATACGAGCCCCAATTGCTTCTTACTTTTTTCAAATCCTCTTCTGGAGGCATCGCAATCGCTGGGAACTGATGTTTTTTTGTCGCATCAATCCCCATTTTTGATGAGGTTCTTCTTGACTTATCGAGCTGTGTTACTTCATCTGCTGCTTGCGATGGATCTAGCCGCACAGCAGGCATATCCTCTACAATGAAAATATCCTTATGAGGTTGAACACGCCATGATAATGCCCAGTTCAGCATAAATTGATCCCTAATATCAATATCCTCATCTACTACCACGCAGAATTTCGCAAGCGTCGGGTCAACAGACCATGCTCCAAGCATAACTTGCCGCACTTGTCCTTCATGCTCTTTTTTCATTGAGATGGCAAGATAAGCCGCCGCACCGCCAGCTTCAAGTAAATGAACATCCTTAACTGGTAAACGTAGATCCTTCACTAATGTTTTGTAAATCGCTGCTTCGCGCCCGATGCTACGAATCATACTCGATTCGCTCGGTGGCATCTGACTTAAGAATGCTTGATAAATCGGATCATTCCGGTGTGTAATACACGTAACATCCATGACATAAGACATTGCCTTTGGACCCATGTACCCAGGATATTCTCCAAATGGACCTTCAATTTCTAATTCATTCGGTCGGAAGTATCCTTCAATCACAATCTCTGCAGTTGCTGGAACATGAAGATCGACGGTTTCACATTTAACTAAATCGACCGCTTCCCCACGCAAACCACCAGCAACAGCAACTTCATCTAACCCATAAACGGTTCTTGCAACAGAGCAAAGACCAATCGTTGGGTCTGTACCCAAAACGATAGCAACAGGTGTAGGTTCATTACGCTCATCGTACATTTCCACATGTTTTCGAGCATGTTGAACGAAATTAACCCAAACCCCGAGCTTGTTTTTTTCCTTTAACTGAACTCGATAAGTACCGACATTTTGTTCACCAGTTTCGGGATCTTTTGTAAAAATAAATGGAGATGTTAAGTAAGGAGCTGGGTCATGCTCCCTTGTCCATGTGGGAACAGGAAATTTAAAAACATCTATTTCGTCCCCTTTTAGGATGTTTTCCTTCACAGGCCCAGTTTGAACAATATTTGGTTCAATCGGACGTTGTTGTGCTTCTGCCCACTTTTCCTGAATTTTGTCTTCTGTCGTTCCTAAGGCTAAAGAATAAATTTCACGAGAACCTCCTAAAATTCCAAAAACAACGGGTGTATTATAGCCTTTTACATTTGTAAACATAAGCGCTGGACGATCCTTTTGATTGATTGATTGGAATGCTACCCGTCCAACTGCTGAAATTTCCCAATCCTTATCTACTTCTTTATCAATCACTTTTAATTTCTCGTGTTTTTTTAACGTTTCTAAATACTCCCGTAAATCCTTGTACGCCATTCAACCACATCTCCTTTTAATGTATACTTTTTTGAATAGTATGTTTTCTTACAAATTAAGCGTACCAGTTTTCAAGTCTTCCATCATTAGCATCCTTTTGATATGATTATTTAAAATACTGAATTTTCTTATTTATTAATAAATAAGAATGAGATTTATATTACTTTTAAGGAAGTGACGTCCTATCAATGAGATTAAGAAGGTTCGTACAATTCTTTTTGACCTTGATGGTACTCTTATCGATTCATTTCAAGCCTTTTGCTCTATCGCTAACGAAATATGTAAAGAATTGGGATTTCCCCTCGTTAAACAAGAACATTTGTTATCCGTAGTAAATGATGGGAAATCGTTTTTTGATTTTTGTTTTTCAAATCATTCAAGTGATAAAGAGAAAAACATCACATTATTTAAGCAAAAGAGGGAGGAAATGTGGGAAGATCTCTTTCATAAAAATGTTAAAATCTTCCCAAAAACCTTCTCTCTCTTAAAGGAACTTAAAAAAAGCGGCTATAAAATCGGCATTGTAACTTCTTCAGGCAATGAGGTGTTACATTTGAAAAAAATAAGCCCACTTTTACAATATGTTGACACCGTCGTTACAAGAGATCATGTCACGTTGAAAAAACCAAACCCTGAAGGAATTCTCCTTGCTTTAAAGAACTTAAATAGCTCAAAAGAAGAGACGTTGTTTGTGGGTGACACACCGTTAGATATTCAAGCTGGAAAACGAGCAGAAGTTACTACTGTAGGAGTATTAAGTGGGACCTCCTCTTATGAAACGTTGGAAAGAGAGGAGGCAGATTTTATTCTAGAAACCACATCCGATCTTCCCTTTTTATTAAAAATTGATAACCAAAATGCAATTCTCGCCACCCACATTCTTCAAGGCAGATACACAAAAGGATTAAATAAGGCCACAGATTTTTTATCACAGAACGCAGTCCGAAATGAAATCGAACGTTTGACACAGCAGCAACCGTACCCTGGTACTCTTAATCTTTCACTGATTACATCTTCTTTGCTTAAGCTAGAATCTTTTTTCAAATCTACCCCTTCCATACAATTATCATTTAACGGAAAATATTGTCATGCAACCCTATATCCAGTTATGATTCATGCACATTCGATGAAGCAGCAAGCTTATATCCTTCGTCCAGAGCTCAAAGAATATGACCCTCTTAAAATTGAAATCATATCACCCCTTCATTTACAACAAACGTTGAATCTTCGGTTTTATGATTCGATTTACATTACACCCATTCAGTGAAAATAGTAAATAAATTAGGAGGAAACCATTTTGGATTTAGAGCTTTTAAAAACATTTGTAAAGTTAGCAAAAGTGAAGAGTATTCAAAAGGCATCTGACGAACTGTATGTTAGTCAATCTTCTATTATTAACCGCATTCGTGTATTTGAAAAAGAAATCGGTTACAAAATGTTTTTTCGAAATGGTAGAGGAATTGAATTAACACCTGAAGGCAAAAAAATGCTTATTTATGTACAAAAAACGATAAAGATTCTTAATGAAGGCGTGGAAGACTTAAAAAATGTTAAAAAAACAACTGGCAGAATCCATTTAGCATCAATATCCACTGCTGCAAGCTATATTTTGCCAAACTATTTACAATCCTTTCATCAAGAGCACCCGCATATCGGAATTAATGTAAGGACTTCGATCTCAACAACAATTATCGATTGGGTCATAAATGGAAAAGCAGATCTAGGAATTATCAAAGGCCCACTTTTTCATAACGGAGTGAGATCATTACTTCTTAGCTCCGATCCAATTGTTTTAATTGTTCATGTTCATCACCCTTTTGCACAGAAACCGTATGTAACGCCTGAAGATTTTAAAAATGAAACCGTGTTACCTTTTAACCGTAAGTCAAGGTACTGGTCAACAATTGCTAATTGGTTCGACGAACATCACATCCATCCAGATATGGGTATGGAATTTGATCATTTAGAGACAATTAAACAATTAGTCTTTGAAAATGAGGGCATTGGCTTTATTCCTTTAGCGGCAGTAAATGATGAGGAATCAAAAGAAACGATTAAAATTGTGCCTCTGAAGCCTCCATTAAAAGTTTCTAGAGACACCTTGCTCATCTGTAATAGCAAAAAGCCACTATCGATTCATTCTCAACAGTTTTGGGATTATATTGCTTGCACGTCCATAGCAAAGTAACTAGAGGAATGTAAACTTCCCCTAGTTACTTTACTTCCATCACGATTCAAATCATTTTGCTCGTTTATTGATCCATTTGTAATAATTGTTCGTTCAACGTGTTAAATGAAATGACTGAGGCGTACTTTGCATTTATATCGAATAAATTGGCACAATGAGCGAAGTATGACCGGTCAAAACACGCTTCTTCTACTACAAAAGTAGAAATACCATAAGAACAGGCATCCGTAGCTGTCGCTCGTACACAGCCTGACGTTGTCGCACCACAAATAATAAGGCTGTCAATCTGTTTTTGATACAAATACGAAACAAGCGATGTAGAAAAAAATGCGCTTGCTTTTGGTTTTTGTAATACCCATTCACCATCGCTTGGCCTTATTTCATCAGGTATTAATTGATAATAAGGGTCAAGGTCAACTTGCCTTATTGATTTCGTTGCTTTTCCAACCATTAACTGGCTTTCAACATCATTCTTTGTATAAATGATCGGAAGCTGCTTTTCTCGAATAACGAACAATAACTGCTGAATATATGGAATCGCTTCCCACGCCATTTCCCCACAAGCTGTAGGCACTTCCTCTATCGCTTTTTCAATGGTCGTTTTTCGTGTACCCGTAAATGCATAGGTGCAATCAATCACTAATAGAGCAGGCTTTATCCCTAAATCATTTGTTTGACTAAAAGTTTTTGAATAAAGAAGTCGCTCTGATTTAGGCATCACATCTTTCCAGGAATAATCCAATCGCCTCATCCCCCTTATCAAAAATAGTTTGCCTTTTAAAAAGCACCGTTTTAGTACTTGCGGTTTTTGAAATCCCTCTTTGAAGTTTGGTCACAATGTCCCTTTACTAGCATCAGATCATATGTCCGCCACCATCAACAATCATTGTTTGTCCAGTAATAAAATCACTTTCATTTGATGAAAGAAAAACTGCCGCCCCTAACAAATTTTTTTGTCTCTGTACACTTTTTCAAGCTCTTGACGCACCCTGCTCTCTCTCTTAATCTAATTGTTTCTTAATCGCAACTTTGTTTAATAATCGTTTATTCCCACATTTTTCCATCAAACATTTATTCACTAAACTTTCGCGGTCCGTTTAACCATTCCATTGAACAAGGGCAAATACATTTTTTTGGCTTCGCTCCTAGTTATTACCTTCCTAGAACCAAACCGAATAATAGATAGACAACAGCTCCCGCGCAAATGGCTACAAGGGAGGATGTTTTCCACGTTTCTTTGCTTAAGAACTTTAAAAAGAGAAATAAAAAGATTGGCACAACAATAAAATACGAGACATATCGAATGACAATGACAAAGATTAGTAACCAAATAAATATGTTAAACACTGTCTTCCATTCATTTTTTGTATTTATATTCTCCTTTTGTTCATCATCACTTTTAGAGTTAAAGTTTGCATTCCCAGCCAGTCCTTGCGTTCTCATGAACCCAAAAATTTTATTTTTAGGAAATAGATCTGACAAGAATTGCAAGAAAACCAAAACAAAAGTGAAGATACCAAACGTGAGCGGAAACACCCTTGCAATACTTCTAAAATCTAAACTTATAACAATCGTAGTTAATGAGAAAAAAATTAAGAACATGGAAAATATATGCCGATCTATACTTTTTTGCTTCATCACATTCCAACCCCCGAATCCTTTGGTGATTTCTTAAACTTTTTTATAAGCGGGAAAGATAGCATCAAAATTGTCACCAGAAACAACGCTAGTGATAAAGGACGATTGAAAAATCCTTCAACACCAAATAATTTTATCGTTTGATGATAATTTGATTCGAGTAACCCACCTAACACTAACGCAATGACTAACGGAATTCTTGAAAAGCCAAATCGATACATAATGTAACCTAATAGACCAAATAAGAGGGCAACCACAACATCTCCATGCTCGAATTGAGTCATGTAAGCTCCAAGTAAGGAAACAACTAAAATATTTGGCGCGATTAACATGACAGGTAGTTTTGTCAATTTCGTTAATTGAGGTGCTAAGAAAATTCCTAATGTGCTGACTACAATATTGGCAGCCAATAGTGCGTAGATAAGCTCTAAAATTAAAGTTGGATGGTCTAGCATAATCCTTGGCCCTGGCTGAATTCCATGCAAAATTAAAGCTCCCAATAGTACAGCCGTTTCCGCACTACCTGGAATACCAAAAATTAATGTTGGTACTAGAGCACCACCATCTTTTGCATTATTTGCAGATTCTGGGCCAATAACACCCCTTATGTCACCTTTACCGAACATCTCTTTATTTTTTGATGTTTGGACGGTTTGACCATATGCGATGAAATTTGCTACGGTTCCACCCACACCTGGGATAATTCCAATAATTGTCCCGATTATCGAACTACGAAAAAACACACCAAAATTTTTAAAAACGGAGCCTACTCCTTCCCAAACGCCTGTTATCCCAAGAGGTACCTTCTCTTTTGAAATTGTCCCCTTTTCTAACATCAGCTTAAATGCTTCACTTATCGCAAACAATCCGATTAAAGCTGGCACCATTTTTATCCCGTCGTATAAATAATCAATCCCAAATGTAAATCGCAATTCTCCAGTAATCGGATCATTCCCAACAGCTGCAAAAATAAAGCCAAGCCCTGCAGCTATTAATGCTTTCCACATGCTTCCTTGGGAAACAACAGCTATGACGCTAAGACCCATTAAAGCAATCATGACATATTCGGGGTATGAAAACGCTAAAACAATATATCGTCCAAAAGGTAAAATTAATGTGAGAATAATCACTCCAACAACAGCCCCCATTAAGGATGCAGTTGCTGCAGCCCCAAGAGCTACCCCCGCTTTTCCTTGTTTGGCTAAGGGATAACCATCAAAAACCGTTGCTGCATTCTGACTTGTACCAGGTGTGTTTAATAGAATGGCGGTGATGGAACCACCAAAAGTAGAGGCGCCAACCACACCTATTAAAGTTATAATTGCATGTTCTTGACTCATAGTAAGTGTAAGAGGCAAAAGTAGCGCCAATGCTTGCGTACCACCTAAACCAGGAATAACACCAAATACAAAGCCAAGTGTAGCACCTAAAAGTAAGTAGAGCGGACTAGGCCAAGTTATAAAAGATTGCAGAGCCATTAACGCTTGTTCCCACATGGTTTAACCTCCAAGATCAGAATTTGTGGGTCTTCAAATTTATGAAGACCCACTTTCAAAAAGCAATCTTTACTCGTATAGGATCTCAATTAAATCCCTATTTTCTTCTATATTCTTAATTCCGTTCTCAATAATTTCCACGATTCCTTCATGGTCTAATGGATCAGATTTTCCCCCTTCAAGGTTTGTTAATTTTTCTTGAAACTCGGGATCTTCAACTGTTTTCATAAATGACTCGCGCAGTATGTTTAAAATTTCTTCAGGTGTTCCTGGGGTAACCGCAATAGCACGGTGTAAAGATACTAAATCCACCAGGTCAGGGTTACCTAATTCACCAATCGTTGGTACATCGGGAAATTCTTCTAATCTTTCATTTGAGTACACCCAAAGTGGTGTAATATCTCCACTTTTAACATTTGGAGCTATCGTACCAATTGGAAACTGTGTCCAGGTTATATCTCCTCTAACAACTGATAAAATTGCTTCACTTCCTCCATCATGAGGGATTAACTCTATATCAAATCCTAATGTGTTAGCAGAGATAAGCATGCCTATCGTACCTGCTGACACAAGATTTCCTTGGGCTGCCGTTACAAGACCAGCATTTCTTAAATCATCTATTGTTTCTATGTCTGAATCCTTACTTACAGCTGCCATATATTGTACTTCTGAAACTCTTCCGATCCATTCCATATCCAACACATTAATATCATCATCAGCAAATATCATATCAGGTAAGATTCCAGGAACATTGAATATTCCAATCGTATACCCATCTGGATTTGCCCTTTCAACAGCTCGATATGCACTTCTACCTCCAGCTCCCGGCTTATTATCAATCATGAAATTAGCATTTGGTAAATACTTTGACCAATATTCTGCTAGGAGACGTCCTGTTGTATCAAATCCACCTCCTGGTGAATTGGGAACTACAAAGGTTATATTTTTCTTTGGGAATTCCACTTCTTCATTGCTAGAAACTTCATCACTATCACTTTCTTCATTTGAGCTTGCCATCGGTTGATTTGAATTTCCTGAACAAGCAGCTAAGATTAAAAAAATAGAGCCAACAAGTAACAGACTGTAATACTTGTAAAACTTTTTATTGTTCAATGAAAAACCTCCTTATTTTTATATTAATCTTGTATACGCTTACATTTTTTAATTTCGTTCGACAGAGATATTTAATTTTCCCCTTTGCTTCTACACCTTTCTACATTTTGTGAAATATTTCACAAAATTGAAGGCTCTTTTATCTCGCTTTCTTTTAATTTGCTATTTGTTTGTTTAATGGACTAGTAACTAGTTGATTTTATCGTTTTTAAATAATTTTCATCGTACTTTCTTTCCATCTTCTAGTAAGTACGTTGTCAATTTCAAATTGATCCAAAGTTCTTGCAACAATGTGATTGACAATGTCCTGAATCGAAGAAGGATGATTATAAAAAGCAGGAACTGGCGGTAAAATGACGGTACCCATTCTAGATAAGGCTAGCATATTTTCCAAATGAATATCATTCAGTGGTGTCTCTCTTGTTAACAGTACTAATTTTTTTCTTTCTTTCAAAACTACATCTGCAGCCCTTCCTAAAAGTCCTTCCGACATACCCACTCGAATGGAAGCAAGTGTTTTCATACTGCAAGGTGCAATAATCATACCATCCACTCGAAATGATCCGCTTGAAATAGATGCTGCCTGATTCATCGTGCCATGGACAGTGGAAGCTAAACTTTTTACTTGGTCAACTGTATAATTTGTTTCTAGCTTTATCGTTGTTTCTGCCCATTTAGACATGACAAGATGTGTTTCTACACCTACTGAACCAAGTGCTTCTAACATTTTTATCCCATAAATTGCTCCAGTCGCCCCCGACATCCCTACAATGATTCTCACTAATCCCACTTCCTTCGATTGATTTTTCTAAATATTTTTAATTCTTAGTTTAAATTTACTCATGTTGCTTCTATAAGTCAATGACTGCTCGCAGTCATATCATTAATACCTTCATTAATAATTTATTCAGTTGTAACAGCCTCCTTTAACCTATTTAGATCATGGGCAACGCTTGTGTGAAGAATACAAATTAAGCTTCTTTAAATATGTCCCTTAACATTTTAAAAATATTCGAAGAGATAACGGAATGATTTTCTCTTTTATAGATGAGAGACACTTCGCGTATTATTTTTGTATTGATTAAATTTTTTTTCACTAATTCCCCGTTTGCCATTTCTTTCTTTATTGCACTTTCCGGCAGAAAAGCCAGCCCCATTCCCGCTAAAACCATTTGCTTAACAGTAATGACATGCTCTAACTCCATTGACACATTTAATCGAGCCCCTTCTTTTCGGAAAGCCTCTTTTATAAGTTTGTAGGTGCCGGATAGACGTCGATAAACGATAATATTTTCACTCGTGAGGTCATGTACGGTGATGTTTTTTAAATGTTGAAAAGGATGTTGCCTAGAATGCACCAAATGCAGTTCTTCTTCAAATAACTGAAATGTTTCGATCTCATGATCTTCAGCGCTTCCTCGTATTAATCCAATATCAACCAGCTCATCTTTTACCATTTGAATAATTTCATTTGAAGAACCCGTGATGAATTTCAATTTTACGTTCGGCTCTTTTTTCCGTGCTTCTTTTATCTTGCGGGGTAGAATAAAGGTATTAATCGTTGGTGTTGCAGCAATGGAAATATTCTGCTCATTGTTTGCTAGTCGGTCTACACCAAACTGAAAGACTTGAAGTGCACGGTCTATATACGTCAAAAACCTCTTTCCAGCATCTGTTAATATCGCTTTTTGCCCTGTCCTCAATACAAGATTTTCATCTAATTCTTTTTCTAGCATTTTAATACGTGTCGTAACTGTTGGTTGGGAAATTCCCAGCTCTTTTGATGTTCGACTAAAGCTTTTTTCTCGATCCAATTTTTGCAACGTCTTTAACTGATGAAAATCCATAAAGGCCCTCCTTTGTTTGGATTTTAAATAATCATTCACAATTCATGCATCTCTTCTACCACGTTGTATAGAGATCACCTTGAAACTTGCTTACCGAAAAACAAAATGAGCTATTTGCATTTGATTGAAAACTTAGCTACATTTCGTCAACTTTTCGAAAAGCCCAAATATTTACTTTTTCTTTACCACCTTTAATACACTCATGCATTGTACTGAAAAAGGGATCATTTTCTTGTAACCGATCATCTTTTATTTCGTGATATTGTTCTTCATTATCTATATGGAATTCCTCAACAAATAAATTTTTTTGCTCCGTACCTTCGAAAATTTCAAAATCATTAATATTCCATTTATCTTCATGGTACTCTTTCAATTGGGGAATTAGCTGAAAAAACATCGCACGCTTTTCCTTTTTGACCCAATATTCAATAAAAATTTTAACCTTCATTTCAAAAAACCTCCTTTTAAATTTATCTACATATTATTCTCTGATTTTTCTTAATCACCTTTTTAAATGTACTAACATTGTATTTAATATCTATTTTAAGTAGCTGTTTATATTGTTAATACGTCTATTAAAGAATTGATAATAGCCTATAAATCTATAAAAAACAAAAAAAACACTTACCATTATTGAGGAACGGCAAGTGTTCATTTCTTCACATGAAAATCAAAAAACAGCTATTGAAGGCATTAAACGTATCCTTACTACGATTATAAATTTATAAATTAGAAAATTCAGAATTAAATTATTTTTAAAATTTGAGCCTATTTTTGCATAAACCACTTGCTTTGCAAAACGCTTTCAATGCTAAGATGATTATACTATAAAAAGGAGGGGATTTTTAATGGGTTTATTAAACATTTTAAAATTTACGTTTGCCATCAATCATGTGAATGAAGCTGATTTAAAAGAACTTGGTATTCCAAATGAACTTTGTCAGAACGCCCTTACATTCTTGCAAAGTCGTGAAATTTAATTCGTTTTTTTAGATGCCCGTAATGTTTTATTTTTTCGTCGTATGACCTATCCCATACTGTAGGTTACCAAAGCCTTAAGATATGGTTTGCCAGAACACAACACCTCTTGAATCTCATCATGTGAACCCATCAGAGACTACACAGTGATCAGACATTTTCTTATACCAATGACTGTTTACGGTATGGGAAGGCCTTGTTTTTTTTTAACTCCTCATTTTTACATTCAATTTTCTTTGTTTTATTTTAGCTTGCTTAAATGATTGTCCCAAACTTTTTGAATGTTTTTAGGTTGCCAAATAAACTCTTTCATTTGCTGTATTTCATCTTCCTCTAACGAATGGGCGTAGCCAATTTGACCAGCCATGTACTGCCGATAAGCATTTTCCTCTAAAAAGACACTTCTCGCAAAAACTTCCGTTAAATTATGACCTACAATGGCTGCACCATGTGCTTTCATTAATACAACAAAATCTTCACCCATCGCTTTTACTAATTCTGTTGCGATTTCTTGATTACTAATTGAATTTGCTTTTGGGAATATAGCGACATCGCCGATCACCGCTCCTTGGATAATAACTGGTCGTAAAGGAACTTTGGATATCGTAAATAAGGTTGACCATTTCGGGTGAGTATGGGCCACAGCATTGACATCTTCTCGATTTCGATACATTTCTGTGTGCAAGGGATATTCGTTGGGAGGCTGACCGTCTTCATCTAAAACATTGCCTTCTATGTCTATCTCAATAATATCTTTAATTGTCAAAGCACTCCTACTCGCCCTACGTTCATTTATAAAAATGCGAGATGTCCCAGGTAGACGTGCACTTACATGGCCATTAAAATCAATATGCTCTGCTCTCTCTAACATACGAATGGTATGAACAATGTTTTGTTTTAGCTGCTGTAACTCCACTTTTTGCATCTCTCCTTTTGATAATGAAACTCAAATGATGATGTGCCTAATCTGCTGCGGTTTTCGGAATAAATGCTACAACGATATTTCCTAGCAGGATAATTAAAGCAATAAAATAAAAGGTATACATTATACCAATTGAATCTGCAATCATCCCCCCGATAAGAGGTGTCAATGCAGCTAACATGCTTTGTGTTGTAAATAATAGACTTGTTGTCGTACCAGACATACTTTTTTTTGTACTGCTCATAATCCATGCTTGCATAACAGGTCGTAATGAATATAAAAAGAAGCCTAATATCGCTAATGTTGTAATGAGTAACCAATCAATTTGAATGAAAACTACGGCAACGACCAATACAGAGGTTATAATCATTCCAGAAAAAATAATCTTTCTTCTCCCTACATTATCTGAAAGCTTTCCCATTAACGGTGCTGCAATTAAACCACCAGCCTGCATAACCGTAATATATAAACCAACCAAAAACGGGGAGTATCCAAGTTCTAACAAGAGGAAAATAGGCAAAAATGTCATGAGCCCTAGCTGAGTCATGGAACGCATCCCACTTGCTAAAGCAATAAGTAAGACAGCTTTGTTTTTAAGAAGCTCTTTAAACCCAGCCATGTATTCAGGGAATGTTAACTTTTCACCGTTTTCCTTTTTGATCCCTTTATTTGATGTAACTTCAATGTTCCGTAGCATGAAGGCAATGACTATACCAACGACAATTGCAGGAATAATATTAAAATAGACTACATCCTGCCAACTTACAAAAGTTAAAACCGTACCAATAATTACTGGAGCCAATAAATCCCCTAAGTTAGCAGACATTCCGTGAACGCCGAAAACATAGCCTCTTTGCTTTGGATATAAGCTAGATAATGTTGAGAAGGATGCAGGGTGCCACATTTCATTGCCTATTCCCATAATGATAACCAATAACATAATCATCCAGTAAGCGTTCACAAAACCTAAAAATAAAAACGGTAAACCTGCTAAAATTAATGAGAGCAACATCAATAGATTTTTTTTGGTTGTCATATCCGTAATTGCACCGATCGGCATTCCAGCAATGGCCTTAACTAAGTACATAATTGTAACTAACAACCCTGCCTGGCCAACGCTTAGTCCGAATTGTACTGTAATTAAAGGCAACAAAATATAGAACGTTGCTGGATACCAATGGGTGAAGGTATGCCCTAAACAAATTCCCCAAAATGCTGTGTCCTTATTTGGATTGCCCTCAGTAGAAAGTTTTTCTGGTCTAACAGCCTCTGTGTTCAAATCGCATTCCCCCTCATGTAGAGATGAACTTAACCAACCGCAAGTATCATTGCGCCTACCATTCCAAGTAATGCCGCAAAAATAACCATTCGACTATAGGTTTCGTAATTTTTCAGGAAAAACATTGATAAAAAAATCGTCAAAAGCACTTCAGTTGATGCGATAAGCGCAACTCTGGAAACCTCTATTTTGCTTAAGGCAATAAAATAAAAAATTTGCCCTAAAGAGGAAAACACACCGGCCATAATAAGCCAGATTTCAAACTTTGTAAATGTCGCAATGACTGCCACACGATATCTTTCCCTAAACATTGCAGTAATGACAAATAAAATCGCCCCTACCCCAGCTCCTAACATGGACCCGAAGAATGGCTCAGGAATTTCACCCAACCCTATTTTCCTTGCAACATAGCCAAAGGCATAGCATAACGCTGAAAAAATCCCATACAAATAAGTAATATTCAGATCTTTTTTTAGGTTGAATCTTCTCCTGTTTTTTGTAGTAAGATTCGTTTCAGGAGCTTCAACATCCGCAGCGAGTTGTTTATTTACGTTATCGGTATTTGCTTTATAATTGTCGTAGATGATCATAGCAAAACTAGAGAAAATTAAAATCATCCCTAAAAACAAAGGTAAAGTAAAGGGTTCATTTAGAAGGAGGACACCTAAAATCACAGCAAAAAATGGGTTTAACCTTTTTATTGCGGTTGCTCTAATTGATCCTAAATATTGAATTGAATTGTAGAGAAGTGTCCTTCCTAAGAAAGTCGTTAGTACACCTGCAATACAAAACCAAATGAATCCGTTTACATTAATAATCGGCCAGCCGTTAGACAAGCCTACAACAATAAAAGCAAATCCCGATAACAATGCGGTGATTAATATCGAGAGGAAGGCTCCATTATTTTTAGATGCCTTCGTCGTTCCTCTTTTAATCATCACATTGGATAAAGAAAAGCCTAATGCTGCCAGTAACGCAAACAAACTACCCATAAAAGTTCCTCGCTATTTGAGAATTTTAACAAATAAACGTTAGCCATACGTTTACCAAACTTGAACAATATCACTAGCTTCCACTGCATCCTCTAGCGTTTTAACAATATAACCATCCTTCTCAACAATATCCCATTGATCATCGACTCTACGTAGGCCAATAACCACTTTAACGCCGTTATCTAATAGAAATTTGACTTCTTCACGTGCTGCTTCATCATATCCTAAAATTGCAACTCTTTTCCCTTTTAAATATTGATAATATTCAGACTCTCTTAGAAAATGTTGTGCCATGTTTCCTCACTCCAATACATCAATAAATTTTCATTTTCAAAAAAGTTTCATGTAAATCGTTCTTAGCTTTTGACTTAAGCTAAACAATCAAACATGCGACAACTCAATTACTATATATTTTCACATTAAAGTGTATTGAAGCTGAATGAAATGGCTCTGTTCTCTTATACGAAACCCTTAACCTATCAATTTATTGGAATAAGTGAAAACACATTCACCTTATCTACTCTACATTTCAAAGATAAGTGATTTAATTGTGACAGGTACCGTACCAGAAGGATACAATACTTTTCCGATATCAATAAAATCAAAATCTTTCAATACAATTCCATCGACGACAATCACATCATTCTCTAAAAACCCTAACTCCTCTTTAATGATATATCCAAGTGTATTTGCAATATCTCCATCTAATACAATATAGATCGCTTTTCCTGATTTAATCGTTTCAGCAAGTCCTCGCTTGATCCCTTCCGCCAATAGACAAATTCGTTGATATTCTGGCTTGCCCGTCCATGAAAGAGCCAAGACCACTTCTTTTTCACCTTCTGTTAAATCAAAGCGTGTAAAATGCTCTTTAATGGATTGAGCTAATTTTTCTGGATCAATCCTTTCTTCGAGTAAGTAATCAGGACGTAATACTTGAAGGTTGCGTTGAGGTAGTAGATCCATATCCGTTACAAAAATGGTATTTCCACTTACCTGAACACTATGCTCAGAAGCCCCAATCACTGTTGCCCGAATACACTCTTTTGCATCATATAATTTGTAAGTAAATGGTTCGTCTAATAAGATTTTCCGGATTGCCTTTCCTAAGCGTTTCCCTAAATCCCCAAAATCCCTCTCTTCTCTTTCATATACGTATTCCCCCACGCCACCTGAGAAAATGATGCCCTTTATTTTTTTAAACTGTGTCAACTTTTCCGTTAAATATAAAGAGTTTAGCTCTTGGGGGAGCTGTTTTTCAGTGATGACCTTAAAAATAGCATGTGCCATCCAATTCGTCATTTTTTGAAGCTGTTCCTCTGTCACAACATCGCCTTTTTTTAGGATTAAACCAACCTTTTTTGCTATTTCTACGCCACCAGGATCAAGCCTAACTATTTTTTGTTCTTCATCAACGACTAGCAAGCGTCCCCCAATATAGATCGCACCTGTCTCTAATACCTTTCCATTTTCAACAATTGCTAATTTTGTCGTTCCTCCTCCTATATCGATGTTTAATAAACAAGTTTGATCAAGATACGATTTCTTTGCTGCACCAGAACCATATGCAGCAAGGAGCGCTTCCATGTTATGCCCAGCTGTTGCACAAACAAATCCACCCCCTTTATCTGATAAAACTTCTGCAATCGCTCTCGAATTTTCTCTTCTCATTGCTTCCCCTGTTAATATCACTGCGCCAGTGTCAATCGTATTTGCTTCTACACCAGATTCCTTATATGCTTCATCAATGTACTGACTGATTTTTTGATCGTCTATTTTTTTCTCATCCAAATATGGGGTAAGTCGCACAGGGGAACGATAAAACGACTCTCTTTGAATGACAACATAACGACTAGACAAGGCTTCACCTATTCGGCGTAGAGATAAATTGGAGAAAATGACTTGCGTTCCAGCAGAACCGATGTCGATTCCAACGGATGTAAATTCAATGTTATCAGCAAGCCAAAGACCATTTTTCCGAGGATTTAGCTCCACTCCTTCGTGATCACCATGATGATGACCATGGCTATGTTCATGGTCGTGATGAGAATGATCATGGTCGTGATGATGAGCATCGTTGTGATCATGGTGATGGTGATGATGGCCATCGTAATAATGAAGCTGTTGTGTTTCAAGTTCATCCACTTGAATGATCTTAATAAGGTCTTTTTCTTTTTTCACCATCCAACTTTCCTCCCAGTTCTGTAAATAGGTAGAGCCGGGTATAAACATAAGACATATTTATACGCCGGCATACATTCTTTTAGTAAAAATTTAATTTTTTTCTGGCTTCGGTGGTAAATCTTCGAGTTCTTTTTCATAGGCACTTTCCATTTGTGGTTCTAAACCATTTTTAGCTAACTCAGCTGCAAATGTATCTCGTACAATGTGTGATTCATCTGCGTAATCAATTTGATCTCCACCAAGTCTTTGGCTAATCCAAGCCTTTGGCACCCCTTGTTCATTTCTGAATGCTACACCCTCATATTTTAGTGCTAAATAACGCGCTGGAGTTTTACCGGTATTAAAGTGTTGGTGATACCACATGTTCGGAGGTACAACCATACTTCCCTCTTTCCAATCATATTTTTTAGGGTCAGATCCCTCAGGCCACATTAAGCTATAGCCTTCACCACTTAGAATAATAACGTGGGCCCCAGGGCCATGACGGTGCCCTTTTTTATAGGTTGCAACTGGGAATTCGGAAATGTGACTATTCATTGAGCCTTTTGCTAAGTTAAAGCGAATATGCCCACCACCTGCACCACGCTCTTTTGCATGAATCAACTGCAGTTTGATGGCATCTGCCACAAAATTCGTCTCTAACAATAATCCCTTTTGCTCTCCTTCATTACTAAAATAATCAGCCTCTCCGTTAAAACGATCTTTAAAATCGTAAGGAGTATTAAAAATGAATTCAGGATCATCAAATGTATTGACGATGATTGGTGCATTGGTTACAGCTAAAAAACGTGCTCTTTCTTGTCCTGATCCATTAAAGTGCTGATGCCATGCATTAATTGGGATTGCAAACAGCGCTCCTTTGCTCCACTCAAATGTTACTCGCTTCCCTTCATCATTCCATACCGTCGTCGAACCTTTACCATCAAGAACATAAATCATTTCTTCATATAGCTGGCGTTGAGGAGCTAGCTTACTTCCCTCTGGAATTTCACAAACATAGCAATCATTTGACGTTCTTGAAGCTTCATGATTAATATAGACACCATACCCTTCTCGCCTTGCCCAAGGCTTTAATTCCACAGTATGAAGATTTGGGACGTAATGACCTGCGATAATATCTAATCCTTCTCTTTTTACCCATTTTTCATAAGCAGATACTTTTTCAGTTGAAAACTTCTTTGCTAATGATTCGGCTACCTTTGCGTTTGCCATCTGTACAGCACCTCCGATTTTCGAAATATTCGTTCTATTTTAAGCTTAATACGTTTTATTTTTTAAAAAAACTATCCTTATTCAATTGTTTGATTAATAATTCCGAACAACAACATTTTAAAGTGCGCTAAATGTTGATTGAATTTATTTAACACCGCTAATCCTTTTATCCATCAAGCAAAATTAAAAGATGTTATAGCCCATGAAGTATCTGAAAATCATCCCACGATATAATTCGATGTTAAATACTTCTTCAAATAACAGAAATAGTAAGGCTGTGACACAAATAGTAACAATGATCGAGAGCTTCAGTCTCTCTTTCCCAATAAAATACATTAATGTAAACATAAATATTGCCGCACCTGCATAATGACCTGCAATATAGATTAATACACAAAATATAATCATCCATAAAACAAAACTCATAATCTTTTTATAATCCTGATTTTTCCCTTTAAACAAACCGACATAAAAATCATTAATTAACTTTGAATTTGAACTTTTAACTAAGCGAATGCCTTGAATTAGAATTAAGATAATTAAAGGGGTCATAACGACTAACGGAGCACGCCCTGAAACTGGGTGATAACCAAGTGCTGTAATGAATGCCAACAAAACAGTGATTCCGACGATGCCAAGGAATATTAATTCCGAAATGGGATTTCTTTCAGCAACCGTAGCTTCTATTTCGCTACCGGCTGATATTTCATCTGTACTCTCCATACGGTTATTTGTACCTTTGTTCAAGTTATCCACCAATGTTCTGACCTCCTTCGATGTTTTTATTCTTATCTCTGAAATACGTCCAAATGTTGTACGCTAAAAATGCGAGAGTAATAACTAGTAGTAATAACGGAATTGGCTCTAGGAAGAAGAATGGCCCTCCTAAATTTAATGCTAAGTATAGATTTCTTTCAACCGTAAATCCAAGGACAAAACCAATCAATAACGCAGCACGTGAATATTCAAACTCTTTCATTGCATAACCGATAATTCCAAACAATAGTGCTATACCAATATCAAACCAAGAACTATAAGAAGCATAGGCACCTGTAAAAATAACTACGACTAAAATCGGGACAAGAAGTGTACCTCGTAGAAACGTAATTCTTGCTAATGGGTTCACAATAAACATTCCAAGTAGTGTTCCAATCAGGTTCCCAAGTATTATCGTCATGACCATTAAGAAGACTACATCCACTTGATTGTTTATCATGCTTGGGCCTGTTTGATAGCCAAGAATAAAGAGCCCACCTAATAAAATTGCCATTGAAGAGCTTCCTGGAATCCCGAATGCAATGGTTGAAGCAAGGGCTCCACCTTCAACCGCATCATTGGCTGACTCTGGTCCTATAACACCTTCAACTTCTCCTTTACCAAACGTTTCTGGGTGCTTTGACGTTTGCTTGGCATGTCCGTACGCCACAAAAGCTGCAGGAGCGCTTCCTAGACCTGGTATTAATCCCATAATCGTACCAATTGAACTACAGCGTAATACAAGCCACCATTTTTTAAAGGTCTCGCCAATCCCTTGAAAAATCTGTACTTGCATTTGTTTTGTCGATAATGTTTTCCCACCTGTATCCGAAAGCGAGCCTCCTCGAATCCAAAGTGAAATCATTTCAGAAACGGCGAACAACCCTAGAATAACTGGTACAAGCTTTAGACCATCAATTAAATTTACGCTTCCAAAGGTAAATCGTGCTTCGTTTGTTACATTATCCATCCCAACCATTGCTAATAACAAACCGAGAAATGCGGCGATAATACCTCTCGTCATATCCTCTTTACCTAATACAGCGACAAACGTTAAAGCTAGAAAAGCAAGCATAAAAATCTCTGCCGGTCCAAAGAAAAGGACAATTTTTTGAAGAATAGGTATCATTAACGCTAAGGCAACTGCACCAAACGCTGCCCCTAAGAAACATGCTGACATAGCTGCACCTACAGCACGTCCTGCCTGCCCTTTTTTCGTCATAGGTGGACCATCAAGCAAGGTCGCCGCATTTTGGCCAGTTCCTGGGGTATTAAATAAGATTGCAGTCAGTCCTCCACCTTGAGCAACAGTGGCATGTGCTGCCAACAAAAAAGCAATACCAGGCGCTGGGTCCATCGTATAAAGAAAGGGAATTAACATCGCCATAGCGAAATGTCCGTTTAATCCAGGAATGATCCCTATGATTAAGCCAAATACTGCACCGACTATAATATATGGAAGTACTTCGATACTAATTGCTTGTAAAAATCCACTGCCGAGTCCTTCAAACCAACCCATATTCACTCCTCCTTTTTGTGTTTTTTAATATAAAAAGTAGCTCCGTAATGGAGGCTATCCTCTTTAAACAGCTGTATGTCTTTCGGAGCTACTTTTCCCTTCGCTTTTATAGCTGACCTCTGACTGCAGCAATCAATATATCTCTTACCTCATCAGACATTTCTGTAGCAGAATTTACCACATCCTCCATTTCTTGACCCGATAGGTAATGCAATTCTCGCGTTGCAGATTCTGCTCGTTCTATCAGTTCAGGGTCGTTCATCGCTTGTTCAAAGGCTTCCCTCAAAAATTCCAATCTTTCTTCAGGAACACCAGGTGGTGCGACAATCGGACGACCTACTGCAGTTAATTCTTCTAATACGTTTAAAAGCTCTAAGCCCATGTCTGATGTCTCATACTTGTCGACCATTTCAAATATGGTTGGAATATCTGGAAGTGCCTCAGATCGTTCATGTCCGCTTTGCAAGACAACCTTAACAAGTCCTTCTTCAATTCGATCATAGGCACTACCATACGACCCCCACATTCCGTCAACATCACCACGAAGCATCGCTTGTTCAATCACTCCTGAACTATCAAAACCATGCATGACCTCTTGATCAAACCCAAATGCTTCACCGACTACAACTGCATCAACATAGGTACTTCCACCTAAGCCAGTAGCCCCTAGTCTAATTGTGCGGTCAATTGTGAACAAATCATCTGCGGTTTCAAAATCCCCATCAACCTGCATTGTTAAAACACGAAGGTCTGTTACAACACGCCCTAAATAAGAAAATTCTTCGATGTTGTATTCAGCGCCTTCAATCCCTGCAAGGTCGTTCATTACTAACGCACTACCATTAATATGTCCAATCGTTAACCCATCATTAGGGGCACGCCACAGCTCGTTGGCTCCTCTCATTCCCCCTGCACCTGGCAAGTTTGCAATTTCAATTCTTGCACCAGTGTATTTTTCGAGATACGGCATTAATAGTCTTGCATATTCGTCGTAACCACCACCTGGGTCATATGGAACGATTAATCTCAGTCTCTGTCCTTCGTAAAAAGCGGCCACATCTTCACCTTTAGTAAATTCAACTGCTTCTGATTCTCCATTTCCAGTATCCGCTGCTCCTGAAGTACCAGATGGTCCTCCATCAGAAGAACAGGCCGCTAGCACAAGACTTAAAGATAGTACAATCGTCAAAAATAGTATCCAGTTTTTTTTCAATGTAACCATTTTTCCACGCCCCTTTTTATTTAAACGTATATAATTTAGTAAAAATTCTTACTTCTCACTCGATACAATTCATCATTCCTTTCTTTTCAAATCAATAAAAGAGGTATGATGTTAAGCACTTATAATGTTGTTTCATATATACCTGAGGAACTCACATAACGGTAAGCGCTTACAACAATTCTTTTTATTCATTTGATTACTTATTTGAATTTTATAAAAATTTAGTTTTTAAAACGACCATCTCTCTTATATTGCGCAATTAATAATTTCAAATCTTTCCCTTCCTCTGTTGAAAAAGGTCAAAATCAACCAATAGACATATAAGGTAAGGTGTTTGCTGGATTAAGCATAGAATACAGCCAAACAAAAGAAGCCATACAATCCTTTGAGGACAATTGAATGGCTCATCTACTGGAACATTACGGTGTTACTGATATGTCTATTCAATTTTATAAAGGAATGTAAACATACATGATAAGGTATTTGTTTTTTCAACAGTAAAAAGTCATCTCCTTTGATAACGTGCTATACAAGCAAACGTGTTTCCTTTTTGTCATTTTGCAAGCTTGTTTGAACCCATGCTTGAAACTCTTCGACTAATCTCTGGCTGCCCTCACGCTTATACACACAATAAGCATCGCGATTAATGTGAAAGTCCTCAATCGGCTTACAAGCCAAAAACTCAAGATCCGTCTTACGAATGGAGTTTTCAGGCAAAAGCGTGACGCCTAGGTTATTTTGAACAAATCTTTTTGCAGTAATGTCACTATCAACCATCATTTTCGGTTCAAATTTCCCACCACATTCTAAAATTTTGCTTGAAAATAATGACCAAAACCTTCGTCGATACGTTATGATATTTTCATTTAATAGATCCTTCATATAAATGAAGTCTTTATCATTTAACGGATGATTCACAGGTAATGCTAAGTAAATTTTCTCACGATATAACAGTCTACTTTTTATCTCATTGTTGATTTTAACTGGTCCACGCATCACTCCAAAATCCACAGCATCATCTAAAATCAGTTGGTACACTTTAGTCGATGAAACACTTTGAACTGTGTACTGTGGCTTATCTTTTGAATTTGTTGGCTGTAACATCCTTGGAAATACATAGGTAGTAAAGGAAGGAATAACGGCAATTGAAAACCGATTTGTTGAAGCAGGGATGCTTGATAGATGATCTTTTACTTCTTGAAGAACATACAGCATTTTACTGGCATATTTCATTAAGGTTTCGCCACTCGGCGTTAGCGTCAAATAATTTCCGTGTCTTTTCAGTAATGTAGAGCCGATATTTTGCTCAAGGGTTTTTATACGCATTGTAACCGTTGGTTGTGATACATTAAGAACTTTTGCCGCTCTTCTAAAATTTTGCTCTCGAACGACCGTTAGGAATGTTTGCATTTGCTGGATATCTAGATTCATGAGATCAATCTACTCCTTCCATTTAAAAACTCCCCTTCCGTACGTTCAATTGCAAAATCGATAAATTCAATGTAAATAGAGGATAAATGTTCTTTTTCATTCGCAATAAAAAATGTGTTGCGCTCCCATATTGGTGAACGTTCCATTTTTATTTCAACGAGACTCCCTTCTGCCAATTCATTTTTTATTGAATAACGTGGTAGAAAGGAATAGCCATAGTGATTTAATAAAATTTCTTTAATTGTCTCTATGTGATTTAGTTCCATTCCAATCCATGGGTTTACACCTTGATTTCGTATCCATTCGATTCTTTTTTTCCACATAAAAGTGTGTCTTTGAAAGGCTAGTAAAGGCTGAAGATACAATTCGCCCAATCGTATTTCATCCCGTTTTGCCCATGGATGCTCACTTGAAACGACCATAACGTCCATATCTGTGAACCAATGCTTATAATCAATGGATTCATAAATATCACTTCTTTGAATGATTCCTAGATCAACCTCATCATTAAAAATATATTTTCGTATTTCATAGCTTTTACAGGAGTAAATCTCCATCTCTAATTCTGGATGGATGTGTTGAAATTCACGTATGAGGCGTGGAAGAATATACGTAGAAATTAATGGTGTTGCCGCTAAGCGAAACCTTACACTCTTATCCTCATTCCTTAAAAGCTCTTTATTACATTCAAGACCCATTGTATAAAATTGTTTAGCATAGGTTAAAAAAACTTTTCCAGCAGGCGATAATTGTAGCGTTCGACCCTTTAAAATAAATAATGGTTCACCCAGCTCTTTTTCTATCTTTTTGATGCGTCCAGTTAATGATGACGGGTTTAAATACAGTTGATTGGCGGCTTCAGTCAAGCTTTCTGATTCTGCCATGACAATAAAGGATTGAATCGAATCTAAATCCAATAAAAACACGCTCCTTTTTTGAGGAATTCTGTTAACACAAAAGATTGAAATAACAGCTTCGCCACTACAAGTAAGAAACGAAGCTGTTATTTCGAGATAGAGTGTTATTTAATTCATCACTTGTTAGCGCTTTCTTTTTTGGCAACTTCAATATAATCTTTTACTTTTTCAGCGGTTAATGTCACACTTGGATCATATTCTGGCGCATCTTCAAGCTGCTCTAAATCATTTAATCCAGAATACTTGTAAATTCGATTGATGGCTGAAACGAGACGCACTGGCTTTTCAGGATCTGCATTAAAATGCTGATGAATGGTATTTGGTGGGATGTAAATTAAGTCTCCAGCCTCCCACTCAAATTTTTTCACCTCATCTTGTGGAACAAACTCATATTGATCAACGATTTCCACATCACAGTCCTGATGCATGTCATAACCTTTTCCTTCTAATACGTATAAGCATTCTTCTGCCAAATGACGATGTTTTCCCGAGCGGCTTCCTGGTGGAATAATTTGCATATAAGCATCCACCGTTTCCATTCTTGTATTCATTTGCTCATTAATTAAATGCTTTAATAAACCTTGGCGCGACAGTTCCCACGGCATTTCTTCTGCTTTTACAACCTTTTTTCTTTCTGCATCTTTTTTCGGTTTATCCATTGCATCATCTAGTAAATCTTGATAAAACTTCTCTGATATATCACCTTTTCTCCAAGCATTTGATTCATCAAAAGCCATGAATGATCATCTCCTTATTATATAATTATTTTTAAAACCACCTTTCAGAAAAATTTATTAATCCTCGTGTTCTCTTGCTTTAAAACCTACGCCTTCTGGGGTTGGTTCTGTTGGTCTCGGGATGACCTGCTTTTGAAACAGCATGTTCATGAACATGTACATCGGCTTTGTTTTAAGCACTAATGCTCGCGCTGGTTTATCCTTGCTCGCGTTATGATGCTGGTGAACACAATTGTTGTGGACAATTGCCACATCCCCTGCTTCCCAGTCATAACGAATTTCATCATGAATTTCATAGCCGATTCCATCTAAAATATAGAAGGCAGCTTCATTTACATGACCATGCTTTTGAGAGACCCCACCAGGGCCATATTCCTCTAAATGTATGTGAAGAGTTTGGCCCATTCCATCTACTGGCTCAATATAATGCTTACTAAAGGCTTGTGGTCCATCATTGAACTTGATTTCTTTCCCTTTTCTTACTCTTGGAAGTGAACGTAGTCGTTCTAACTCCTTTTGAAGATTATACTTTCCCTGAATTGCACGAACGAAAATTCGGTCTTTTTTACTGTGATAATGTGACTCTACTCCCATTTTTTGCCCCTTTCTTAAATCATTTATTTCTAAGGCAATTAAAATTTTGCCGTTAGATCTTCTTTTATTGCTACCCGCCAATCAATATTGCCTGGAGGTAATAACTTATCACAACCACGAACATGACGATGGGTTTCAGGATCTTGTCCTCTTAACTGCTTTTCGCCATTTTCTAGTTGCTTTGCTGCTTCTAAAAGAAGTTGACGGGCAACAATGATTGCCGAGTCGGCTGTTCCTAATTTTTCTAACGAACGATCTGTGAATGGTCTTTCAGCTGTTTCTTGCAATGCAAAGTCTTGCGTATTTATACCCGTAATGCCTGTAAACGTTTTATTACGCTGCAAATCTCGATCGATTAAAAAATCATTTGAAGCATTACGTTTTAGTTTATAGCCTGATAATACATCCTCTGGTCCACGACCAAATTGAGTTTCATGCTCTTGAACAAATTCTTCGGTAAATGGAATGTCCGGTGAACCACTATAGATAAAGTTATAAACCCATGTATTTTCATCATCAATTGGAACCCAAATATGCCCTGCGATGCTCGGGAATTCTTCCATTTCTCCCGTTTTCCATTTCACCATTGCTCCTCGCATTTGCTGAGCTGGCATAATGAATTGATAGCCTCGGATATAGACACCATCCTCTTTTAAATCACGAATGCCAACGTAGACGAATCCTGAAGGGGTCTTCTCCACTTCAAGCTTCGGATTTTTCACTCTTGTGCGTAAAGCATTTTTATCATGAATGTTCTCATTGTGTGCGAAGGACGAATGGGATGTATCAATTCCTCCTTCTAAGCCTTGAACCCAGTTACAATTTTCAAAGGTTTTCGAGACATGCACGAAATCTTTTGGTGCTCGTAGCCACTCATAATCAGGCTTTGGTGGCATGTCTTCTTCAGGACCCATGTACGTCCAAATAACTCCACCCGCCTCCCAGGTCGGATATGACTTAATTTTTACCTTGTTTTTAAAATTACTTTCGTCTGGCTCGTTTGGCATATCGACACAATTTCCTTCTCTATCAAATTTCCATCCGTGGTAGACACAACGCAAGCCACACTCTTCATTTCTACCCCAATATAATTCGACACGACGATGAGGACAGTAGCGGTCAATTAAGCCAACTTTTCCATCTGAATCTCTAAAAGCAACCAATTTTTCACCAAGTAATTGCACACGCACTGGATCGCAATCTGGCTCTGGCAACTCTTCTGATAATAATGCAGGGAACCAATATCTGCGCCAAACCTCACCCATTGGTGTTCCTTTTTCTACACGACATAATCTTTCATTTAATTCAGCTTTTAATACCATCAAAACCACTCCCTAGTTGAATTATTATTGTTCTATTTTCATTATAGAAGGGCCACATCGAGTAAAAAATTAGCGGTTCCGTTATATAGAACTAAAAATAATTTCGAAAATTGAGAATTTAACTTCCAATTTAATCTTTAGGGTTACCTAAAGATTAACAAACTATTTTTGGTCAACCTATTCGAAGGTTTTAATCAACTGATTAAAATTTACAATGTTTCTTTTTCCCTATAACCAAGGAGATACCGTAACAAGCAGTGGAAACGGTTCTCCTTCACCACCAGCTGTTTTTAATGCTGCATCCGTTTTTGCTAGTGGATAATTGTGAGAGTTCATAATTTTAATTGGGAATTTCCCGGACGATATACATTCGATCGCCATTTCAACAGAATGATAGCTATGTCCTCGAACTCCTTTAATTGTCAAGGTTTTTTTTATAACCTCATCAATATCCCATTCGGCAATTTTTTGATACTTGTAGGCACCGAGAATAATCGTCGCACCTTTATTAGCCACATCAAGTGACGAAGTAACAGGGCCTGCGCCCCCTGATGTTACATCCAGAACAACATCCACCATGCTTCCCTTAGTAATTTCTTTAACTCGTTCAACTAAATTTTCTTCGCTAATATTGATGATGTGATCAACACCTAATTTTTTCGCTAATTCCAATCGTTTCATGCTTGTATTTCTGCCTGTAACAATCACCTCAGCTCCAGCATATTTTGCTGCTAAGGCACAGGCTAAGCCTTGCTGTCCTGGTCCTTGAATCAATACAACTTGATTCGGACCAACATTTCCTTCAATGCACATCCATTCAAAACCGTTTGATAAAGGCAATGCAAACGAAGCTTCAACTAAATCAACATCTTTTGAAATTTTATGGAGTACAGCATTTGGATGTAAATAAACATACTGTGCAAAGCCTCCATACAAAGAAGGTGCGATGTCAAGTGGCGTTGCACCGTAGCGAATTCCGTTTTTTCTCGGATCCGTTTCTTCACAAGCACGAAGTACACCCGTTCTGCAATGCTTACATTGCCCACATGGAATGTATTCTTCCATGACGACTCGATCACCAGGAGCAAGTCCCCATTTTTTTGCCGCTTTTTCACCAATTCGTTCAATATCCCCGACAATATGATGCCCGAGAATTCTTGGGGATTGTTCCTTTCGATAGTAGTCTACGTCTGTGCCGCAAACACCTACAATTTCTACTTTTAATATTCCTTCATCTTCCCCAATCTCAGGTAAATGAAATTCTCGAATTTCCGTTTCTCTCACATTTGTTGCAACAGCTGCAGCCGCAATTTTTGACATAAGTGCTCCCCCTTTCAGATGGTTAAACATTCACTTATTTCCTTTGAACCAGCATACATTTCATCACTATCTATCAAATGACTCGCTGTTTTATTAGAATAGTAAAAAATCGTTTAGGATGAAACCTCTTGTTCTTTTATACGGTATCCTTTTCAATAGCTTCCTTCTCTGACAATTGTTTTGCCGGACGAGTGAAATAGGTGCCAATTAGTAAAAAGCCTCCACTTACCCAGAAAATTGGAGATATGCCTGCAACTGTACCGACAGCTCCAAACAAGAGAGGGGCAAAAAACTGAGCACCTCGGTTAATCGTAATTCGCAATCCTAGCACTTCTCCTTGACGGCCTTGAGGGCTTGAGTTTAAAGCAAATACAAGACTTAATGGTTGACCAAGTCCTAGTCCAGCACCTAAGACAAGTGATAATAAAATAAGAGGGGTAGGTTCATAAAAAAACGGAATGAGGGAATAGCTGACACCACTCATGATCATTGTTAATAATAAAATGTGATTGCGACCAAATTTGTTGACAAGATGGTGCTGAACAATACGAACCATCATTGAGGCCCCTGCCATCATCGAAAGAATCAACCCAATCATACTTGGGCTAATTCCTTGTTCACTCGCAAAAATGGGAAAATAAGCAGAAAATAATTCTTTTGAATAAAGTACCATTCCACTTATAAGCAAGGCGTTCCGTAAATTTTTGTTTTTAAATAAACACCATGTTGATTCTTTCTTAGGCGTTTCTGAAAGTCCTGTTATCGGGCAGCAATTTTTCCTTAACAGAATAATAAGAAACCAAGCAACACTTACTAAACCAATTACCACCATAAATGCAGCTTCCACACCTAAAATATCATAAGAAAACCCTGTTAGAAGCGGCCCAGTTAACCCTCCTGCTGAACCAACAAAGGATAGTGTAGCAATTAACTTATCTCTTGAACCAGCTAAATTACCAACCGTTTTTTGAATCGACACAACAATAAAAATTTGTGAAAAACCTAAAAACATTTGAGCAACAAACAAACTTGAAAGACCTACATGTAATACAGGGATGGAGACGGCAAAAACCATAAGGCTCGATCCTACCAACAGCATCCTTTTTGCTCCAAAGCGATCAAGCCATTTGCCAACGTAAAGAGCCGTTAACATAGGTGTAACCGCATAAATGGAAACTAACATCCCAATAATTAGCGCTGAAGCCCCCTGCGAATTTGCATATAAAGAAACAATCGGCTTAAGTCCAAATATCGTCGTTGTTATTAGAAAATGAATGATGAGAAGAATGATATACAAATCGATCCCCCTCCTTCTCGTTACGTTTTAAAACATCCTCTCTGCTGTAACACTACCTTTTTAGACTATTTTTTGTTCAGAAGGGCATACCTATTTTTTACAGTATGAGCAAATTTTTAACGTGACCAGTTAGTTGTTCTGCTCAACGAAACACTACATTTCATTGCACAAAAGTCTTCGTTCCAGTTATCCTTAAACCTTTCAATGTTCAACTACTACTGCGATAAACTTCTGTTTCGATAAAATTCTGTGTTCAAAATTTTCCTTTCTTAACCATATAAAAAAGCTTATCTCCGATGTTGGAAATAAACTTTTTGGCGTTCAAATTTGCTTAGATTTCTCGGTTTGAAATGCTGCGACCTGCATAAACCATTCGTGCTGAACAAGGTTCAATTGGTTCAAAGATCATTTTGTGTGCAATACAAAAGACTCAGAAACGCGATCGAATAAGGTTAAAAGTCAAAAGAATAAAAGCTTTTTCATCTTTGTAATTCCTTTTCAAATACCTTATTTTTTGCAAAGCATTCGGTTAAAATCAACCGCGCTTCTTCTATCGTTTTTGGTCGCCACGATGTATGCTGAAACAGCGTGACTAAACTTGGAAGAGATAAACGCGCTCTTTCCATCAGTTCTTGATCCTCCATGATCTCAGCCGTCCCCACCGCAACGATTTCCCCATCTTTTAAGAGCATGCATTCCTCCGCCCAATGATAAGCAATATCAACATCATGGGTCGAGAGAATGATTGTATGACCAAGGATTTTTAGCTTGTATAATAATTCAAGAAACTCCTCTAATGATGCAGGGTCCAAGCCTGAAAATGGTTCATCGAACAATATCACTTTTGGTTCCATTGCAACAACGCCTGCAATCGCAACTTTTTTCTTTTGTCCTAAGCTCAAATTGTAAGGGGGACGATCTTTTAAAAATCTGATTCCTAGTAATTCAAGTGTTTCTTCCACACGTTTTTTTACTTCGTTCTCTGAAAACCCACTATTCCGGAGACCAAAAGCCACATCCTCATAAACGGTTGGTGCAAACAATTGATGGTCGGGATGATCAAAGACAAGACCGACTTTTTTTCTAATTGACTCAAGGTTTTCCTTTGCTACTCTTTCTCCTAAAATGTCAATTGAACCTTTTTTTGGTAAAAGTAACCCATTTAAATGTTGCAAAAAAGTTGATTTTCCACTTCCATTTCCGCCTAATAAAGCAATATTTTGAGCCGAAAATGAACAGGTTAGATTCGAAAGTGCTTTTGTATTGTCTGCATATGAGTAGCTAAGCTCGTTAATTTCTATCGAATTCACAACACGCGCCACCTTTCAATCAAAATGCCACTCACATTTGTTTTATATATTGTACTGACTGAACATACAATTGCTTTCCTATCCTTGTGAATGTTCGAATGGTTTTATTTATGATCGTGTCCGTGGTCGTGAGCATGTCCTTCATATTCTGAAACATTTGCAGCTTCAACTTCGTCCCCTGCTTCATTTATGATTTGCATATCAAACTCTTCGGCATGATGTTCCGTGAATATTCGATAGCTTCCAGATTCACTTACTGTCAATATAAAACTAGTCGATCCTTCAGTATTCAAAAATAGGTTATATACATACTCACTTTTTGCTTCAAACGTTGATCCACCGGCTACTTCTGCTGCCTCAGATTCCATCACATGAGCAGCATGGTGCTCTACATCCGTAATATTACTATTTTCAAGAATAAAGCTTATAAGCATGCTTTCATCACCAAATTCATTCTGAGGTAAAAGAAGCGTGTACTCACCTTCGTTCAATTCATAGCTTCCTGCCCATTCGTAAGGCAGCTCGTCATGGTGGTCAGTTCCGCTCTCTTCCTCCCCGTCTTCCACATTAACAGCTTCCTCAGGCATTGATTCTTCTTCCTCAATTGGTTCTTGCTCTGCCTCGGTAATCGCTTCGTCAATTGGTTCCGTAGCTTCTTCCATGCTCGTCTCTTCACTTTGACCACATGCCATTAATGCGATACATAATAATAAACTTACTGTTAAATTTCGTAGCTTTTTCACCATTCATATCCCCTTCGTATTTTAATTATAAAACGAACAAAGACTCGCTTTCGCATTTCTCTCATCTAAGATTGTCTAGTAACTGTTGCGAAAGGCTCACATTCACATTTGTTTTACGGGCATGAGCAGCCTTTTTCCAATGATTATGTATAAAAAATATCTTTTTGATGTTGCCATTATCTATGCTCATCCTATGATTCTAGTTCCACTTCATCGTCTACAAACGTCACCGATAATTCTGAATACGAAACTCCTTTTTGAGCTTCGACGATTTCATGGAGTTCCTGTAATTTTTTTTGCTTGCCTCTTACCACAAGAATTTCAAGGCATTGGGAATGATTGAGATGAATGTGCATGGTTGAAATAATTTCCTTGTAGTAATCGTGTTGAAGGTTCATAATTTTTTTCGCTAGATTACTATAATGGTGATCATAAATAATGACAATTGTTCCTGCTACAACTTTATTTATATCTGATTGTTCACTCTCCAGTACGGATCGACGGACGAGATCACGTAATGCTTCAGAGCGGTTGCTATAGCCTTTTTTCGCAATATAATGATCAAACTTTTTCACTAGGTCAGCTGGCATGGCTACACCAAAGCGTGTTAATTCCTTACTCATGGTACACCTCCTTTCCAGTGTTACGATTTAATAAAATCATAGCACGTCTTTATTGACCAGAAAATATAAATAAACTGAACGATTTCTAATCATCTGATTAATAATATCCAAAGATGGACAATAAATCTGTTAAAGACAGAGAAAATGCATGCTTTGACAAATCTACAAAGCATGCATTCTGACTTAAATAACATATTCTTCTAGCGTTGACTTTACGAAAAGATCATCAACCGCTAGCTTATTTTTAATTAATCCTTGTTCATAGGAATAGGTTACAAATGCTTCGAGCGTCGCGCGATTTTGCTCTAAACCGTACGGCCAAAAGTCTTCACCCATAATTTCTTTCGTTCGTTCAATCTCTGAAACCAACCACGGTAGCGTCACTTTTAACGCGGCAGTTTGATGAAAGCCCTCATAGATTTTTTCCTTTGACTCAACAAACGCTTTATATAGGTTTGCAGCTACCCAAGGATTTTTTTCTAATATTTCGTCTTTGATCGCCACAACATGCATGATCGGGAAAATTCCCGTTTTCTTAAAATACTCTTTTTCTGCCGCTACATGATCCGAGAAAAGTCGCGACACATTCGGTGAACCTTTTAGGAAGCAGGATGGGGCTCTTGGGGCGATAAAGGCATCAATTTCACCAGATTCTAACATTTCATTCAATGTTTGATCGTCTCGAATCGGCTCGAT
>NZ_ANNK01000086.1 GCF_000334155.1 Halalkalibacterium ligniniphilum | reverse complement strand
TTAATTCCTTACTCATGGTACACCTCCTTTCCAGTGTTACGATTTAATAAAATCATAGCACGTCTTTATTGACCAGAAAATATAAATAAACTGAACGATTTCTAATCATCTGATTAATAATATCCAAAGATGGACAATAAATCTGTTAAAGACAGAGAAAATGCATGCTTTGACAAATCTACAAAGCATGCATTCTGACTTAAATAACATATTCTTCTAGCGTTGACTTTACGAAAAGATCATCAACCGCTAGCTTATTTTTAATTAATCCTTGTTCATAGGAATAGGTTACAAATGCTTCGAGCGTCGCGCGATTTTGCTCTAAACCGTACGGCCAAAAGTCTTCACCCATAATTTCTTTCGTTCGTTCAATCTCTGAAACCAACCACGGTAGCGTCACTTTTAACGCGGCAGTTTGATGAAAGCCCTCATAGATTTTTTCCTTTGACTCAACAAACGCTTTATATAGGTTTGCAGCTACCCAAGGATTTTTTTCTAATATTTCGTCTTTGATCGCCACAACATGCATGATCGGGAAAATTCCCGTTTTCTTAAAATACTCTTTTTCTGCCGCTACATGATCCGAGAAAAGTCGCGACACATTCGGTGAACCTTTTAGGAAGCAGGATGGGGCTCTTGGGGCGATAAAGGCATCAATTTCACCAGATTCTAACATTTCATTCAATGTTTGATCGTCTCGAATCGGCTCGATACTAATTGAAGATGGTAAATCAAGCTTGATTTTTTCAACACGCCCTGCTTTCTCCTGTCCACCCGTGAACCATTGAACACTTGATGGCGACACGCCGTACTCATGGTGGAGAATCCCACGAATCCATACACACGCCGACAGCTGATACTCAGGAATCCCAATCCGTTTTCCAATCAAGTCGGCAGGCTCTTTGATTCCTGCATGGTTATTGATATAAATCCCAGAGTGTCTGAAGGACCTTGACATAAAGACAGGAATGGCTGAAAAATTCGGAAAGCCGCGGTCCCGAGCGATTAAATAGGACGAAAAGGACAACTCTGCAACATCGAACTCTTGGTGACGCATCATTCGCCAAAACGTTTCTTCCACAGGCATGTTCAGCCAATTAAGCTCAATTCCCTCCGCTTTTACCGTGCCATCCGTTAAGGCACGTATCCGATCATAATCCCAACAGCCGAATGAAAGTTTCAATTTACTCATAGCAGCTCCTCCAATAACATCAGAATAAGTTGTTCTTCTATTCTTACCTTAGCGAATATCCTCCTTCACCAAAATAACTAGGTTCTCTTATACAGCACAGCATTTCTTTAAGCTCTATCTCTTTCTTTTTTATTTGAATCATTTGCTTCTTTTTTCAAACGTGTAAAATGAGCACCTAAAAGAAGAATGCCACCGCTTACCCAAAAGATTGCAGAGATCCCCGCCAAACTACCAATACCACCAAAAAGAAACGGGGCAACAAATTGAGAGCCTCGATTAAAGGTAAGTCTCATACCCAAAACTTCTCCTTGTCGGTCTTTCGGGCTAACATTCAATGCATAAACTAAACTAAGTGGCTGACCTAATCCTAATCCCCCTCCTAACGCTATTGCTATCACTGTTAAAAGCAAAGGCAACGGTGTTAAAGGTAGAAGCACATAGGCAATTCCACTTATAAAAAGTGTCGTAGTAAGTACAAGGCCTCTTCCAAATGCTTGGACAAGGTGAAACTGCGCGATTCGCACAATGATTGACATTCCTGCCATTAAAGAAAGGATAATTCCGATTTGACTTGCATTCATGCCAATGCTACTACCATAGATAGGAAAATATGCAACAAATAAATCTTTTGAAAACAAGACAAGCCCACTTACAACCATTGCTTTTCTTAAATTAATATTTTTCAGCAACATCCATGATGGACTTTGTTTCACATTGGACCAGTTTATCTTTCCCCACGATTGATTCTTTGTAAAGAGGGTGAAGGTGAGTGTGACAAAAACAAAAACGGCTGCTATGAAAAAAGTCGCTTGAAAACCAAAGTGCTCATATGTAAAGCCAGAATAAAGAGGCCCGATTAATTCTCCAAGGGACCCTGTTAGACTAAAGGTAGCAATTAGTTTGTCTCTATTTCCAGGTAAATTCCCTACAGTTTTTTGTAGAGCAACTAAAACAAACAGATGAGAGATTCCTAAAAGGATTTGCGATAAAAACAATGTTAAAAAATTGGGAACAAGACTAGGGATACCAAACGCAAGCAGCATACCAACAGCGCCAATGATTGATATCCTTTTCGCCCCATAATGATCGAGCCACTTCCCTATGGAAATGGCTAGCAGCATGGGAAGAAGAGCAAAGCTTGAAACGAGCATCCCTACTACAGCAACAGAGGCTCCAAGAGAATCAGCATACAACGTTATAATGGGCCTGGTGCTATGTAAGGAAATGCTATACAACGTTTGAAAAAACAAAATGAGATAAAAAAATTTCATATTGATTTCCCTTCTTTCTTAGTGCTCATCCAGCAAGAAACCGAATAAAAAAGCTAACATGCACAATACAAAATAAAAAGAAACCGTTCCAATTTAATGAATTCATTGAAAATTCCCAATAGACATGATATCTTCTTATATATATTTGGTTTGAGAGCCTTTTCATCAAATGACCGTCATTCTAAAAAGGTGGGAGTGTAAACATGAAAAAAAATAATGAAGTGCTATCATCCGTTCATAATGCCATTCGAATTTTAAAAGAATTTTCACCAGATAACAAAGAGCTAGGGATCACACAACTTAGCCACGAGCTTAATTTAGCTAAAAGTACAGTATTTCGATTAATGAACACGCTATGTGAAACAAACCTCGTACAAAAAAACCCAAAAACCCAAAAATATCGATTAGGGATTGGAGCTTTTGAATTAGGTTTTCTTTTTTATCACACCACTGAAATCAGGCATGTGTCAAACCCAATCATGGAAAGATTGGTTGAGTCAACACGAAAAGTGGCAAGATTAGCAGTATATGATCGAGGCGGTGTTGTCTATCTTTCAAAAACGATCCCACGCGATGATTACGGGACGATTTCTAAAACAGGAAATCGAGTTCCTTGTTATTGCACTGCAGCTGGAAAAATTCTTTTAGCCTATCAATGCGAAGATGAAATTAACCGTGTATTAGAAAAACCACGAAAAAGATTTACCACAAATACCATTACTTCAGAAAATGAGATCCTTACCCAAATTAAGAAAGCAAGAGAATGCGGTTATGCAACAACAAATGAAGAATTACGTGTTGGGATTTCTTCCGTTGCAGTTCCAGTATTTGATGATTTTGGTCAAATGATCGCATCCCTAAGCTTAACTGGACTAAAAAACCAGTTTTTATCTGGACAAATTCCATACTTGGTTAAAGAGCTGACTCACCATAGTAAAATGATTACAGAGCAATTAATTATGGACTAAATAAACCGTTATATTACCCATAACTTACAATGTAGGCCTTGTTGTTCGCTTTATATATTCATCATAGCGCAGAACAAACTCAGTTTTCTTAACAGTTTTCTATATATCAGAACGCATTGATTTAAATTTTCCTTTTAAGGAGTGTCTCGGTCATTGAAACACTCCTTTTCTGTGCAATCGCTAGCACCATGTTCTTAACGACGCTCTTTAGCGACCAATCTGGTACAATGAAAGAAAGAATTGGAATGGAGGAAGTTTTTTTGTACAGAGGGAAAGCTTTTTGTGAAGCAACTATTTATCTATATTCAAACCCAACCACACCAAAAGAAGAGCTGGATCGTCGAATCGATTTGATTTCCAAATATCAAAGCGCCACCATTAAAGTAACTTCCGTTAACCTAGTATCCACTCGTTTTGACGAACAGTACACAGAAAATGTTACGCTAATCTCTGTCCTTGCTGAAGTACTCGTTACATACGATCCAAAAATAACCCACTTAAATGATTATCGGGTCAAGGCTTGTACAGAATTAAGAAAACAGTTTCCGAAGTCCGGAGCAATCATGGCTCATTCCATTGATACATACTATCCACCGAGAATAGACGGATTCATTTGAGTCATTTATATAATTTTGGAAGGCATGACCTTCCTCTCTTCACTTCTTTCCACAACAACTTCATAGTTGACACCATTTGTCATGATTTTAATCGTTCCATTCATATCGGTTCCATACACTTTTTTTGCAACTTTTTTTAATCTTGTTAGGGCTTCTTTATGTGGATGACCGTAACTGTTCATTTCAGCGGCCGAATAAATAGCGACAGAAGGATTGAAGCGGCGTAAAAAAAAGTCATGTGAAGAGTCACTTGATGCATGATGAGGTACTTGCAAAATATCTACCCTCTGAACTAGGCCTCCATTTATTATCGCTTGCTCAGCAGCTTTTTCAATATCACCAGTAAAAAAAATTGTCACTTGTCCGTATGAAAGATAAAAGGCCATAGAGCCATTATTTAAATCATTGCTTCCACAGCTTGAATGCAAAAGTTTTAACGTAAAAGCTCCAATTTTGTAGCTCTTTCCGATTGATGGTACATGGTACCCTGTTTTTGATTCATGGACTGCATTCATTACACGCTCAAATACGTGACTTGTATGCTTATCACCATTCATCCAAATTTCTTGTGGTGCATAGCTTTGAATGATGCTTTCGGCATTCCCAATATGATCAGCATGAGGATGCGTTAAAATTAATAGATCAATCTTTTCAACTTCTTCTTGTTTCAATAATTTAAAAATTAAGTAGTTATCATATCTACCTGTATCAATAAGAATGACTTCTTTGTTTGGTCCCACAATTAACGTACTGTTTCCTTGCCCTACATCGAAAAATACAAACTTTGCATTTGCTAATTCGTCACTCTTAACGGCTGCGGTGACTTCTCGTTTATTTTCTAAATCGGACTGTTCTACTTCCTCTGTGTCGCTTGCTCGTGTGAGAGACGCAGCATTTGTAAGGTTTCCAGCACTTCCAACAAACGCAGCAGATAATAACAAAATTAAGATAAACGTTCGATAATTACTACGCACACCACTAATCATGTAAAAAAGGTAAATCAACTGCATTAACAGGATTTCAAAGCTCACCATTGTCACCTCGAATGATTTATCCAAGATTTCATCTTAGTGTGCCCATTTTTACCTTTTTAAAGGGTTCATATTTCAAACGAAAAATCAAAAAAGGATAAGCTGAGTAAATGAGTACCCTACTTATCCTTTTAAGAATGGATGAGTTAAGTTATAAAATTTTACGTTGCACTTCCTAGCGATTATCAATGGTCTCAGGATACAGATCATGATTCATGAGACGGTACTCTGCCATCTTCTCATATTTCGTTCCTGGTTTCCCATAGTTCGTATATGGATCGATCGAGATGCCGCCACGAGGTGTAAATTTACCCCATACTTCAATGTAGCGTGGTTCCATAAGCTCGATTAAATCATTCATAATGATATTGATGCAGTCCTCGTGGAAATCACCATGGTTTCTGAAGCTGAAAAGATAAAGCTTCAATGACTTGCTTTCTACCATCTTCACATCTGGAATGTAGCTGATATAGATGGTGGCGAAGTCTGGTTGTCCGGTCATTGGGCATAATGACGTAAATTCTGGACAATTAAACTTTACAAAATAATCGCGACTTTGATGCTTATTTTCAAACACCTCTAGAATACTGGGATCATATTCAAATTGATATTTCGTTCCTTGATTGCCAAGAAGATTAACACCTTCAAGCTCTTCCTCTTTTCTTCCAGCCATCGATTTTCCTCCTTTACACACCGCGCTTGTTGCCCCATACAAAGGTATGGAGCTGCGGGAGCACTTTTGCGTCATTCATCACCGTTGATTGAACTGCCTTTTCAATAAGCCACTCATAACGGTTTAAAAGGACTTTTAACAATGCTTCATCATCAGTCGTTGTGGTGCTGTCATTTCCAACTTGCAAATAAAACGGTACCGATGGATACCTTTGATGAACGGTCACAGCATAAGAAAAGTCCTGCTCATCAAAAACGACAACCTTTAAGCTAATATTATTCCCTTTTAAACGTTCAATAATGCTATCTAAAGCTTTAAAATCGGTTACCATCTTTGAACTCGGAGGCTTTGGTGAAATGGTCATATCATCAATTAATGGTAACCATTCTTGCCAAATCGTTCCTTGTGTTTCAAGAGCAACCTTAATGTTCATGCTGTGAAGCAAGTCCACGAGCTCGCCTATTCCTTTATGAAGGGCCGGATTCCCACCGGATATGGTCACATGGGAGAAACGGTCACCTCCAATTTCCTTTAGCTTTTTAATGATGTCATCTGCTGTATATAAGATCGCTTTTGTAGAGCCATCCCATGTAAATGCGGAATCGCACCAGGAGCAGCTATAATCACAGCCACCTGTACGAACAAACATCGTTTTTTGACCGATGACCATTCCTTCTCCTTGAATCGTCGGACCGAATATTTCCATAACAGGGATTTTTTTCATTTCACTTCCCCCTTTTTCTTCGGACGGTATACGACGTAGCTCGTCGGCGTTTCCCGAACAATCACTTGAACACAGGATGGTCGATTTTGTTTTGAATCAAGGTATGCTTGAATTCGTTCCCAAATGGTTTTTGCTACGACTTCCGTAGTAGGAAATTTAGAAGAAAACTCCGCATGGTCGTTTAATAAGGAATGGTCATACCTTTTATGAACAAGCTCCTTTAATTGTTTAAAATCAACGAGGAATCCCGTTTCATCAAGCATGTCCCCCGCAATCGTCACATTAATAAAATACGTATGACCGTGCATGTCCTGACATTTCCCTGCTTCTTCTGCAGGAATAAAATGTGCCGCAGCAAGGTGCATGTCCTTGTTTAGTTCAAATTCAAATGGATGGTCAACTTGCGGATAAAATTGTTGAATCACAGAGAATCACTCCCCTGCTTTTGTTTTTCGTAGGTCTCAAGCCCACGACGACGCAAGTCACATGCGGGACACTCTCCACAACCGTCACCTTTTACGCCGTTATAGCAAGTAAGAGTTTTTTCACGGATAAACTCAAGAGCACCCAACTTATCAGCAAGCTCCCATGTTTGCGCTTTATCCAACCACATTAGTGGCGTATGAATCACAAATTGATCATCCATCGCCAGGTTTAGGGTTACATTTAATGATTTAATAAAAACATCCCGACAGTCTGGGTAGCCACTAAAATCGGTTTCACAAACACCTGTCACAATATGACGGGCATCAATTTGTTTCGCATAAACTGCTGCAAATGATAAAAACAGATGATTTCTCCCCTCCACAAAGGTCGATGGCAACTCACCATCTTTCCCAGGCTTCACCTCAATATCATCTCGTGTCAATGCATTTGCAGAAAGCTGGTTTAACAAACTCATATCAAGCACACGAAACGAGACACCGAGCTTTGCAGCGATTTCCTTTGCACATTCAATTTCAGCTTTATGACGTTGACCATAGTCAAATGTGACCGTTGCCACTTCATCAAACTGCTTCAACGCCCAAAATAAGCATGTCGTACTATCTTGTCCTCCACTAAAGACAACAACGGCTTTATTGTTCCTCATGACTCATTTCTCCTTTCAAGCATCGAAGAACGAGCATCCGGAAACTACCTCGTCGCAAAAGCGACAAAAAAAGAAAACTGCATCAGATGGACACAGCTCACACCTTAGTTTTTTTAAAGAGGGAGTTTGCGAACCTCTCTCACAGATAGCCTGTGAATATCTTCATTCTTGCATTATTATTATACTATACCATATTTAGCATGGCTACATCATGCTTTGCTTCATATGTAAAAGTTGCTAAAATAGAAGAAGCCTATCATACATAAAGAAATGAGGTCTATATTTAATGACTACTTTTGCTGAAAAACTTGAAAAATACGCAGAATTAGCAGTTAAGGTCGGCGTTAACATTCAAAAAGGTCAAACCCTTGTGATTCGCACGCCTATTTCAGCCCTTGATCTCGTACGCTTGGTTGTGAAAAAAGCATATGAAGCAGGGGCGAAGCATGTCCATGTTGATTGGAGTGACGAAGAAATTACGTTAACAAAATTTCAGCTCGCACCAGATGAAGCCTTTCATGAATACCCGGAATGGATTGCCAAAGGCTTTGAAGATCTAGCTGAAAACGGTGCTGCTTTTTTAAGTATTACCGGTTCAAATCCTGATCTGTTAAAGGATGTCGAACCACAACGTGTGGCAAACTTGAATAAAGCTAGCGGTAAAGCCTTATCAACATTCCGTTCGTATATTTTGTCTGACAAAATTAGCTGGTCGATCGTAGCAGCTTCTTCAGAAGGCTGGGCACAAAAAGTATTCCCGAATGAAACATCTGATAAAGCCGTCGAGAAGTTGTGGGACGCTATTTTTGCTGCAACGAGAATTGATAAGGAAGACCCTGTAGCAGCATGGAAAGACCACCTTAAACTGTTAGATGAAAAAAAGACTCAGCTAAACGAACGTCGTTACAAAGCGCTTCATTACACTGGGCCAGGAACCGATTTAACGATCGAGCTTCCCCCAACGCATGTATGGGTGAGTGGCGGTAGCACGAATCGCGAAGGCATTGATTTTGTTGCCAATATGCCAACAGAAGAAGTATTCACTGCTGCCCTTAAAACAGGTGTTAACGGAACCGTGACGAGCACAAAACCATTAAATTATGGCGGGACGCTGATTAACGAATTTAGCTTAACGTTTAAGGATGGTAAAATTGTTGATTTTACAGCGAAAGAAGGCTACGAAACATTAGAGTGCTTACTTGATACGGATGAAGGTTCAAGATACATTGGTGAGGTTGCACTTGTTCCGCATCAATCGCCTATCTCTGAGACGAATATTATTTTCTACAACACCTTATTTGATGAAAATGCCTCAAACCACCTGGCCATCGGTAGCGCCTATGCTTTCAACATCGAAGGCGGAAAGGACATGAGCAAGGAAGAGCTTGAGAAAAGCGGCATCAATACAAGTCTTACCCACGTTGACTTTATGATCGGTTCAGGCGACATGGACATTGACGGGATTAAAGAAGATGGTAGCCGTGATCCCATCTTCCGCAAAGGTAATTGGGCGTTCTAATTCAAGTGATTTTTTATGAAGGCTTTTGCATGTGACCTTATTTGAGAAACTAAAACCATGATTAAGCCACTCCCTATTCGATTACCGATAGGGAGTGACATTTATTATGATTAAATTTTTTCATTAATACAAAAAAGCATACACCATCAGCAAAAGTTCCACTGAAAGAGTATGCTTGTTGTAAAATTTATTTTTTCACAACTCAGCCCCATTATTATAGATTCAAACATTCTTAAATCTTAAAGTTAAACTTGAAAAACTCTGCTTCAATCGCGGCTCTTACAGCAATTACCACGAATGGACCTAATATTAATCCCATGACGCCAAGAAAGTACAGTCCAAAATACATGGAAAGAACGGTAGCAAGTGCTGAGAGCCCCATCTGATCCCCCATTACCTTAGGCTCTAAGATTCTGCGTATAACAAGTAAAACCGTCGCCAATATCAATAGGCCGGTTCCTACAGCTGCGTCTCCTAAAATAAACGCATAGATTGCCCAAGGAACAAGTACTAAGGCTGGACCGATGTAGAGTGGGATTATATCTACAACCCAAATGACAATGGACATAATTAAGGCATGTTCAGGCACGATAAGCATTAAACCAATATAAGAAAGGACAATAATGAGAATACTTAGTAAAAACTGTGCTTTCCAATATCCTAAAAACACCGTTCCCAAGCGTTCGCTTACAAACTTTATTTTTACTGCGGTCTCCTCTTTGAAAAAACGATAAAACATCGCAGTAAGTCTTGGTAAGTCTAGACTGATTAAAAAAAGTGTAATTAAATAAAATAGCGTAACAACGATCATATCTGGAATGGCTTGCACCCAAGATACCAGAATTGGAAAAATGTTTTGGGCAGCATCATACGCACGGTCTGTTAGCAATTGCGTTTGATTTTCTAACTCTTGGATAAGCAAATGCTTTTGTGGAATATCCTCAATCATCACATTAAAATCTTCAATTAATTGATTAACTACGATTTGAAATTCTACAATGTATTGTGGAAGCTGAAAGGTCCAATTCACAAATTCATTGATCATTTTTGTCAAGGTCACATAGATCGTAATACTACTTACTAGCACAAACGAAGTAAAAATGATCGTTACAGCAAGTAATCGCTTATTTGTTCGCAAGTATTTTTGAAGTAACCTTACTAATGGTTCAAACATAAGAGCCGTAAGTAAAGCTAACAGAATAGGCATAAACACAGCAGAATAGAAATAAAAAAAGATACCAATCAAAAGAATGGTAAAAATTATCATCACTTTCTTAAGCACTGTATGATTTAACAATATCGATGCTCCTTTTTCAAAATCCTAAGATGTATGTCAATACTTTAAAATTATAACTGAAAAGAACAAAGATTTCTCGTATTAAAATAAATTATTTTGCTGTCTTTCTCCAATATAACATGACCATGAAACTTTGTCGTTTTATTTACTTTACATATTGAATACGTGACAATACGAATAATCTCCTTTAACTCGTTGTAAAAGGAGATTCATTTAGCTTTTCACAAGCTACATAGTATTGTACTCTAATCCTCGCTGCCAAATAAAAACACTCAAATTATTTTCGTTTTAACGTAGCCTATCGACATTATCTAGGAGAAATCATACACGATTCAACTAATAATGTTTTTTCTTTTAAATACTTGTGATTGTGCCCCAACAATTTTTCTTATCGTTTCCTTTTCATCCATTAATTTCTCAGTATCAAATATGACGGGTACTTAGATTGCATCTTCCCCAACAACTGGTAATATGATTTGTCATTTACTTAATGTTCCGTCATAGTAAATCCTGTCGAACAACTTTCATTGTGGATTTCAACCATTTTTCTTTTTGATAAAAACGAATGTTCACAAGGTTTTCGGGCAATCTATGACGTAAAAGGAGGCGTTTTTGTGGCACAATCCTATGTTTGCCCAAGCTGTAAAACAAACCGGTCTCGTTTTCATCTTATCGAACAGGAGGTAGTTGCTGTGAAGCTCGACCCACAAAGCGGGGAAGTAATCCAACAATATGAGCAAAATCGGCTTGACCCGTTCCATTTGCCTTATCGTGGGCCCACAAGACGGATTCAGTGTGGGTCTTGTGGTCTCAATGAAGAAGAACGCAGGTTTATCCGTCAATCGTAGCGAAACGCCCTTTCAACTTTGCCGTCTCTTGTATTTGCTGTGCTTGGATAGGTGGACCTTCTTTCCATTATTAAAGTACTTCTATAAATCGTTACTGGTTCATCTTTGGTTTCTTTCACTAGAAAGGGAATAGGCTGAATCGTAACGCCCATTGTTTGGGCATGATTCCTCTGTATTTTGGGATAAAACGGAAACACTTCCCCCCTAATTTATGACTATTAAGCTGCTATTGTTAGCTTATGCATGATCGCTTAATTACTTGATCACGAAGAAATACGCAAGCGCCTAGTTCAGCTGTGACAAGTGCTGAAAGCCTGTCAAGATGTAGGCAGGTTATAGGCAGCCATTTATATGTTGAAGCAATCTCGAACGGCTAGGCGCTTGCGCTGGACATCACCGAACGTATCCTTTTTTACTTGCACAAAAATACCGAACAATCCGTGATCGTTCGGTTCCGTTTTTTTACCATCCTGTAAACATGGATAATGCTTGCTTTCCAATTAAAAATCCGCCAATTGCATAGGCTTCTACCCGATCCTGCAACGCCTCTTGCGTGGAGGGTTCACCGTATACCATAAGGCGATACGGTGAATGAGATACTTCACCGTGAAAAGCTCGCTTTAAATACATTGCTGTATGATGGAGAGCATGATCCCCTCTTTGCATGACCTCATAAAAAGAAACAAACCCGTGCATGACCCCATTATATCTCACTGCCTCTACAGGAATTCCTGAATCGGCTAATCGTTTCCCATACGCTTCTCCTTCATCACGTAGCGGATCAAATTCTGCTGTAATGATAAGAGCAGGTGGAAGACGATTTAATTGCTTTGCATCAAGAGGAGACGTATAGGGGCTATCCCACATTTCTTTTAAAGGAGTATAGTACTCCCTTGCACGAAGCATCACATTTCTTGATAACAAAAAGTAACCACTATCATAGCTCTCTCTTGATTGAAACGGGGTATCCTTAAATGTTGTTAACGGATATAGCATCGCCTGCGCTGCCAGTTCAGGTCCATTGCGATCTCGAGCCATCAGTGAAACAACCGTCGCAATGTTCCCACCTGCACTGTCTCCAACAACGGCAATCTTCTCTGAGTCACCGTTAATCGAATGTGCATTTTGCACCGCCCAAACGAGAGCTTCATAGCTGTCTTCTATCGCTGTAGGAAACGGATGAGCCGGAGCAACCCGATAGCCAACTGAAATGACAATGCTTTGTGTTCTTGCTGCTAAGGAGCGGACAATATTATCATGTGTATTGATGTCACCGTATCCTTCTAGAAAAGCGCCTCCATGGTAATACATAATAATTGGATGAGGTCCCTCTGCTTTGGGCTGATAGATTCGTGCTGGTATTGTTGAGCCATCTGAAACCGGAATGGAAATCATGTCTCGTGTATAACTCGTACTCGCTCCTGAACTCGTAAACATTTTCGGTGGTTTCATATCAGGAGTTACTAAGTTGTGATTAATTGCGTGAAGTAAGACTGCTGTTTTCACAGGAACTTTCCCTGCTTCTGTGTGTGTCCAGTTCTCAACGAGTAAGATCGTTATTAAACAAAAGAACAATAATAAGGCAAATGTTGTGAGGAAAACATTTCGTATCATCTTGATCATCATCTATGCTAGTCTCAGCTTTCCTCCCTTCAAATGTTATAATATCAACGCTTCTCATATTACTATAGCAGAAAATTATTTTTAACGTAAGAGGTTTATACAAAATTATCACAAAATTTTACACATTTCACAATAAGATATCATGTTCTTTTTAAATTAACCTCTCATTTGTATCTTTTTCATCACAGCTGAGTCAAAGTTAAGTTGAAAAAAAGCAGCTAGTTTTTTAGCTGCTGATGTTTACCAATGCGTATGAATGAATTCATCACGTCCAGACTTTTGCCGGTCTTCCTTATACGCTTTTGGTGATTTTTTATAAAATTGCTGATGCTCTTCCTCTGCTTCATAAAAGGTAGTAGCCGGTAAGATCGCTGTAACAATCGGCTTTTTAAATCGACAACTCTCTTCAATCTTTTTTTTCGACGCCTCAGCCAATTTTTTCTGCTCATCATTATAGTAGAAAATCGCTGTGCGATATTGAGGTCCTCGATCATGAAACTGACCTTCCGGGTCCGTTGGATCAATTTGAGGCCAGTACAGTTCTAGTAGCTTCTCATATGAAAACAAGTTTGGATCATATGTAATCTGAACAACCTCATAATGCCCAGTTGTTCCTGCTTTTACTTGTTCATAGCTTGGATGTTCCACACGTCCGCCAGCATAGCCTGATACAACTTCAATAATGCCCGGTTGTTCCTCAAACGGTTGAACCATGCACCAAAAACAACCACCGGCAAACATTGCTTTTTCTCTCGTTTCTGTCATTTTCTCTCACCCTTTTTTGTTCAATATCCGCATTATAGCATGAGAAGGTTAAGGTGAAAAACATGAACCCTCATAGCACTCCTAAGAGAGCTGAAACATGATTCACATTTGGGTAAATGCCCAATCATTTTCTAGTCATTCGCATAGACTAACATCGGCAACCAGGAAAGAAGGAGGTTCATAAAATGAATCAACAAAATGAAAATGACCGGGAACGTCAGAATCGTCCACAAATGCGCTCATGGGTTGACCCTTTTTTTATTCAAGCTCTACAATCGGTTGGCGGTTCCGAGGTCATCATAGAGACGTCACGTGGAAACATACGTGGCGCCGTTGCAGATGTCAAACCAGACCATGTCGTGATGCAGGTTGAGCAATCAATGTTTTTTATACGAATACAGGAAATTGTATGGATGATGCCAGTGTAAAGACGGTAAATTCGCTCGATTGCTTATTTCTAATCACCATAAATTACCCATTTCAAAAAGTTCCTTGCTCTCTTTTCCTCTTTACGTAAACATGTACTTTTTATTGAAAAGAAGCTGGGACAAAAGAGTTTTTATTGATGAGAAATGCGAACGTCATGATCGTTGATGCATAGCATTCGCTTCGGAAATATCCTTCGCTAAGGTTGTGCATTGTTCGCATGTTCAATCATACACGTTCGTTATGTCCCAGCCTCTCATTTAGTTATTCTCCTGCTTCATCATAGACAAATTCAATTTCCCCATGCTTGCGACTATATTTCACTTTTATATCGTAGCCTTTAAAATACCATAAATCTTCTTTCTCTACATAAAATGTAATATTATCGATTTCTTCTTTTGCTCCAATTTCTTTAGGAATATCTAAGCTTATGCCAAGGGAAAATCCACTTTGAATGGAACCACAGCCTCCATAGCGCGCAAAAAAGCGAATGTACTGTTCTCCTTCTATTTCAAATTCATCTTTAAACCATTGCACAGCTGGTTTAGTAATTACAATGTTCATGA
>NZ_ANNK01000085.1 GCF_000334155.1 Halalkalibacterium ligniniphilum | reverse complement strand
CATTATAGCATGAGAAGGTTAAGGTGAAAAACATGAACCCTCATAGCACTCCTAAGAGAGCTGAAACATGATTCACATTTGGGTAAATGCCCAATCATTTTCTAGTCATTCGCATAGACTAACATCGGCAACCAGGAAAGAAGGAGGTTCATAAAATGAATCAACAAAATGAAAATGACCGGGAACGTCAGAATCGTCCACAAATGCGCTCATGGGTTGACCCTTTTTTTATTCAAGCTCTACAATCGGTTGGCGGTTCCGAGGTCATCATAGAGACGTCACGTGGAAACATACGTGGCGCCGTTGCAGATGTCAAACCAGACCATGTCGTGATGCAGGTTGAGCAATCAATGTTTTTTATACGAATACAGGAAATTGTATGGATGATGCCAGTGTAAAGACGGTAAATTCGCTCGATTGCTTATTTCTAATCACCATAAATTACCCATTTCAAAAAGTTCCTTGCTCTCTTTTCCTCTTTACGTAAACATGTACTTTTTATTGAAAAGAAGCTGGGACAAAAGAGTTTTTATTGATGAGAAATGCGAACGTCATGATCGTTGATGCATAGCATTCGCTTCGGAAATATCCTTCGCTAAGGTTGTGCATTGTTCGCATGTTCAATCATACACGTTCGTTATGTCCCAGCCTCTCATTTAGTTATTCTCCTGCTTCATCATAGACAAATTCAATTTCCCCATGCTTGCGACTATATTTCACTTTTATATCGTAGCCTTTAAAATACCATAAATCTTCTTTCTCTACATAAAATGTAATATTATCGATTTCTTCTTTTGCTCCAATTTCTTTAGGAATATCTAAGCTTATGCCAAGGGAAAATCCACTTTGAATGGAACCACAGCCTCCATAGCGCGCAAAAAAGCGAATGTACTGTTCTCCTTCTATTTCAAATTCATCTTTAAACCATTGCACAGCTGGTTTAGTAATTACAATGTTCATGACGGCACTCCTTTTCTGACCAACATCTATCCTTTTATTTTACCAATAAACCATTTCAGGTGTCTAACATTCTAAAAGTCTTGACCTACTTCTATCTCGCAATTTTTTTCATTCGCTGAATAGAATGTAGAAAAAGTACCTTGCTTCCATCCAAATGGATAAAAGAGGAAATCCTATGTAAGCTCAATGAAACTCGATCACTTTTTGTATAACGAGATGCAAGTTCGTACATCAAGTAAAAGGAGGCGTTAATTTGGTACAGCTTTATCAACCTAAGCGTCACTGGAAGGATATCGAGCTTTGGAAAGATGTTACCGATGAACAATGGAATGACTGGCTTTGGCAATTAACCCATACGATTCGTACATTGGACGATTTAAAAAAAGTCATTCAGCTCACACCAGAGGAAGAAGAGGGGGTAAAAATTTCGACAAAGACGATCCCATTAAACATTACCCCTTATTACGCATCATTAATGAACCCAGGCGATCCTCGTTGTCCGATTCGAATGCAGTCAGTGCCTATTTCAAAAGAGATCGAAAAGATGAAATATGATATGGAAGACCCCCTTGCTGAAGATGAGGACTCGCCTGTTCCAGGCCTCACACATCGCTATCCTGACCGCGTGTTATTTTTAGTGACAAATCAATGCTCCATGTATTGTCGCTACTGTACGAGAAGGAGGTTTTCCGGTCAAATCGGAATGGGAGTACCAAAAAAGCAGCTTGATGCAGCGATTCAATATATCGCTCAAACGAAGGCTGTTCGAGATGTCCTCCTATCAGGTGGAGATGGGTTATTAATTAATGATCAAATTTTAGAATACATTTTGAAAAATTTGCGTGCGATTCCTCATGTTGAAATTATTCGGATCGGAACGAGAGCACCTGTTGTCTTCCCGCAAAGGATCACCGATAAATTATGTTCCATTTTAAGAAAATATCATCCCGTCTGGCTCAATACCCACTTCAATACTTCACTTGAGTTAACGGAAGCCTCAAAAACAGCATGTGAAAAGCTTGTGGATGCAGGTGTACCAGTAGGAAATCAAGCGGTCATCTTATCAGGCATTAATGATAGTGCTCATATTATGAAAAAACTCATGCACGATCTTGTCGCCATTCGCGTCCGTCCCTATTACGTGTATCAATGCGATCTTTCAGAAGGAATTGGTCATTTCCGAGCCCCCATTTCAAAAGGCTTGGAAATAATGGAGGCACTCCGCGGTCATATAACAGGCTTTGCAGTACCTACATTTGTCGTCGACGCACCAGGAGGCGGTGGGAAAATTACGCTTCAGCCTAATTATATTCTTTCTCAGAGTCCGGAAAAGATTGTGCTTCGCAATTTCGAGGGTGTGATTACAACGTACCCCGAACCTTCTCATTACGTAGCTGGTCAGGCAGATGATTATTTTGCAGAGATGACAGGGATTGACGGAAGCGAACCGAGCATTGGGATTCATCGCCTCATGAAAGATGAAGAGATGCACCTCGTTCCTAAAGGACTAAACCGCTTGGAGCGTCGTGCCATGTATGAGCAAGACATTGGACATCAATCATTAAAGGATCAGAGAGAAAAGCGCGATTTACTGAAAGAGAAGAAATGGCAAGCAGAGCAAGCAAAACAACAAGCACAGGTGGACGCTGATGAGATGTAGGTGGTGTGAACAACCGGGCGCATACTCTGTTCAAAAAAATTCTTTTTGGGAGCTGCCTTCAGGATTACGAGCGATAGAAATTCGTGATATTCCAGCGGTTTTTTGCCCTTCCTGTGAAATGCACGACATTAAAGAGACAACGATTGAAGAAATTGAAGATCAGCTTTTGCTTGTAATAGAAGACCAGCTTGCCAGTCAAATGACGTTTGAGCAAATGATGGCTGTTCCTAGACGATTAAAACAAAATTATTTTAAGCAAGGACGTAGCGAGGGCGTTTAATCCCTCGCTTTTCCAATGCTTTTTGTCCAAATGTGCATATCTTCAAATCCTTCTCCAATGAGACAGTTTTTGATCATTGTCCCCTCATACCGATATCCTCTGCGTAGCACCGTCAAATTCATCGCATATGAGCGAGATCTTGTAATCGAATACAGATTCATTATTTTTTCATCCTCTAACCACTGCTCTAACTCTTCTAATACGTAGAAAAGCAACTTTTTTCCCTGATACTTAGGATCCGTTGCACAATCAGTAATTTCAACACCACCAAAACCATTTTCAATACCAGATGCTGCACAAACAAGCGTTTCCTTCACATAAATTCCTACAAATCGTGCCCCTTTCCTCATCACTGAAGCTAAGTACGCTTCAGAAAAAATATTCGTTGGATAGTGGATGAATACCTTTTGATAGAGTTGAACCAATGCTGGAGCATCCTTAGGGCTTAAGCGCCTTAGAGAAAAACTTTGCCGCAGGATTTCCTTTTTAAACGAACTTTGCCTTTTAGTCACGTCAAATGTTCCTTCGTTTTTACTTCCTTCACCTAACGTTCTTCTAGCCTGGTTAAAAAAGTGACTAAAAACAATCGCTTTACCAGTTGAAAAGAAAGTACTGACCGTCCCCTCTACTTCCCAATCTTGTTCTAAAAAAGGCTCTGTTGCATTTTCGTGAACGTAACAAATCACTTTTCCTACCTTTCTTTCTTTTAAAAGATCTGAGAGCTCATTAAGCGCTTTGGTAGAATTGTTTTGAATGATCACAATGATGCGATCATTATGCTGATCAAGCTCAATCTTATAATCGTTCGCCATTTCAATCCTCCCATTGTAGGATTTTTTTTCTTTCAACAACGAGTTTTGCACCTGTGTTTAGTAAAACTTCTTCAATTGTGTGCGGGGCAAAAACTTCACGTAAATAGAGTCCGCCTTCCGTTTTTTCAATAACCGCGAAATCTGTAATAATCAGGTCTACACATTGCTTTGCGGTTAAAGGATAGCTGCATTGCTTTACAATTTTCGGTTCTCCTTCAGAGTTAACGTGTCGCATAAGGACAATGACTCGCTTTGCTTTTTGTGCCAATTCCATTGCTCCTCCCATCCCAGGAACACGCTTTCCTGGAACAAGCCAATTGGCCAAATCCCCCTTTTCATTAACTTGCAAAGCACCTAAAATTGTTGCATCAAGCCTCCCTCTGCGAATAATGGCAAAAGCTGTCGCGCTGTCCATATATGATGCTCCTTTTTGAATTGTTATTGGGTAGCCTCCTGCATTACATAAATTCGGATCTTCCATTCCATGCTGAGGGCTAGGTCCTGATCCAAGAACGCCATTTTCAGCATGAAAGAGAACGTGACAGTCTGTTGCGATGAAATTAGCAACAAGTGTCGGGATCCCAATTCCAAGATTGACAATCATCCCACTATTTAATTCCTTCGCAGCACGCGCTGCCATTTTCTCCCTAACATTCATTGCCATATCCATTTCCAGTTCACTCCTTCGCTCTGAATGATTTTGTCTACAAAAGCACCTGGTGTCACAATCGTTTCTGGATCGAGTGAACCTACTGGAACAATTTCCTCTACCTCAGCAATGGTAATTGCTCCAGCCATCGCTACAAGGGGGTTGGTGTTACGGGCGCTTTTATCATATACAAGATTCCCATAATGGTCCGCTTTTTTTGCATAGACGATGCTGATGTCTGCCGTTAAAGGAAGCTCTATGATATATTGCTTTCCACGCAGATTGATAGTTGGCTTGTTTTCCTCAACAACGGTCCCAAGACCAATATCTATGAAGAAGCCTCCTATGCCAGCCCCACCAGCGCGGATCCGCTCAATTAACGTTCCTTGAGGGTTAAATTCAACAGCTAATTGACCTTTTTTCATCAGCTCTCCTGCCACTGGATTTGAACCGATATGTGAGGCAACGAGTGAACGTGCACGCCCTTCACAAATCACCGGCCCAATTCCAATTGTAGGGAATCCTGCGTCATTTCCTATTAAGTGAAGGTTATGGCAGCCTTTTTCTAGAAGTGCTCTAACAAGCGTAGGCGGTGTACCTATTCCTCCAAATCCCCCAAACATGAGTGTCATTCCATCAAAAAAATAAGTGGATGCATCCTTTACACTTATTTGTTTTGACATTTACACTCCCCCTATAAGCTGCTTTTCAAGAGTAGCAAAAACCACTTCAAGCCTTTGGAGCAAATCATTTAATTCCTGATTACTCATCGTAAATGGGGGCGCAATAAGAATTGCGTCTCCGTCTCCTCCTTCTATACCAGCAGATGCTGGATAAAGGAGAACCCCTTCTTGACGAGCGAGCATAATGAGGCGCTCAGTTAGCTTAACAGCCTTTGGAAAAGGTATTTTTGCTTTTTTGTCCTTCACAAATTCTATACCGATTAAAAGCCCTTTTCCTCTTACCTCACCAATGATGGAAGAGTTTAACTGGATCGCTACTAGCCGTTGAATAAGTTCTTCTCCAAGGATTTTACTGCGCGTGAATAGATCATTTTTTTCCATATAATTGAGCACTGCAAGTCCTGCTGCGCAAGCTTGTGGATTGGCGCTAAACGTATGGCCACTCATAATCAGCTTAGAACCTGCTTTAATCGGTTCGATGATGTCGTCACTTACAATGGTCGCCGCCAACGGTGCATACCCTGCACTCAATCCTTTTCCAAGGGCAACAATTTGTGGAATGACGCCCCAATGCTCGAGAGCAAGCATCGAACCCGTTCGCCCGATCCCTGTCATCACTTCGTCTGCGATAAACAAAATGTCATATTTGTCTAGCACTTGCTTCATTTCTTTATAGTAGCTTGGCTCAGGGACAAGGGCTCCCCCAGCCGCTCCTACAATGGGTTCGGCAATAAAAGCAGCAATGTGCTCAGGACCAATTCGAGAAATGAGCCGCTCCAATTCTTCGGCAACTGATTTATTCGAAAGACGATACTGGTAAGGAGGCTCCATTTGAGGGCATGAGTTCAGTAATGGTTCAAACCTCTTTCGACGCTCATGATGACCAGACATAGAAAGGGCCCCGAGTGTAATCCCGTGATAGCTCATCCATCTCGATAGAATGCGCGTCTTCATCGGCCTCCCTTTTTCTTGCCAGTATTGGATAGCAATTTTCAATGCTGTTTCAGTTGCCTCTGACCCACTATTTACAAAAAAGCAATGGTTTAATGCCCCAGGCAAGAGGCTTGCTAATCGCTCCGCCAATTGTTCAGCTGGCTCATTTGTAAATTGCGACCGATACACAAAAGAAACCTTGTTTGCTTGTCTGTTCATCGCTTCAATTACTTCTTTTACGCCATGGCCGATCGACGCAGTCACAGCGCCAGATGAAGCATCAAAATAAGCCTTTCCATCCGTATCATATAAAAAAACCCCTTTACCATAAGAAACAGTAGGATAGATCCCATCTAATAAAGGCTTGATTAAATGACTACCACCCATACTGGAAACCTCCTTCCCTTTTCTTCATACGTATTCACAAAAAATATTGCCCATGCAACCCGAATGAAAAGAGAATGGTGAACGCCTGTCCCACAAAAGCCTGCAAGTGCGACTCGCTCATCCCATTGGGATGGAAACAAGTCCCTCAAGTAACGCGGAGCAGCCTTTCAATGAAGGGGTGTGAGCGGAGGCGCTTCATCAACTTGCACTGAAGCTCCGTCCCCTTTTCCACAAAAAAAAATCGAACCTATTCGTTCGATTTTTCCGCTTCCTTATTTAAAGGCTTTTCCTTTTGTCAATATACAAGGGACCCCTTTTCCAACCGCACCTGGAACGCTCATTCTTTCTAAGTACGTGAGCCCTTTTGCACATTGACTTTTACAGACGAAGCATGTTTCTGATGTAACCATTTTCATCGAATGCTTATATTTTTCAGCTGCTGTGGCCTGTGAAATCGTCCGACTTTTTTTATATTTTTTTCCCATCTTCATGCATCCCTTTCCATATGGATGCTCCATTGTATGTAAAGATAAATTGGAATGTGCGCTAACGAAAAATACAAAAAAGCGCTGCCCTCATTTTGAGATGCAACGCCTTGACTTTTTTATAGAATAAGAGCGTCAATTTTTTCAACCAGCTGGACGATTTCTGGTTTACTTATTTGAGCATCAGCTCCAACTTTTTCTCCTTTATGAAACAAATCATCTGTAATAAGCGAAGAAAAAATAATGACTGGAACTTTTGAAAGAAATGGATCCGTTTTAATTCTTGTCGTTAAATGGTGGCCATCCATTTGCGGCATTTCAATATCTGAAATGATCAGTTGAACATGGTCTGAGGCATTCTCTCCATGATCATTGACAATCGTTTCAAGATATTCCCAAGCTGCTTTTCCATTTTCGAAAAATTGCAGGTTTCCATACCCTGCTTCGGTCAGCGTCTCACGGAGAAGTTTTCTAAGTATCGCTGAGTCTTCCGCTACAAGAATTCGCTTCTGTGAGCGCTCACGTGGCCCAAGAGCCCTTACTCTTTCAACACTTAACCCTGCTTCTGGATTAATGTCGACAACAATTTTTTCAAAGTCTAAAAGCAATGACATTTCATCTTCTAATTTTACGATCCCAATCGTATGTGCCTGTTCCCCCTGTGAAAGTTCACTTGGTTTTTCGATTTGCTCCCATGAAATCCGATGTATTCTAGAAACATTATGAACATGAAATGCAACCTTCATTTGATTTAACTCAGAGATGATAAACTTATCATGCTCAGGTGTAGCAGAAGGTGGCAAATTTAGCACGCTTGCTAAATTGACAACAGGAATGACCTCTTGCCTTAATCGAATAATCCCTTCCATATGAGGGTGACTATTTGGTGTTTCTGTGATTGGAAGTGGATTAATAATTTCTCTGACTTTTAATACATTGATTCCATAGGTCCCTTGACCAATTGAAAACATGACAATTTCCAATTCATTTGTTCCGCTCTCAAGTAAAATACCTGCTCTCTCTCGATCACTCATGGTTGACGGCCTCCATTCAAACAAATAAGCTATAACATTTTTTTGACGATTCTACCTATTAATTTAAGTGTAATCGAACAAAGCGCTCTCTACAACTATTATCTTGAATCATAAAGACTAGCGAAGCTTTTTATAATGACAGGCACCAAAATGAAAGGAAGACCTGTATCAATTGACACAGACCTCCCTAACGATTATTCAATAAATATGGAGATTTCACTCTCTGCTCTCAGCTGTTCAATTATTTCTGTAATTTGCTCCTGCTCTTTCTCCATCTGAAGATTTAATTCAAGCTCATCTCGGTAATCTTCAAAGGAAGGCAGCTCTTCATCATACAAGGCTTGTAATTCCTCATAAGCAGACTGTATTTCTTCTTCACTCACTTCAACGGGTTCAATACGTTGATCCAAATATTTTTCTTGTTTCACAATGTTTTCCAATTCTTCGAGAAGTTCGTCCATTGTTAGACCACTTTCATTCAATGTTTCTTCTAGTGCCTCTTCGTCTTCATATTGGGCAAGGTATGGCTCTAACCGTTCCTGCACCTCTGCCTCTAAAGCTTCGATTCCATCGTCTTCAGCTGCACGAAGAATAAGCCGCTCATTGACTAATGATTGCACAGCCTGCTGCTTAATCATCGGCAAAAATTGTGCTGCTTCTTCACTTTCAATATCAATTCCTTCTCTTGCGATAATGGACTCAATCGTCATAATATAATCTTCTTTTTGGATATCCTCTCCGTTCACATTTGCAACCGGATCAGGTACGTCTTCATAATTTTTTTCAATGCTTTCATTAACCCCTTGTTCAACTTCAGAGCCCTCTCTCGATTCTTCAGAACCTTGTTCCGTTTGGTCACCATTACACGCTGAAAGAACGAGCGCGAATGTAAGGATTCCAACGAAAATACCTACTTTTTTCAACAACGACCATTCCCCTTTCCTCTTAACGGCATGTAGTCGTCATTTTAGCATATTTGATATAAATGTCGATAAAGATTGAGGCAGTCAAGCCCTGTTACTTCTACAATCTAAAAAAATTTAAAAAGTTATCGTTAGAGGAACTATGGAGTGAAAGGCAGTTTTTTATTTTTTGACAAGCAAGTAAAGATCATTGTTTAAAATCTTGTAAAGATACGGAATATAGATTCTTGTGATCACAATGAACCTACATTTTAAATTAGACCCGCGGCTTCACCCATGTCCGCTCATTCTCCTTTTGAACAGAAACAGGCACACCAAATGTTTCGGCTAATAAATGCTCTGTTAGCATTTCTTCTTTTCTTCCTGACGCCACTACTTGCCCTTCCTTTAACAAGAGAACATGGGTAATAAACGGCTGAATTTCCTCAGGGTAGTGTGTAACATATAATAACGTAGGTGCATGCTCTTTTTGGGCAAACTGTGAGATCAAACGCAAAAGTGCCTCCCTTGAGACAATGTCAAGGCCCGTTGTTGGTTCATCTAAAATGTATAATGAGGGGCGGCTAACCCAGGCCCTTGCAAGAAAAGCCTTCTTACGCTCCCCTTGTGATAACGATTGGAAAGGAGTATCAACAAGTGCCTCTAGTCCAAATTCAGCAATCGCTTCTTCCCCTCGTCTAATTTCATCCTCTGTAAATGGTTCATAGACACCAATACTTGCCCTTAATCCACTTAGGACTACCTCCAAGACCGTATCTCGTAATCGAGTATGATACCGATCATCCAATGAAGTACTAACCCAACCTATTTTCTTTCGCACCTCTTGGATTGCTACTTGCCCATACAAGCTCCCCAGCACTTCAATACTGCCCATTGTAGGCCAGTCATAACCCGTAATCAATTTTAACAAAGAGGTTTTACCAGAGCCATTGAGCCCTAAAATCGCCCAATGCTCATCTTGCTTTACTTGCCAGTTTACCGACTGAAGAATCGTTCGCTGACCCTTTCTTACTGACACCTGATTGACATGAATCATTTCGCCACCCCTTAAAACATTTCATTATTCAGTCTATTTATCATATTTGATTATTCTTTTGAATCTTCTAGTACTTCCTTTAAAGAATATGTAGACTGAGGTTCACGCGTTTTGTTAATTTCATCAATCAGCTTTTCTAGGTTCCATTTGATTTTGAATCGTTCAATTTCATTATTCACACTAGGGATATCTGTGATTGTCACCTTTTTTCCGTTTCGATGAAAAATGGTAAGGGTTTCTTTATTCAACGAATCACATCCTTTCCAAGAATGCTAGGAAATCGGGGAAGGAAGGAATGAATGAAAGAACGATGATAACAAAAGAAGCTGACTCCTAAGGGAGTTGACCTACAAGAGTCAGCCTCTAAAGCTAAAGAATGTTAACAATTCGATCCCCCAAGGATGATCAGACCAGCTCCGCGTTCCCCTTTTTCAAAATCAAGTGTGATGTCCTTCACATGGGAAACAATGCCCTTCTCAATGGCAACTTGAATGCCGTTTATTTCTCTTTGTTCATCTGACTCCATTGGCTCATCCAGAGCCAACCCTAACTTTGGAGCCCCTCAGCCCATGCCTGCCATTACAACACGAACGGTTTTAATGTTATGGTCTTTCATCTGCTCTTGTAAAAATTCTTTTGCAGCATTTGTGATTTTCATCTATTTCACCTCTCTTTCATTTATAGTATAAGTCAAAATTTGATCTCATTCTAAATTTCAGCTCTCAAACATTTTTTGAAAGCATCCGTATAAAATTTTCATTAGCAAATCCTCGAACGGTTTCTTCACTGTAATGCTTCAGCAATTCATTTAGCAACACAGGATACATTTCAGCATTTTTGAGATTTTCGACCTTTTTGTCAATTCCATCAAAATCAGATCCAAACCCTATAAATTTTTCTCCACCAAGGGAACAAATATGATCGATGTGATGAAGAATATCTGAAATGGTAGCATGATTAGTACCGTTTAAAAACAGCGGATAAAAAACAACGCCTATAAACCCTTTTGCATCGATGAGAGCTTTAATTTGTTCGTCCGTTAAGTTTCGTGGATGAACGCACTTGGCTTTCGCATTTGAATGACTAGCGATTGGATAATCAGCAAGCTTGATTACATCCCAAAATCCTGCTTCACTCAAGTGAGAAACATCTGTAAGTACATTGTATCGATTGTTCTCTTTTACTAATTCTTTCCCTAAATTTGATAGACCCGCCCCTCTTGTCTCACCAACACCATCCGCACATAAATTGGCTTGATTCCAAGTTAAACCAACAGAACGAACGCCAAGCTCATATAAGATACGAAGCCTTGCAAGGTCATCGCCAATTGGGTCTACACCTTCAAGTGTCAAAATGGCGCCAATTTCACCATCCTCTAATGTTTCAATCTCATGCCAATGGCGAATCAGCTTAAATTGAGGATGTGGTGTCAGCACTTTTTGATAAAACAAATCAATTTGTTCAAGCACCACTGAAAATTTTTGGTCCTGCTTGACAAACGGTTCGACAAAAATCGCAAAGCACTGAACCTTCACTTGTCCTTTTACAAGTCGTTCCGCATTACAATCAATGCTTATGGAGTCTGTAAAAGAAAGCTTTCGATCCTCCCAAAGCTTTAAAAGCGCGTCACAATGTGTATCAATCACTGAAATTGTACTCATAGGGTCCTCCTTTTTTCCATTTGTGAAGCCTACACTCTCTTCTATTTTTTACATACACATATAGTATATAACCCTTGTTTATATGTAGGAGGAATCAACCATGAGTAATGATTTTACAAATAAAAAGAAGCTTCCCCATACCTATAAAGATATTTTAAAGACCATCGATGATTTTTTTTCAAAATCATTTCAGCACTTACATGAAAATAGTATGTTTGCTCCTATTATACCAGTGAGGACTTTCGAGGATGAAGAAGCGTATTATATTGAGGCTGAATTACCTGGCATTAGCAAAAAACAAATTCAGTTGGATGTATTACCTCAGTATATTCGTATCGCAGTCCAGCATCACGAAACCATTGAAATCCATGATGAGGCGAAGAAAACTTATTCAAGAACCCATGCATTAGAAGGGCGGGAACGAATTGTGCCTCTCCCCTTTCCTGTAAAGGAAAATGAAATCAAAGCAAAATTTCAAAATGGATTGCTTACAATTGTCATCCCAAACCGTAGGAAAACCATAAGCATTGAGCCTTAAATCGATAGAAAGGAGAGAAAGACAATGTATCCAAATTATAATAACCCACAGTGGAGCTATGAAGTACATCAGCAACCTAATTCATTCATTAATCAAAGCGTTCAACCCCCATGGAACGCTCATCCGCCTGCATGGCCAGCACAAATGTCAAATACCTATCACGTTCCTTATTCGTACCCATCGATGTATCCGCAAGCCAATGGGCCGTTTGGCTATCCGCATCAAAAAACGTTGCGGCCCTCAGCTTGGAAAGCAGCCTTTACGAACGAGCAAGGAAGCTTTGATGTGAACAAAACATTTGGCACTGTAGACCAAATGATGAAAACCGTCAATCAAATGTCACCTCTCGTCAAAACATTGGGTGCTTTTATTCTAAAGAGATAATGGTCGAACTTTTTGGTTATAGGCAAGCGTTTGATTTTGGTTAACAAGCTTTAATCCTTGTGATGGAACAGCATCTATTTTTAAATACGCACCAATCTCTTCTTCTGCCTTTTTATCGTAAACAAATGGAATGCTTTGAATCGTTACGACATGGTCATTTTGACTCGCATCATCCAGAGCGAGATAAAACTCAATCATCGTACTTCATTCGTATGTATCGCGAGCGACAATGCGAATCGCTTTTTTATGTTCGGAAACAACTGCATGCAGAATGCTCTTAGCTTCTTCTGTCAATTTAATCTCCAAGCAGCATACCCCCTCTTATTCAGTATAAAATAAATGAAAAAGAGCCGTACACGGACGACTCTTTTCAATCATTGTAATATATACCGCCTAATTTGTCACTAATTTGACATATTGATGTCTTTTTTATAAAAAGAAAAAGGTGTGGGCAAGAGCGCTACTTCGTTCCCGATTTTGCACTTGAGCTCCGCCTCTTTTTCCTATATTTATTAGCTGAATGATAAAATGCTTTTTCCAAAAATCAAATGATAAAATAATACCCCGATTCCACCAAGAAAAGCAAAAATGCCAAGAACAGTATAAAGACTTGAGATGCTAAACGTATCAACCATCCATCCGCCAAAGAGAGAACCAATAATACCAGACAATCCAAAAAACGTCGTAATAAAGAGAACATGTCCTGTCGCTTGTAAATGATCAGGAATTAACCTGCTTACATATGAAAACGCAGCGATATAAAAAATACCAAATGTTACACCATGGAACAATTGGAGCGGTAAGAGCAGCCAAGGGACTGAAACCAAGCTCATTAAAATCCAGCGAATACCATAAAAACATGCAGAGATAAACACAAATGTCAGGGCAGAAAATCGTTGGAACCAGTATCTACTTGTGGCAAAAACAACCGCTTCAGCCGTTACACCAATAAACCAAGCCCATCCTATAAATGCTTCAGGCCCACCAAGCTCAGCAAGATAAATTCCTAAAAAGCTGTCATTGGCTCGGTGAGTGACTGAAATAAAAACCGTACAGACAAGAAAAAAGAACAGACGTGGATGCAGCCCAATTTTAGCTGCACTTACAATCGTAACAGGCTTCGTTGTTACACCGGCATCTTGCAATCCAAAGGCTACCCATAAAGCGATGATTGCCATAAACATCATTGGAAGCAAGATATATTGAACACCAATTGCAGTTAGAATATACCCTGTCACAAGAGATGTGAACGCAAACCCTAGCGAGCCCCACATGCGAATATGTCCAAAGCTTATCCGGTGTTGATGTGCCGTTTTTTGAGATAAGCTATCCCCTAGTGCAGTAATTGGTGACATAAAGATAAAGAGAACAAACATCATGATAAGATAACCGATAAAACTAGAAATAAATAGAAATACCGCTCCCGTTACGAGTAATCCAATCAGTGCTAATATGAGCATTCGTTTAATTGTTTTATATTTATCACTCAAAAATCCCCATAATGGTTGGGCTAAAATGGTTGCTAAAGGACCAACCGCCATTAAGATCCCCACTTCTCCTGCTGTTAAGCCTTCTGCTTTAAAATAAACAGGAATGTAGCTAATGACAACTGTCATTGTGGAATACGCAAAAAATAAATAGGCCTTCAATCGATAAACGGCTCCAACTCCCATTTCTTTTTCCTCCAAATCTATAACAAGCACCACATAACCTAATACTAATACTAATACTAATACCATTACCCTTTATCAATGTTCAGCAATCGAACGAATGGTCTTTTAATCTTTTCGTATCGTTTTTCTGAAAATTTCATAAACAAAACTTGGCTTTGCTCAACGTACAAAAAAAAAGTGGCCTCCTCTAGGATAGCCCTCTTTTTTACAATTAACCAGTTACTAATTTATGATTTATTGACCCGAAACCCTATCAGCTACATTTTCAAAAGATTACAGAAGACCATCTTGCTCGAATAAATAAGCGTATGGAATATCTAAGAAGACATAGAGAGAATCATTAATAGGATATGAATACGTACGAATCCGTTCATCACGCTCAATGTCCGTATATAAATCAGATAAAATACCCCGTTTTTCGTAATTCATGCGAACAATATTTTCTAAAAAATAAGGGCGCCAGCTCCAGTTTTTAAATCGACCTTCCTCATGGAGCCCCCATTTATTATTCACGTCTTTTTCTGCATTGGATGATTGTTGGAAGCCATCTGCATCTGTGATGTACACTCGAAAAGTAAACTCATTGCAATCCGCTGCAATCATCTTAATCATGTCATCGTAGGAATCATCTGCCTTTATTTTTTTCATGGTTGCTTTTAATTGCTGACTTAGTTTTTCCGTTAACGTTAATTGCGCTTCCATTTTTTTTCGTTCATAGATAATGAAATGATGGAATTCTTTTTGAATTTTCTCTTTGCATACAGTTTTTTCAACAAATGTAGGCTTGGCACTAGCTAGATAATCTCCTTGGTAGTATCGTCCACCGTTTCTCCACGCATAGTTTAATTGATTAAAGTTTGAAACACCATCAAATAGAAGAGTGGCTCCGATTTTTCTAGAAAGCATGGATAATGATTGGTGAACCTCCCTGTATAGATGAGGGAAGCCGTCATCCTCCATAAAATTAAGATTAACCTTTACAATATTCGGCTTCAGCAAAGCGATTTGATCAAGATTGCTATTAGACAAACCGACGTTGTCGATGGTCACTCGAATGCCTAAGCTTTGAAGATACGTGATCAAATGCCGAAAAGAAGTGACATCCTCACTGATTGCTTGCTCTTTAATCACTATAACGATTTTTGATAAATCTAGCCCTTTCGAAACGAAATGCTCCAGTTGCTTCAAAAGCGCTTCACCGTTTGTCTTTGCCAATAAGGCCCCATCGTAATTCAAACAAAGAAGGAAGGATTGTGACGTTTCCAAGAATTGAGTTAACGCAAGGTCTTTAATATAATCCTCTAACTCTAGTCTATATTCATCCGGGATTGATTCATCCTCAAAGAACCAACCGAGACCTTCTACACCTTCTGGCGTCTGATAGCGCGCTAATGCTTCATAGGCAACAACGAGCTGATTGTCTGCACTAATAATCGGCTGAAAATAAGGGATCACCAAATCTTTATTCATTAATATGTCCAATGCGTCCATGACAATACCTACCTCCTGCAACCACAAGCGTCAGTCTTATTATACCACAGCTATTCTGCAACAGCCTTTAAAAGGAGACCATATTTTTATCACGTATAAACAGGAGCATAAATTTCACTTCATCATGGCATGAAGTGAAATAGTTTATGTAAGGAGGAGCTAGCTAGCTGGCGAGAGATGCAACATACTCACCCATTCAATATATGATTGTTGGCAAGCAAAAAGGCTAACGCTCCACCCTTTTGATTTAAGACTTTGCGCGTTAGCCTTATGTTTCTTTTGGATCATAGATTGGCCGTTCAAGCGAAAACGTCTCACCAAACCTGCCATAGTCTGAGCCAGCAAGTCGGCTTACTGGAGCAAGCAACTCTGTGTTAATCTTCCCATTATCATATAGTTCGTCATCTATTGAGAAATGGACAACTTGACCGATAACAAAATCAGCAGCAGGAGTATCATCTGTGCCACCAACAGAAATGATTTGGTCTACTTTACACTCAAGCCGAATGCGGCTCTCACGCAAAGAGGGTACATTGACTGTGGCACTAGGTATTTTTGTTAAGCCGACAGCTTCCACTTCACTCTCATCTGCAGGGTAATTAGCAGATGTTTCATTCATTTTCTCTACATTTTGTTCATCCACGACATGAATGACAAACTCACCTGTCTCTTGACAATTTCTAGAAGTATCTTTCATACTCCCATCAGGCTTACGACCAACTGAAATCCCAACGAGAGGTGGTTCTGCTGTCAGGACATTAAAAAAACTAAACGGTGCTGCATTGACAACGCCGTCTTTATTTTGAGACGTAATAAAAGCAATCGGCCGGGGAAGCACGCTACCTATTAGTAACTTATAGTTTTCTTGTCTTGTTTGATCCTTTGGATTTATTTCCATTTTCATCACCTCTCTCTATGCTACCAAATCATAACCTTCATGAAAAATATTTTATCTTTTAGCTGGCAGGCTCCGTTTACTACCAGACTACCTCTTCATTGTTAAACGGAGCATACAGAGTCATTAGATCAGATCTCACCATCGCTCCTCACGTTTCTTTTAAAAAGGAAGAAATAGCCTTTGCCACTTCTTTTGGCCGCTCCTCCGGTAATAAATGCCCAGTTCTTGAAAAAACCTTCAACGTAGCATTCGGTAAATCCTTAGCGAGTCGTTTACCAACTGAAAGAGGAATAATTTTATCCTCCGCTCCCCAAAGTAACAAGCAAGGCTGTCGAATTCCCTTCAGCTCTTGAGGATTCAAGTCCCCTTCCCGGTGTCGTATTAATAAAAGTAATCCCTTATAAAACCCATCTTCCGAGAAAGGGCGACGATATTCTTTTAGCGAAGCTTCCTTAAGAACACGCTTATTATAGACCAATTGCGATAGTACGTGACGGATATCTTGCTTCTTTAGCCACCATTTCACTGCCATGAGGGAAAAAGGAAAATAGGTTGCAAGGACCACTGGACGCTTGACACGCTTTAAATAGGCGGAGCTTGAAAGGAGAATGAGCCGTTCAACTTTTAAGGGACTTTGCTTTGCCACATACAAAGCTACTTGTCCACCCATTGAATGACCAACAATCGTCACGCGGTCGATCTCTATCTTTTCTAGAAGCTCTAGAATAAGGGTGGCATAATGTTCAAATGAATACACAAATTTCTTTGTTTTGCCACTACGACCAAATCCCGGTAGATCAATTGCAAGCACATTCCCACTGTTAATAAGTAATGGCATTAATGAATGAAAACTATAAAGGGAAGACACAAAGCCATGGATTAATAAAAACGTCTGTTGAGGTTCATCGCTACGTTTCCAATATTCCACATACACATCGGTGTCTTGAAGAAAGAAGGTTGTTTGATACATTTGATATCGCTGAAACATCATTCCTTCTCCTTTCGACTATCTTGTACGTTTTCTTCGGATTTGTTTTCCTTTCGTTTACTTTTTGCGAAATTCTTTTCTTCCATACCAACAAGGTTGCCATACAAGTAAAAGAAGTTTTTAAAAAGGCGCAAGGGTGAGCCCATATTGAGAAACATCTCTGAAATGCTAGATGTTGTTATGTCTTGACTGATCATCATTGTCTGCTCGTCCAGATGAAAAGTAGATTGTTTATCATCCATGTTTTTAGTGTCCTGTAACGGAAACCTTGCATCTTACCAAAGAGGCTTTTTTACAAACCGTATTTTGCTTTATTAAAAGAATGGATTTTTATCATGTAAAAAAAAAACGAAAGCAAACGCTTCCGTTTTTTACATATAGAGGTGGTCGAGTTCATTAATAGGCAAAAGAAATGCACCAATAGCTTTTTCCTTTCGTTACTGACACATTGAATTGACTTAACTTTTTTTCTACCTATGATAACTAACCGCCCGCCAAAATCTCTTATGATAATTTTAATAAATCAAATGGTGTTTCTTGATATACGTAATAGTTTAGCCAGTTGGAGAACAATAAATTAGAATGGGCTCTCCAACGAAGTGGCGGCCGTTCTTTTGCATTATCGTTCGGAAAATAATTGTCAGGAACTTGAATGTTTAATCCTCGGGCAACATCCCGTTCATATTCCTCTTGAAGCGTACAGGCATCATATTCAGAATGACCCGTTACAAAAATTTGCTTGCCATTTTTTGAAGCGACTAAATAGATACCAGCTTCATCTGACTCACTTAAAATTTCCAAGTCAGGAATTTGCTCGATTTGTTCTCGGTTAATGTCAGTATGACGCGAATGAGGAGCCAGAAACTCTTCATCAAAGCCACGGAGTAATTTGACATTCGGTACATTTACTTTATGAGAATAAATACCAAAGCGTTTTTCAGGAAGCGTAAATTTATTCACTCCGTAATGATGATACAGCCCAGCTTGGGCACCCCAACAAATATGGAGGGTTGAGGTTACATGCGTCACACTCCAGTCCATAATTTCTTTCAGTTCTTCCCAATAGTCAACCTCTTCAAATTCAAGCATTTCAATGGGAGCGCCTGTAATGATCATGCCATCAAACTTTTGTGCCTTCACTTCATCAATCGTTTTATAAAATTGGTGAAGATGATCGTGGGACGTATTTTTCGATACATGTGTATCTGTGTACATAAACGATACATCAACTTGCAATGCTGTATTCCCAAGCAAGCGGAGCAGCTGGACTTCAGTCGTTTCCTTTCTTGGCATAAGATTAAGTATAACAATTTTTAGAGGACGAATATCCTGAGAATAGGCACGACTTTCATCCATAACGAATATGTTTTCTGCATTCAGAATTTCTTTTGCTGGTAGGTTGTCTGGAATTTTAATGGGCATTTATCACCTACTCCTTTACCGTTTGATTTAGGGTCTTCATGTTTGCTACGATGGTTTTTAGTTATTAAACCAAACTTATTTGAGGCTCGAGCTTTGTATCACTTCTATGCTAACTTGTAATACCTCCTCACTTCCTTGGAGAAAACTTGAAACGTACCCTTTTAATTATCTAAAATAACACGATTGCAAAAAATTCGCAATAAAGGAATTATGAAAGGTGAGAACGAATGAATTTAAAAATCGAGTGGGCATATAAGCATCCGAAGCAGCAAAAGGAGTCACTTATTTTCACAAGTGATTTTCTTCCGTTAGACGAAGCGTTATTTTTTGTTGAAGACATCGAGAAAACTGGGAGAGTCAAGCAAGTCGCTTTTTTCGATAAAGCAGGGACGCACTGGTCCAAAAAAGAACTTCTCCGTCTTCAAAAAGAGCGAGAAACAGAGCCCCATGATGTGATTGCTTATTTTGATGGCGGCTTCGACAAAGACACGCTCCGAGCTGGTGTGGGGAATGTCATCTACTATAAGCAGAACCAAAAGGATTGGCGCATTCGTGAAAACGAAGAGATTAAAGGAATCTCGGATAATAATGAGGCGGAATATGCAGCCCTTCTTCATCTTGTTCAGCGGTTTGAAACGTTAGGTATCCATCATCAAGACGTCATTATTCGCTCCGATTCTTTAGTCGTCGTGAAGCAAATGAGTGGTGAATGGCCTTGCTATGAAGATACTTACGTCCCTTGGCTTGAACGAATTGAAAAACAACTTCAATTGCTCGGTCTTCAACCGATGTACGAAATCATTGACCGCCATGACAATAAGGAAGCTGATCAACTTGCAACCCAAGCACTTCAAGGCAAAAAAATATCAAGCCAATTAGACCGTAGCTCTTAACTGCACATCCGGTCGTAAATCTTGCGCAAGTAGCTTGGTCAGACGGGCAAGCGTTTGAAGTCTGTCAAGGTGTTTTTAGTGTTCATAAAAAATTTACAAGCTTACCCAACCTCGAGCTGCTGTTGCCTATTGCTTAGACAGCTTTGAGCTTCTATGCTTTCTTATCAAAAAAAGACGTCTCTCTAAAGAGTCGTCTCATTTTTTACTGATTTAAGCGTCTCAAAAGCTCATGAGCATACTCATTTTTAAGCCTAGTTACACCGAGTGGTTCTGGTACCCTTCCATAATCTTCATGGTGAAAATCAGACCCTCCAGTTCGCAGGAGTCTTCTTCCTGTTTCTTGCTCAATTTGTTTACAGAGAGTCTCATAATGGGCAACCGCCTGTTCGTCATGGTCACGATGATAGACTTCAATCCCATCAAGACCTCCGTCTTTTACCCAATTAACAATCTCAGAATCTAAGTTATAATAAACTGGATGAGCAACAATCGCCAGTCCACCCGTTTTATGTATCCAGGAAATCGCTTTTTCTACTGTCATTTCCTGTTCTTTTTCAACATAGCAAGGCTTCCCTTCAGCAAGATATTGATCAAACGCCTCTGCCACAGTGGAAACATATCCTTTTTCAATTAATGCCTTTGCCACGTGAGGTCTTCCAATCGCCCCACCATCAACATGCTTTAAAACATCTTTCGCTTGAAGGGGCACATTTGCTTGTTCAAGCTTTGCAAGCATCACGTCCAGCCGACGCCGGCGCATCTCTCGTTGTGCAGCTAGCATTGTAAGCAGCTTTTCGTTTTTCCAATCAATTCCGTAACCTAGAATATGAACACTTTTTCCTCCATGCTTTGTGGAAAATTCAATGCCTGGAATCACTGTTAATCCTAAGGAATTGCCAGCTTCAATTGCTTCAGCAATTCCATTCACTGTATCATGGTCGGTTAAAGCGATAATCTCAAGGTTCACGTCATGACATTTTTTCATGAGCTGGTAAGGGGTATAACCCCCATCTGAAGCCGTTGAATGCATGTGCAAGTCACTATTAAATTGAGTTGACAAGTCAACACCTCCTTCTGTTATTTAGCTTCTATTGTTAGAGGCCATGTTACTTGTCCTGTTCGCAAATGATCGGTATAGACGAGTTCATAGCTCGTTCCGATTGGGACTTCAAAGGCAACTTCCCCTCGATTGATCCGTGCTGGATGCAATTGACCACCAAGGATCCCTTTCGTTTCAACATTTGCCCCATGGTTATAGGCATAGCCTTCGTTATCCATGAGTGTGAGCTTGTACATAGAAAACTCATGTACCGTGTCGCCGATATTTTCAAGGGTCAGATCGACAATAACAATTTGCTTATTTTCATCTTCACTTGCTTCAGTTCTCACATCATTTACGGTGATACGCAAACCATTTATTTCCTTACTTGCCTCTTCTGTTTGGAAAGCGGAAGCAATCGATGATCCAATATCGACCCTTTGATTCACACGGTCATTTCCTGCTGTCGTCACAAACCAAGCTCCAACAACAATAAGAAGTATCGTACATAGTACCGACAATGTTATCAGTTTTCTTTTCATTCCTCTTCCTCACCTCAACCGTGTTCTCTCTCGATTGTTTCCCTTCGGCTGTTAGTATAACGTTATGAGGGGTTAGATGGAATCATACCGAATACCTTATTTCCACCATTGATCAAAGATTGTGACTGGTTGCTGGCGCTTGTGCTCTGTCGCTCTATAGCGCGCTTCAATTCGCTCTTTGATTGTTGAATCGACCGTTTTTCCTTCAAGATAATCATCCAATTGATCATAGGTCATGCCAAGAGCTTCTTCATCAGCCAGCCCAGGACGATCGTCCTCTAAATCTGCGGTTGGCGCTTTTTGATACAGGTGTTCAGGAGCGCCAAGTATTTTTAAAAGTTCTTTTCCTTGTCGCTTGGAAAGACCAAATAATGGTGCAACATCACAGGCTCCATCCCCGTGCTTAGTAAAAAAGCCTGTAATCGCTTCTGCTGCATGGTCAGTTCCAATGACGAGACAGCCGAAGTGGGCACCTATGTCATATTGAGTCTTCATACGTTCTCGTGCTTTCGTATTTCCCTTGTTAAAATCACTCAGCGTTTCTCCTGTCGCTTCAGTAAATGAGGCAATTGTAGCATCAACTGCTGCCTTAATATTAACCGTAATCGTTTTCGAGGCTTTAATAAATTGAATGGCGTCCTGAGCGTCTTGTTCATCCAATTGTTTTCCATACGGCAGTCGAACGGCAATAAATTGATAGGTTTTATCTTTTTCTACATTGTTTAATTCATCAATAGCCATTTGTGCAAGCTTCCCAGCCAGCGTGGAGTCTTGACCACCAGAAATCCCAAGAACATAGCCATTCGCGCCACTTTTCAATAAATAATCTTTTAAAAATTGGATACGCCTTTGAATTTCTGCCTCTGGTTCGATCGTCGGCTTTACATGCAGCGCTTTAATAATTTGTTCTTGCATTGTTGCCATTATTTCCCCTCCAGCCTTTTCTTATTTTTCATCAATTAAATAGGAAAAAGCTAAGTTCTGACCTTAGCTTAATATTACTTATCATATTCCATCTTTTTCGTCCAATCAAACGTATTCATCCATCTAATAACGAAAATCGTGTGAGATGATCTCTCAAGCCCTCTTTTAATAGGATCGTCCGTTGTGTCTCACCTAACAGATCAAAGTGGGGAAAATCATCTCTTTTGTGAATCCATTCACGTTTAAGCCCATATTGTCTTCCCCAAGCTACTAGCTTTTCTACATCCTGACAGGCCACTTTTGTCACAGTTGTACAGCCAGGAAAACGCGGATCGATCCAATAGTGGGTTAAAAATGCAATCTTCTCTTGCTTGGCTTGCTGTTTCCATGCGTTTAGCTCTTGCTTTTTGACGCCAAATGCCATAACAACCGATCTCCTTCATGCTTGTCTTTCTCTATGATAGCATGGAAAACCATTTTCTTTGCTTTTGAAGGCGTGATTGCTTTTCTTTTTGAAGTGTTCGAATTTTTCCCATCACCTCACCTGTTTGTCGATTATGTGATGGTGAAAATTTCGCCGAAACTTTTTGTGAAGATTGTTTTTTTCCACTATTAATTTCCCATTCAACCATCTGATTCAGAGATTCAAGTGCCATCAGTCGGATGTCGGGATTATCTGATTTCATCTGTTGAACGATAAAAATAAGTTGACGCAATATTGGATCTTGCTGATCTTTTACTGAAGACATAAACCCTTTCCTCCCCCTTAATTGGGAATGGCTCATTCACTTTTACCCTTATTCCATCATTTTAACAAAAAATCCTCTCTTTTTAACTAAAAAAATTCGGCTAAATATAAAATGGAATACGAGCCACCGTTTTTACAAATACATCTTAAACCTTTTTATTAGATTCGTTTTCGTGCCGCTTTTATGACAAAAGGCTGCATGGTGATCAAGGCTATATGCAAGCTCTACCCCTTTTCTACCAAAAAAAAGAGTAAGGTCAAGGCCCTACTCTCCTTTAACGTTCTTTTTTCTAGCTGCCATTTCATCGGCCATCTCAGCTTCAAAAGAAGCAATGCTTTGCTTGCGGCGCTCATTTTTTTCTTTAATTGCCTGTTTCTCGGATCGCTTTAGACTGTCATTGCCAAGAGTTTCTTCAGCTGCCTCAATGTTTTCTTTCGTATTCTCGCGCATTTTTGCAAGACGTTCCACGTTATTTGAACGATCGTCTGGCTTTGCCATGGCTTCTTTCCTCCATTCAATTAATCATCGATTCCTAGTATGAGTAAAGAGCCATTGTTTATACATACAGTACGAATTAAATTACTTGATGGTACTTTTTATTTTTTCATAGGCCTCATGCCATGCTGGAAAATGCGTCCGAATCGAGATTGGTCGAAAGCTGTCTTTTTTTACACAGACATGGGTGCTGGAACCAATGACACAAAGCATCCCCTCCTCATTTATTACTTCATACCCGTAAACAACACGAAGGCCATCATAGTCCTTGACCCATGTCTTTACTGTTAGTGTTTCACCATATCTCGCTGGATGCTTATAAGAAGCTTGAATGTCTGTAACCGGGGATAAAACACCTTCTTTTTCCATCTCATGATATTGAAAACCAAGGTCGCGGATGAAATGAGAGCGTCCAAGTTCGAACCAAACGAAATAATTAGAATGATGCACAACCCCCATTTGGTCTGTTTCTGCATAGCGCACTTCAATCGTCGTTTTCGTTATTTGCACAAATTTTTCCTCCTAGCTCAGCTATAAAAAATCAAGATCGGACGCATGAAGCATTCGTAAGTCATGCTCATTCATCGCCTGTTGCCTTTCTGTTAAACGTAATGCTTGCTTTTTTATTGCTCGTTCAACTAAATCAACAGCAAAACGTGCATTTCCAGTATGTCCATTGTTGGACAGGTGTTTATCAATTTTCATGATAGCTTCCTGATTGAATTGATATCCATAATTTAATGCGTGTTTTTGCATAATTTCGATAAGCTCTGCTTTTGAGAAATCTGGAAAAATTAAGGTGTTCTTAAAACGGGAGCGAAGGCCAGGGTTGCTCTCTAATAACTGGTTCATTTCATTCGGATAGCCTGCCATAATCACAATGAGGTTTTCTTTATGCTTCGTCATTTCATCAACAAGTGTATCTAATGCTTCCTTGCCGAAGTCCTGTTCACCTTTATATAAAGCATACGCTTCATCAATAAACAAAACGCCACCTAAAGCGTCACGCACCTTTTCCTTTGTCTTTATCGCAGTTTGCCCTATATAGCCAGCCACTAAATCAGCGCGGCTCACAACGACAACATGGCCTCTTTTTAATAAACCAATCTCTTTAAGAGTAGCAGCAAACAATTGAGCCACTGTGGTTTTCCCTGTCCCTGGCTGCCCAATAAAAATTGAATGGAGCTGAATAGGGACGGTCACTAAACCTCGCTCTCTCCTTAACTGCTGGATGTGAACAAAAGACGTTAATTGCCTAATTTCTTGCTTAATACTTTGTAAGCCCACGAGATCATTCAAATCCTTCAACGCTTTTCTCTCTTTTGCTGAAGAATCATCTTGCTCAAAATCAGACTTATCTAAAACGGAAAAATCCTCCATCTTTATATTCTCAAGGTTTACGCGAACCCCTTTTTGAAAAATGGCATGAAGAACAATATTTTGGACGGAACGAGCATTCCCGAATGTTTCATCTACTTGTGCCTGTTCGATTTGTTTTTGCAGCGCTTGCCGTCCAGATGGGGTAATCACAAAATCATTGTTCAGTGCAAATTGTTCTCCGATTTCTATTAGCTCCTGCACGCTATAATCAGGTAAGTGAATGTGGTTTTGTTCAGGAAAACGACTTCTAAGCCCTGGATTTGCTCGTAAAAATTGTCGCATTTCATCAGGGTAGCCTGCCATGATCACAACAAATGTTCCTGCATAGGTTCCGCTGGTCATTGCTGCCACCAATGTGTCAATCACCGCTTGCCCATAGTCATTTCCTGTGCTCCCTTCACGCTTTAGGCTATATGCTTCATCGATGAACAACACGCCGCCTGCCGCTTTTTCGATGATTGCCCGTGTGTTTTCTTCTGACTGACCAACAAAACCGCCAACAAGCTGGGAGCGGTCTACTTCAAGCACCTCATCCCGCTCCAACAGTCCGATCTCATAATAAATTTTTGCAAACAGCCGTGCAAGCCTTGTTTTCCCCGTACCTGGATTTCCCGTTAAAATCATATGAAGACTTGGCTCATCGTGAAATTGAAACCCTTGCTCTTTACGAAGTGATTGATATTTTAAAAACTGATAGTGCTGCTTAACACGATGTTTCACTTCTTGAAGTCCGATCATTTCATGAAGCTCAGTCAATGGGGAAGCTTCTCGCCTTTCGCTTTCTGTTACACTTATTACTTGAGTTTGCCATCTTTGTTTGAGTTTTTCAATTTGTTCAATGGCGTCTCGAAGATTTTCAAATTGGCTCGCCGAATAATAAATACCTGTTAAAGAGTTTGCATACTCTTTTGTTGCCTCGGTAATTTGTAAAAGTGGATCGTGAAACTCCTGAAATGTTTGAAAAAGGGCATGAACCGCTTCTAGTTTTCGGTTATCCTCCAATTTTTCTGCAGCTCTTTTTGCACGCTGAAGTGCTTCATGGATCGTTCTTTCTCCTTGAAAATACTGTTCAGCAATCTCCTGATACCGCTGAGCCGTTTTTTTCTTAGCTGCTCCGTGATCCGTCTCTCTTATCGCTGGAAAGCTGTTTGGTAGAGGCAGCCCTTGTAGCTCTTCGACTGAGGTTTTAAAGGAAAGGGAAAGTAAAATTAAATGGTCTGGATCTAGGGTGATCGCCTCTTCCAGCCAGCCTCGGCTTATCTCATCCAGCTCTCCTTTTCTATTTTTACGAGCCTGTACTAACAGAGCAAGCAGCTTCGCTTTTACCTGTAGTTGAAACGCCTCTGGATGCTCTTGGATGAATGAGAGCATCTGCATGCCTTTCGCTTCTGAAAACGTTGCAGGCTCTTTTTCAAACTGTTCAATTTCTTTCTCAAAACGGTGAAAAGACGTTGTTGATTGTGTCATTTGCTTCTACCTACTTTCTATTTCCGCCCTTATTTTAACACGGAGAGGCTTCATTTTACATTGATTCGATTGAAGGGCGATGTTTACGAGTATAGGTACTTACATAAACACCTGTTAAAACAAAGCAAGCACCGATAAAATGGGCAATTGTAAAAGCCTCACCGAGAATGAGGGTTGCCATCAAGACGGCAGAAACTGGCATCACATTAATAAAAATCGATGCTCTTGCCGCACCGATTTGTTGGATGCCATAGTAGTACATAATAAAACTAATGACTGTAACAAAAACACTCAGATGAGCAATGGCAAGCCATGCAGAAGCTGAACTCTCCACTACATCTTGCCATGAAGTTTCATATAAAGAAAAAGGCAGCAAAAAGAGCGTCCCAAAGCCAACAGCATAGGTTGTAGATACAATAGAGCTATATTTTTGCAAAACCACTCTTCCAAGGACACTATAAAGAGCCCATGTAATGACAGCTAGGAGTAAGACAAAATCAATCGGTTCAAAACCAAAACGAAACAAAGCAGCAAAATGACCATTTGTTACAATCATCATCACTCCTGTTAGGGCCAAAATCATCCCCATGATATGCTTCCGCATGATCGTTTCTTTTAAGAACAAGCCAGACAACAGAATAATAAGAACAGGATTTGACGCGATAAACAGGGAACTTTTAATGACTGGCGCATGCTTGCTAGCTAAAAAAAAGCAAACATTATAAACTGCAATCCCAGTTAAACCAAGAAGCGCAAACATCCCCCAATCTTTAAGCGTTGGTTTGGGTCGATTTTTTTCAAAGAGCCACATTAATGGAAATAAAAGAATCGAAGCACCTAAAAATCTTAAAAAAGCGATGGTCGTCGGTTCAAAGCTTTCGACAGCAATTTTTCCCGCGATAAAGCCGCTCCCCCACGTCCCCGTTGCAAGTGCAAGCATTCCATAAATTAGCAAAAGTCGTTTCTTCTCCACGTTTTTTTCCCCACTTTTTTTGACTCTATTGTATCATTTTTTTCGATTAGCGAAATATTCTTCACGCCTTCTTCTGAAACTTTCATGAATGACAGCTAAACGAATGAATTGACATCAAGCTCTTTAAGTTGTCAACACAACGTTTTTATCATTTCGGTCGCTACGAGAAACACATTTGTACGGCTCATTAAAAAAAGACCTCTCTTGACGAGAGATCCTTTTTATTCACTATTTTTTCTAGTGACTCGCTTTCGAACGATAAAGTTATCTTGAATCAGCAACCAATTTTGTGGAAACTCGATCCTAAGAACCCAATAACTTACGCCTCGAAGGTTCATTTCTTTCACAAGGTTGAATTTTGCTTGGATGCTACGGGCGTCTTCAAACCAAACTTCGTGGTCCTTGCCCTCATCATCACGATAACGAAAATATGGGGACTGAGCCTCTTCATTGTATTGAATGTCAACACGATAGCGAGCTGCAATAAGAATCGCCTGTTGTGGACTGATTGCGCGAGCAAATTCTCCGCCTGGTTCATAAGGCAATGTCCAATCGTATCCATATAAAGGAATGCCCATCATAATTTTATCCCTAGGCATCACTGAAACTGCATATTCAATCACACGCCTAACTTCGTTTAATGGGGCAACTGCCATTGGAGGACCGCCGCTCCAGCCCCACTCATACGTCATTAATACAGAAAAATCTGCAATTTCTCCATGTGCAGGATAATCATGGGCCTCATACCATGCACCTGCTTGCTCGCCACTGACTTTAGGCGCCAAAGCTGTTGATAAAGTAAAGCCTTCTTTTCTCATTCTTTCTTTCGTGCGACGCAAAAATTGATTGTAGGATTCCCTGTCTGCTGGACGTAGATGCTCAAAGTCCACACATAAGCCAAGATAGCCCTCGTCTTTCATTGTTTGAACAACATTGTTAAGCAGCGTTTCCTGAAGAGATGTACTTCGCAGAATCGCTTCCCCTAATTCTGCATCAAACGCATCTTCCTTGATATTTGTAATGACCATGAATGGTGCAATATTAAAAAGGTAGGCTGCTTGAATCGACCGCTGATCGGGCACAGGAATGAGACCGCCTTCTCCTGTTATCCGATAGCTAAAGACAGATAGGTACGTGAGCCACGGTCCAATTCTCGAAATGATTCTAGGTTCAGTCTCAAGCGGCGGCTTTGGTTCAATATAACCATTGACGTCAATTTCCTTTTTCTCACGCGGAGGAATATAAAGCCTCATTCCTACTGTAAGAGCTTGGTTCACACTTAATCGGTTGACAGAGGCGAGCTCTTGTACTGAAATGCCAAACCGTCGAGCAATTGAAGACAAATTATCCCCTGGCTGAACAAAATAATAGCGACCGACAATTGGAATAACGATCGTTTGTCCGACAACGAGATTATCTGGATTAGGAATTTCGTTACTCGTAATTAGACGATTAACTGAGACATTGTAAGCATTCGCAATACTTGACAGCGTCTCATTTCTTTGAACTACATGAATTTGCATGAACGAGTACTCCTTTCTTTTTAGATTTAAAACGGAAAACGTTCACGATTTATTTAAAACACGTTCCTTTACCTTTTGAAAATTTATGCGAGAATAGAGAAGAAGATGATTGTTAAAAAAAGGTGTTGAACCATGGCAAAAAAATTAATCGTTTTATTAAGTTATATTCTGATTGCCTTCCTTATTTATTTATATGGTGAATCATTATTGACATGGATTCAGGAAGGCGGTAATCAGTATGTTATCGCTACTGCTCTTGTTGCTACATTGCTTGCGCTTTTTCCGATTATTCCATACCCAATTATTGGTGGTGTGCTTGGAGCGGTTTTTGGTCCAACCCTTGGTAGCATCGTCACATGGACCGGCTCTTCTCTTGCCTCTATCCTTATGTTTGCGTTTGTCCGTTACGGCTATCAGGATTGGGGACTAAAAGTCATTCATCGTTACAAAGCGCTATCACGCGTAACCGAATTATTTGAACGAAATGCCTTTATCACCATTTTCCTAACACGGCTGATCCCGTTCATCCCGTCGATTGTTGTAAATATTTATTCCGCATTAAGCCGCGTTTCCTTTTTAAATTACACCATCGCTTCGTCTCTTGGAAAAATGCCATCGATGATTTTGTTCGCTGTTGTTGGAAATTCAATCGTGCAAAATCCACAACAATTATTCTGGATCGCCCTCTTTTACGGTTCATTTCTATTGGTCGTTTGGTTCGGCTATCGATTGTGGGGCCGTCAACCAGCTCAAAACACAAAGCTCCCTTAATCAAAAGGGAGCTTCTTATTTATGGAATCGTTCGGTATGTAGTATATTCGACTTGTAAGCTTCTTTCCAATTAAATACATCAATCCACCAGTAAACGCACCAAATGTGTTTAGGATTACATCATCCACATTTGCAACTCGATGAGTGAATACAAATTGAGACGTTTCAATAACCACTGTAAATATAAAACCGTACCCCGTAATTTTTAAAAGGGTGTTCACTCTTCTTTGTACAAGAGGTAACAGTATACCAAAAGGAATAAAGAGAACAATATCTCCAATGAGCAATCGGACAGGATTCCACCAGCTTGGGCTAAATACAGCGATGCGGTAAATGCTGCGAAATGGAATGAGGTTATAGTTTCTTCCCCCAGGTCCTTCAGGCCCGAGTGATGCACCATAGTTCCATGCAAAAAGGGTTACATAGAGAACGGCTATGATATAGATGTTAAATAGGACAAGAGCCGCTACTTTACCTGTTCGTGTTATCATACTTCACACCCCTATTGAACATTTAGCTTTGTCCTTCCCATTATTTCTTGTTTTACCAATGAAAACAAGAAAATTTGTTAGCTAAAAATAGACAAAAAATTTCTTCACAAAAAACGAGACTAACGAATGGTTAGTCTCAACACTGAAAGATAAAGCAATTCAGCCTTTTGGTGGAACATAATCTGGCTGCTCATTACCCTTTGTATTCATCTTTTTTCCTTTATTTGAATCCGATGCACGCGGTTGTGTCCCTAAATGATTTGGTCGATATTGGTCAAAGGCATGCTTTGATTTTGCCATTAGTATCTCCTCCTCATTTTTAGCTTTACCGAACTTCTTCCGAGAAATACGTATCAGGTGCTTCCACTATTTTTTCGCAACATGACGAGCTTCCCAACGATCCTCTAATCGCTCAAGGGCTTCTTTGTCATTCAACAACCGTTCTTTATTTTCATTTACTAATTCTGCAAATGATAATTTTCTGACTCTTCGCATCAAAAATCACTCCTCTTCAATTTAATTGTTATGATTTCCAGTATGCGATAAGATGCATTTCTTTATACATTAATTGTCTATTTTCGGACTAATATAGATACTTCCAGCTTCATCAATGGTCATTAAAAACACTTCCTTATGATTGGCATACCCGTATTTATGAACTTGTTCTCTAAGCCACATAAGCGTTCCTACTTTATCCACATTGGCCTGAATGATATGTCCATCTTCAATCAAAACGGTAGGATAACCTTTAGATGGAGGGTTCTTCCCCATATCATTTGGCGTTAATGAATCATATTTTGTTTTTTTAATCACACTAATCGTTCCATTCATTTCCATCACAGCAAAATCAATTTCGCTTAAATCACTCGCCCCTGCTTGACGAAGATCCATTAAAAACGTATCAATGGTAATTTTCGCTTTACGTAATTGCTTATGCAAAATTTTTCCATGCTGCATAAGAATAATTGGTTCATCTTCAATAATTCGACGAAACCGTGGTGTTTTTAAGGCGATCATTGATAAAGTGAGATGTAGGAAAGATATAAGTGCAGCTGCTGCGATTGGTCCAGCTAGAGGGAGTTCTCCGTCCGTTAAAGGCTCTCCAAGGATATCTCCAATTACAACACCAAAAATAAAATCAAGGGCATCGATCGACTTCATTGTGCGTTGCCCGAGAACTTTCACCATGATAAAAATATAAATATAGACAATCAAGGCCCGAATCAAGAATGCGTTGATAGATAACGCATGGGACCCTGTCCAAAATTCAAACATGTTACATCACCTCCAAAAGCCTAATAGAAGGTGCGCTATGAGCGTCACCTTCTATTTGTTTGTCCTTGTTAGGCGCAACTACTGACTTTGATTAAACTGAGGCTCTTCCTGTAGCACTTGCTGATAACGACCTTCTAGTAATGTAACAATGTTTTTTTGTTGTTCTGCTAATTGCTCAAACATCGCTTTAGCTTGTTGGTTTTCCGTTTCTAATGAAAATTGAGTTAAGCTTGCTTGCACACTTTGTGCCGATGAGATCGCTTGCTGAAGCTGTGTCTGTACTGTCATCATTTCCTCCTATGGCTTGTTTTTATTCATCTTATCTGCTTCCATTTCAGCATATGAAGCAAATTCTGTGTCAGCATGATTGTTCTTCCCTTGTTGCTTTGCATTATTGTTCCGTTGGGCATTGGCATTTCCTTTTTTTTGACGACCGATGAGAATCACCCCTTTATTTTTTTATTCGACTTAGTTTGCACATGTTTATTATAAATATGAATAAAATACAGTACGTGAAATTATTATTTTGTCCATAAAAATAATCCAGCCGAAAAGGCTGGATTATTGTGCGTTGCTTACCCTTTGATTTGTGCAAATTTGTTACGGAGAACCATTTGTAAAATACCACCATGACGATAGTAGTCAAGTTCAACCTCACTATCAAAGCGAACAAGAACCTCAAATTCTTTCTTGTTTCCTGCTTCATCCGTTGCAACAACTTTTGCTGTTTCACGAGGCTTAATATCATTGGTTACTTGTACTTCAAAAAATTCGTTTCCTGTTAAGCCAAGAGATTCAGCACTGTCTCCTTCTTTAAATTGAAGTGGAAGGACACCCATAAGAACAAGATTACTACGGTGAATACGCTCATAGCTTTCTGCAATGACAGTCTTAATACCAAGAAGGTTTGTTCCCTTCGCAGCCCAGTCTCGCGATGAACCCATTCCGTAATCCTTACCAGCAAGAATCACTAGACCCGTTCCCTCTTCCTTGTACTTCATTGCTGCATCATAGATGCTCATTACTTCACCAGTTGGCCAGTATGTCGTATAACCACCTTCAGTTCCAGGTGCGATTTGGTTACGAATACGAATGTTCGCAAACGTTCCACGCATCATAACTTCGTGGTTACCACGACGAGAGCCGTAGGAGTTAAAGTCTTTCGGTTGTACGCCTTTAGAAATCAAGTACTTTCCTGCAGGTGTATCTTTTCCAATCGCACCAGCTGGAGAAATGTGGTCAGTTGTAACCGTATCACCAAACTTACCGATCACACGAAGATTTGTTAAAGGCTTAATGTCCTCTGGATCTGGAGAGAGATTCTCGAAGAACGGCGGATTCGCAATGTATGTGGAATCTTCATCCCATTTGTAAAGGGCATCGTCCGTTGTTTCGATTTCGTTCCAGCGTTCATTGCTGTTAAATACTTCTTCATACTCTCTGCGGAACAATTCTGGAGTAACGGTCTCTTGAACCACTTTACTGATCTCTTCAGCTGATGGCCAAATGTCTTTAAAGAAGACATCGTTACCATCCTTATCTTTTCCAAGAGAATCCTTTTGCAAGTCAATATCTACCGTACCAGCAAGTGCATAAGCAACGACTAGTGGTGGTGATGCTAAATAATTTGCTTTTACTAGTGGGTGGATACGACCTTCAAAGTTTCGATTACCAGAAAGAACAGAGGTAACCGTTAAGTCATTCGCAGCAATGGCCGCTTCAATTTCATCTTCAAGCGGACCTGAGTTACCAATACATGTTGTACAGCCATACCCGACAATATTAAAGCCAAGTTGATCAAGGTATGGCAGCAAACCAGAATCACGAAGGTAGCCAGTAACAACTTTTGATCCTGGTGCAAGAGATGTTTTTACATACTCTGGTACCTCAAGACCTCGTTCAACGGCTTTCTTAGCAACAAGCCCTGCCCCAACTAATACATAAGGATTCGATGTATTTGTACAGCTCGTAATTGCAGCAATTGCAATTGAACCCGTTTTCATCGTTGTATTGCGGCCATCCTTGAAGCTAATGCTTACTTCTTTATTAAACTCATCCTCACTCAAGCCGAGACCTTGTGTACCAGCAGGTGCCACAACAGCTTTGCGGAATTCCTCTTGCATTTTAGAAAGTGGAACAAGATCTTGTGGACGCTTTGGACCAGATAAGTTTGCTTCAATTTTAGACAGATCAATTTCAACCACGTCTGTATAGACAGGGTCTGGTGTTTCGCCTGGGACATAGAACAAACCGTTCGCTTTGCTATATTTTTCAACAAGCTTGATTTGCTCTTCAGAACGTCCTGTTAAGCGCAAGTAGTTCAACGATTCATTATCTACTGGGAAGAATCCGCAAGTTGCCCCGTATTCAGGTGCCATGTTGGAAATCGTAGCACGGTCAGCAAGTGGCATAGCGGCTAGTCCTGGACCGAAAAACTCAACAAATTTCCCAACAACTTTCTTTTCACGAAGCACTTGTGTTACTTTTAATGCAACGTCTGTCGCTGTTGTTCCACTTGGCAATGTTCCTGTGAATTTCACACCGATTACTTCAGGAACTGGAAAATATGAAGGCTGTCCTAGCATTCCTGCCTCTGCTTCAATTCCACCAACACCCCATCCAAGCACGCCGATTCCATTGATCATCGTTGTATGAGAGTCTGTACCAACAAGGGTATCAGGGAATGCAATCGTTTCGCCATCCTCTTCAACCGCATGAACAACATTTGCTAAATACTCTAAGTTTACTTGGTGAACAATCCCTGTTGCTGGAGGAACGGCACGATAGTTATCAAAGGCTTTTTTCGCCCAGTTTAAAAACTTGTAGCGCTCTTCGTTCCGTTGAAATTCAAGGTTCATGTTAAATTCTAATGCATCGTTTGTACCGAATTTGTCAACTTGAACGGAGTGGTCGATGACAAGATCTACTGGGATTTCAGGATTGATTTGGTCAGGTGTTCCACCCATATCAGCCATTGCCTTACGTAAAGACGCCAAGTCAACAACTGCAGGAACCCCTGTAAAATCTTGAAGAATAACACGGGAAGGTTTGAAGGGCACATCAATATCCTGAAGCTCACTCGTTCCCCATTTTGCTAAATTTTCTACATGCTCTTTCTTAATGACATAGCCGTCATACTGACGAAGAACAGATTCCAAAAGAACCTTTACTGAATATGGAAGATTCGAGACGTTTCCTACACCTGCATCTTCAAGTGCTTGAAGTGCATAGTAGTGATACGTCTTTCCGTCAACATTAAATGCTGAACGGGCGTTAAACACATCATTTTTCTTTGTCATATGTATTCCCTCCTTCTCAAATCTATCATACCTCAAACTGTCAAAATTGTCTAAATCCCGACATTAGAATTAAGGAAAGTATGCAAAAAGAAAGCGCTTTATATCTTACTTATCCTCATTTCCTTCTCTAGAATAGCAAAACTTTAAAAAAGAATAAATGGATTTTTAAAATTTTTAGACAGAAATCCAATCTAGAAACAGGGTTCGTATGATCTACTCATCGGCGCGTAAACTAAAGCTTGAAGGTGATGAACATGACAAAAAAGAAGTCAAATCATATGATTCCTGGCATGAATGCAGCAAGCAACCAAGGAAAGGATTCTGGGTATACGTCCCCATTCAACCAGGAAATCGCGAACGAACCGTTAAGCGAGGAACAGCGTCAGAACAATAAAAAAACAAAAAAACGTCAATAAATAAAAGCATCGAGGCTCATTCATTTTAGAATGTCGCCTCGATCCTGATTTACCTACTCTATGCGTTGTTTAAGTTCTTCAAGCTGTTGTTGATATAACGTTAGTTGTTCGTGCTGATGCTCACTGGCAACGGTTAACGCTTTCTCGATTTGTCGCTCAGCTTCCTCAATTTCTTGCTTGGCACGCTTTCTATGAACCCCTTCATCTGCCGTATGGCTTTGAATATTTCCTGTTGCTTGAACTGCTTGGGCTAACGCCTGTTGCACAGCTTGAAAGGCTTGCTGCTTATTTTTATGATAGGGCACAATCATTCCTCCTCTTGTCTTCTCACTTTTACGATTTGTTATTATCTGAGAAATTATACGTATAGGTGATTAGGATCGGGTCAAACTAACCAGAGGAGTGATGAAGAATGACCGAACGAAACACGTTCAAAGATCAGCGCAAAAACGCACCTAAAGGGCACAATCCTGGACAGCCTGAACCTCTTGACGGTTCAAAGAAAGTAAAAAAGGCAAACCATGTTAGCAACACAAACGGAGAAGGATAATCAAACGTTTGAAACGCTTACTCACCAGAAGCTTCCATGACCGGCTCGCTCTTCCTACTTCGATGGAAGCGAGTCCGTCAAGTAGCGGTGAGCGGAAGGGCTTCATTGTTTCATCAACTTGAACGGAAGCTCCGTCCCCTTCTCCACAGAAAAAGAACAAGCGCCTTGGTCAGCCGCGCACAAACATTGGAGCTATCTATACATCATCGAAACTCTCATATTTAAAAGTCGTGGGCTGCCACGACTTTTTAAAATTGATTTTCTCTTCTCAGTTGACGGCGCTTTTGACGAATTTGATACCGTTCTTCAGCACCTTGGTTATGCCATTTCTCTTCTGCTGATTCTAAAATAACCATTGGAATTTCGGTTGGATTTCCTTCTTGATCAAGGGCAACAAATGTAAGGTAGGCAGAGGCCGTCACCCGCCGTTCCCCAGTAAGTAAATTTTCAGCCTCCACTTTCACGAACACTTCCATTGATGTTTTTCTTGTATAGGTTACGTAGCCTTCTAAGCAAATCGCTTCCCCAGTACGAATAGGAGAAATAAAATCAAGGCTATCACTTGATGCGGTCACGACTTGACAACGACAGTGTCGCATCGCTGCAATGCTTGCCACTTTGTCAATATAGGCCATCACATTGCCACCAAATATCGTACCATGATAATTCGTATCTGGTGGAAGAACAATGTCAGTTAAAACCGTTTTCGACTCGCTCGCTTTTTTCGCTTTCATTCGATCTCTCCCAACTCTTTTAGTTCAATTTTTTGGATACAATCATATAAGTCATCCTCTTCAGAAGCATCAATCGTCCGAAAATCAAGAGCAACCTTATCCTCTTTGAGCCTCGTTACGACAGCGATATCGCCTAACCTTAGCTTCTCTGCCAGCGATTGAGCTTTTAACTCTCGATGCTCAAGCATTAAAAGAAAGGTATCAATTTCAACTTCAGGCATCGTACCACCGCCGACTTTCGATGTATCTGGAACAATTGACACGATCCAGTCATCGGGCAGTCTTTTGGCAAACTGTAGAGCTCGCTCCTTAATCTCCGCAGAGGAGGCGAGAATTGCTCGTAGTGTCGGCAATTGTTTTGCAGCCTGTTCCTGATTGGAATAGGCTTTCAGTGTCGCTTCTAAGGCGGCTAGCGTCATTTTATCTACACGTAATACCCTTGCAAGCTGATGTTTTTTCAATCGGTCAATGTATATTTTTTTTCCCGCTATTATCCCTGCTTGAGGTCCTCCTAAAAGCTTATCACCACTGAACGTCACAAGATCGATGCCACTTTCTAACGTTTCCTTGACTGTTGGTTCATTGCCGATGCCATGCTTATGTAAATCATAGAGTGCCCCACTCCCAAGGTCTTCATAAGAAAGAATACCATTCTCCTTCGCTAACGTTACCATATCCGGTGTTGAAACCGTGCTTGTAAAACCAATTGTACGAAAATTACTCGTATGTACTTTCATCATCATCGCTGTATTCTCGGTGATCGCATTTGCATAATCAAACAGATGGGTTTTATTCGTGGTCCCTACTTCCACAAGCTTTGCTCCGCTTTCTTCCATAATGGAAGATACCCGAAAGGAGCCACCAATCTCAACGAGCTGTCCTCTTGAGACGATTACTTCTTTTCCTTTGGCAAAAGCGCTCAAGACAAAATAAACCGCTGCAGCATTATTGTTGACCACCATTGCTGCTTCAGCACCTGTTACTTCCTTAACCAACTCCTCAATGAGATCATGACGGGAGCCCCGCTTCCCTTCCTGAATCGAGTATTCAAGGTTTGAATAGTTTGCTGCTGTCATCATCACTTGATTGAGCGCCTCTTCACTCAGCCTAGCTCGTCCTAAATTTGTATGTAAGATCGTTCCTGTACCGTTGATAACACGTCGTAACATAAAGCTTGTATGCTTGTGAAAACGTTTGGTTACGCCTTTAAAAATAAAGTCGGAAATATGAGCTGGCTCCCCTGTCCACTCATCATTTAATACTTTATGACGAAGCTCTGAAACAGCCTCTTGCACCCATTCAGTCAGCTTATCTTTCTCTACTTGTTGATTCTCTAGCAATGTTGTAAACCGTTCATCCTTTTGAAGTTCGTGGATTGGTGGTAGCTGACGCAACATTTCTTTCATGATTAACAACATTCCCTTCATGCTTCATCAGAGAAAAAGCACCAAGAAAGGATGCTTTTTCGATTAAGAGTCCATCTTTTCAATTTGCTCGATCAGTGTTTTATGATCAGGAAATTCGCCTGTTTCCAGCTTAGAATAAATTTTCTCTCCGTTCACAGTAACCTCAAACGCGCCACCTTTACTTGTAATAAGCTGCACCTCAGTAACATTTCCGCGAAAATGATCCAACAAATCATCCGTGAAACTCACGGCTTTTGGGGCGAAGTTTCACTGCATACAAAATTCAACTGATACTTTGTAACCCATTTCGAATCAAACTCCTTTACAGTTTTTTCATCTCTATTGTAGGATAAGATTTGAGAACATGCAAAAAATCTCTTTCATCAAGAGGCTGGGACATAACGAACGTGTATGATTGAAAATGCGAACGATGCACAACCTTAGCGGAGGAAATAGACGTAGACTCCTGCGGGATTAAAGGCAAGGGTGAGACCCCACAGTGCGAAAAGCACGAGGGGGCTCACCAGCCGCCGCGGAAAGCGAAGGATATGTCCGAAGCGAAGGCTATGCAGCAACGATCATGACGTTCGGATTTCTCCAATAAAGACTCTTTTGTCCCAGCCTCTTTCAAATCGTAGGAGGTGTCCGTTGTGGACAAACGTGAAAAGATTCGTTTGACATCCTTTTCCACTAAAGCTGGTTGAGGCTGCAAAATTGGTCCAGAGGACCTGACGCAAGTTTTGCGTCATTTACCAAAGCAAACCCATGATCCGAATTTACTTGTCGGTCTTGAAACGTCCGATGATGCAGGTGCCTATCGATTAACTGACGACCTTGCCCTGATTCAAACCGTTGACTATTTTACTCCTGTCGTTGATGATCCTTATATGTTCGGTCAAATCGCCGCAGCAAACGCGTTAAGTGACGTATATGCGATGGGCGGAAAGCCCACTACGGTTTTAAACATCGTCGGCTTCCCAATTAAAAAGCTCCCTCCTGAGATGCTTGCTGACATTTTGCGCGGGGCAGCAGATAAGGTAAAAGAAGCGGGTGCCATTATTGTTGGTGGTCATTCCATCGATGATCAAGAACCGAAGTTTGGTTTAGCTGTTACAGGACTTGCGCATCCTGACAATATTTATAAAAATGTTGGGGCTATTCCTGGAGATGTGCTGGTACTGACGAAGCCGATTGGTGCTGGAATTTTAACGACTGGCATTAAACGAGAAGCGGTAACACCTGAGCAAGAAAAAGCTGTCACAGAAACGATGGCGCTTTTAAACAAAACAGCAGCCGAGGTTCTTGCTGACTTTAAGCCACATGCTGTTACAGATATTACTGGCTTTGGCTTACTCGGTCATAGCTTTGAAATGGCAAAAGGAAGCGATGTCAGCTTTGAACTGGATGTTCTAAAGGTACCAATGCTTGACGGAACAAAAAAGCTTGCTGAAAAAGGCATCATCCCAGGTGGATCGAAGTCCAATGAACGCTGGTTGACGGACCTTGTAGAGTATGCTGATAGCGTTACTGAGGTTGAGCAGAGCATTCTTTGTGATGCCATCACATCTGGTGGTCTTCTTATAAGTCTACCAGCAAAGGATGCAGAAGCTTACGTACAAGCGATGGAAAAAATAGGCGGCTTTGCCCGAGCAATCGGACAAGTTGTTGAAAAACGAGAGAAAGCCATTTACGTACGATAGTAAATGAAGAGCGAGCAAAGGGTCAGACTTCCTCTAATGGAGCCTGACCCTTTGTTGTTTTCAAACCTTATTGCAAAACATTTCAGCCGTTTTTATGCAAAAAATATTCACTAAAAAGAAGGCCAGCTCTCTTGACAACAGAAAGTAGCAAAATTGAATCGCTACAAAGGTAATCTGAGAGAGGCGACCCTTTTACTCGTTTTATTCATAAATTTTTGTAAACACGTCATCAGTTAACGCTGAAGGCTTGTCATCAAATATAAGCATTCCATTACGGAAACCGATGATTCTTGTTGCATACGCTTTGGCTAAGCTCACGTCATGAACATTAATAAGCGTCGTCAGTTGCCGCTCTTCATGGATTTTTCGAAGCAGTTCAAAAATGCGTTTCGAAGTATTCGGATCCAAGCTTGCCACTGGCTCATCACCAAGCAAAAGCTTTGGCTTTTGTAGAAGTGCGCGGGCGATGCCAACGCGCTGCTTTTGTCCACCACTTAACGCTTCAACCCGTTTATGAGCATGTGCAGTCAGATCGACCTCACTCAGTGCATCATAAGCCAGCTGCTTTTCTTCAGCAGTAAAAAGTCCTAAAAGGTTTTTCCATGCCGGTCTACTTCCAAATGCACCTGTTAACGTATTTTGTAAAACCGTCATTCGTGGAATCAGATTGAAATGCTGAAAAATCATGACCATATCCGTTCGTACCTTGCGCATCTCTGCTTCTTTTAAGCGTGTGATTTCAAGGTGATTCCAACGAACTGAACCAGATGTAGGACGCTGTAATTGGTTAATCGAGCGGATAAATGTCGATTTTCCAGCACCGCTTTTTCCAAGAATGCAAACAAACTCTCCTTCTTTCACTTGGAGATTTATTTTTTTTAAGGCGTCTTCCTTTGCCTTCGGATACCGTACGGTTAAATTTTCAATTGATAGCATGCAAACCACCTATATGACCCGTGCTCGAATACGTCCACCGATAAAATCGACGAAAATAACAAGCACCATGATGCAGATAATATCCAGGGCCACGGCTGTATAATAAAAGCTTTGAAAATGATTAAACAGCTGCTGCCCGATTCCGCCACCACCTATAAAACCTAAAATTAACGATGTCCGGATCGCTACTTCAAAGCGATAAAAATATTGCGAAAGAACATTCGGCCAAATTTGCGGCAAAATTGAAAAGAAATGAGCCACCCACCTTGTGGCACCCACTGATTTCATCGCCTCCTGAGGCCCTTCATCTGCTGCCTCAATGAGCTCCGATATTAGCTTGCCAAGAACCCCGATATTATGAAGAATGATCGCAATCACGGCGGCAAACGGGCCTAAGCCAAATGCTGCGACAAAGATCAGACCAAAGACAATTTCCGGGATTGAACGCAAGCCACTAAGGACGGAACGAGTGAGGCCATAAACGACGCGGCCCCCACTCGTGTTCCCAGCTGCTAAAAAGCTAAGTGGCAAGGCTACAAGGAGGGCTAGAAAGGTTCCTAAAAACGCCATCGCCAAGGTCACAAGGCTCTCTCTTGCCATCAATGGCAGCAAGGACCATTCAATCGGAAAGAAACGGTTTTGGACCATATCGAAAATATTTGAAATTTGACTGAATTTCCTTAGTTCAAAGCCTGTTACATCCATGCTCCACCAAAGAGCAATGACAATAAAAGCGAGATAAATCAAATAGCGCTTTCGGAACCATACCATTCAAAATCGACTCCTACGATTATTCAAGGGTTAACATGTCAAACTCACGAGCTGCTTCAAGAACATCCGCGTATTGACTATCGTCTGCTACAACAAAGCCAGATGCGCCACCAAACACCTGAAAAATCTCTTCATCATCAATGCTTAAAAACGCTTCTTGAATTTGAGCAATTAATTCATCATCTGTTTGGGCTGGTACGACCCATGGATATTGATAAAGCTGCTCCGATTGCCAGAGAACTTTGATGTCGTCACGAAGTGTGCCACCATTTTGCTCATCTTCCTTCATTAACGCTTCTAAAATCGCACTATCTACTGCTCCTGCATCCACCGTTTGATCCTGTACAAGGGTTGTAACCAAATCATGGGAGCCTGTAAATTGAAGCTGGTTGAATTCATGCTCGTTCTCACTTTCATAAACACCACGATTCCGCAATTCTAAACCAGGAATTAAATGACCAGATGTGGATGAAATACTTGCAAAAGCAAAATCCACCTCCGACCGATCTTCAAGAAGATCATCTAGATCTTCCCACTCACTGTCTTTGTGGGTAATAATATAGGAGTAGTAATACGGCTCTCCGTCAATTAGCTGTGTAACAATCGCTTGGGCGCCGCTTTGCTCATGGGCAATTAAATACGTTAGCGGCCCTAGGTATGCTAAGTCAATGTTGTTGTAATTTAACGCTTCAACAACAGCGTTATAGTTCGGGTAATGCTCAACAGACACTTCTCGGTTCAACTGCTCTGACAAGTGAGCCTCAAGCTTATCTAACCCTGTCTGCATTTCACCAATTGATTGGGAAGGAATGACCGCAATTTCAAACACTTCATCAGAGCTAGGGGCTGCTTCCTCTTGCTGCCCTTGCTCTCCTTCAGCTCCTGATTCTTCTGCGCTCTCTTGGTCATCCGCAGCACCGCATGCCGTTAAAACAACAGCCATACCTAAAGTAAGTAACCATTTTTTCATTTCACTATCACCTCATTAAGTTTGTATATATTGTACAAGCATTGGTAAGATTAAAAACCATAGCTTAAAGTATCATCCTTTTTGGCGTTTGTAAAGAAATAACACTTGTCATCAAAATGCTTTTCTGAACGCAAAAACTCCAGCGATAAGCACCGGAGTTTCATTGAATACTCTTTTATTTTTCATCTTGACTGGCTTTTTTTCGGGCGAGAACAAAAAACGGCAAAGGGATGATAATCCAGGCAATGCTTTTAAATAAACTGTTAATTGCTCTAGCACGCTCCATTTCTTGGTACTCGAGCTGCACAAGCTCATACTCCGCACGTAGCTCCTCGACTGATTTCGTTTGCTTTTCGACTTCTCCATCTGCTCCATATTTCGGTGCTTGATATTCTTGAAACGACATGTAATAAGGCTTTGGGGAAACTACATCTGCTACATTCATAACTGTTGCTACGCCTCCCCCAATCATCATCACAAGGGTAATAAACATGACAGCATAATAATAGACGGAACGAATCATGATTCCACCTCGTTCTATAAATTGAGCATGATGCCCTTACCGTTAATTATATGAGTATCGATTCAAAAAAAGTGTGCTTTTACCTAATTATGAACGGTTGCCTTTTCGATACAATGTTCGTACACCCGGTGGTAAGCATCTATTTCATCTTTCATTCGATGCTTTATTTGCACATATTTCTTCCCTTGCAGCGCTAGCCTATTAAACAGCTCTTTTGATTCAAGCAAATCAGTAAGCTTTTTTGAAAATTCATCAGGTGATGAAAATAATAGGCCGTTCACATGCTCCTGAATAATGCTTTCATTTCCTGGAATTCGTCTCGCTAATACGGGCTTGCCTACAAGCATAGCTTCTAGCAGAGCTGTTGACTGACCTTCTGAAATCGAAGTGTTAATGACAAGATCAACAGCACGATAGACTTCAGACATTTCTCGTAGGGACACTTCTCCAAGATACTGTACCCATGGATACACTTTTGAAACGTTTTGAACTTGCTCTGTAACCTTCTCATCGAGAGGGGCACCAATCAGGTAGAACATTAATGAAGGCCACCTCTTTCGAAGCTTATTTAACGCTTCTAATACAAAGAATACATCCTTGACTGGACGTAAGCCTGCAGGGAGTAAGACACGAGGGTAGCCTTTCAAGGTAAGTGGTGCTTTACTTTGCCCCTCAGGCAGCCAGATGCTTTGTGGGATAATATGAATACGCTCAGTCAATTCTTTGTATTTTCCAATAATTTTTTGTTTCCCGTCCTCACTAAATACCGTTATCGCACAAGATTCATCGGCAACAAACTTCATTAATTTTGCCGCCGCTTCATTTTTTAAATCTTCGTTAATATCCGTTCCTCCTGAAGTCAATACATACGGCTTGTTTAAAGGAAAAGGATGTCTTTTATGCCATTCTGCAAAACGCTTTAAATGTAAAATATGAAAAATTGAAGCCTGCTCTACTTTTTGCAACATCTCAGCGGACCATTCTCCTTCTTCATAGGCAAAAACAGTGACTTTCATCCCTCTTTGTTGAAGTCCGTAGACAATTCGTTTGGCTGTTGTGGCATTTCCGCGATTTTGACGATAGTACGGAGTGAAAAAGACAACATGGATCGATTTAGTTGAGCCAGCTTTTAACATAATCCTCTCTCCATTTCCGCTCTCCCTCTTGGCGAATCGTTAATTGAAGCTCATCCAATTTTTCTAAAAATGGCACAAGATATTTTCTTGTTAATCCTGTTACTTCTTTCGCCTGCTGAAGGGTAAAGGAGTCATTTGTCTGCTCAAACAATTTTTTCAGTTCTTGCATAAAGGACGTGCGATGCACATAAAGCTTTTCATCCAAATCAAATAGAATCCCTTTTCGAATAAAATAATGCGTAAGATCAAGATGCAAGCTTTCCGGAATTTGATTCTTTCGTAATCGCTCTTCAAGAGGCTTTACGTTAAATCTGTCGTTTTCAACATCCATCAACACTGACTCCACCCGTTTTTTCCATTGAGAAGGTGGCTTGGCTTCGTGTGAAGCAAGAGCAACAAAAGGCCCTGCTTGTCTGAACAATTCCTGCCTATGCTGAAGGGTCCATTCCAACAGTTTTTTTGGATAAGAGGTCCCAAACATTTGAATCAACTCTGCTTTTTTCATCCCTTCTCGTAAGCTGTGTTCGTCATGATAACGTTCCAGCTCCATCGAGAGAGAAGCAGCGAGGGAAGCCACGACTGCTTTTGTTGTGACGTCTTGATTCGTAACGTTGACTAAGGTTGAGTTTTCACTCAATTTCTTTAATGCTTCTTGAACGGCTTCTTCATTTAGCCCTGTTTGCTGAGCGATCTCTGCTTTCGTGAGGAGCTTTTCTTTAAGAAGGACACGTTCTACAAGCTCTACAGGGGTTCCTTCTTTTTTCCTCGCAAGCATAGCGATCGTCTCTTGCCCAAACCGGTAGCGCTCCCCATGAGCATCAATGATTTCCCCACCGCCAATCGTTTCCATCGGTGTCGGCCTTCTTAAAATAAAGCGGTCTCCTCTTCTCGTCACAACAGGCTCATCAAGACGAAGCTGACAAAGAATTTCTACAGCCCCTCCTTCAAGCTCATTTCGATCAAAAAAAACAATTTTTCCGTAAACCTCAGCCGTTCCTAAATGGAGCTTTATATAGCCTCTCTGCTTCAATGGATACTTTAAGCTTTCCACTGTCGTTAATGCAATATCAACGGTTGTTGTGCTTTCAAAATGTCCTGGAGCCACAAGTACATCACCCCGAGAGAGCTCTTCCTTTGACACACCGCCAACATTAATCGCCAGACGCTGTCCAGCTCGTGCCTCTTTTCGTGCTTGATAATGAACCTGCAGCTGCCGAGCCCGAACCGTCGTCCCCGAAGGTAGCACTTGCAGAATCTCTCCTTCTGAAATTCGTCCTTCATACACAGTGCCTCGCACAACCGTTCCCTGCCCATGAACCGTAAACACCTGGTCAATCGGAAGTCGAAATGCCCCTTCCGCACTCCGGGGTTCTACATCTTCAAGTGACTTTGCAATTTCATCTTTAAGCGCTTCTATACCGAAACCTGAAAGGCTATCGACAAAGTGTAATGCTTCATCGGCTAAAAATGTGCCTTGAATTTCTTCACGAATATCTGCCTCTACAAGCTCGAGCATTTCATCATCAACTCGATCACGTTTTGTGACAACAATCATGCCCCGTTTTAACCCGAGGAGTGAAAGGATGTCTAAGTGCTCTTTTGTTTGAGGCATGACACCCTCATCTGCAGCCACGACTAAAAGAACAAGATCAATTCCTGCGACCCCAGCAATCATTTGCCGAATAAAGCGTTCATGCCCAGGAACATCAATAATCGACACCTCTAGTCCTTCTTTTAACGTTAACGGAGCAAAGCCAAGCTCAATTGAAATGCTCCTTTCTTTTTCTTCCTTCAAGCGGTCTGTATCAACATTTGTTAATGCTTTTGTTAAGGATGTTTTTCCGTGGTCAATATGACCCGCCATTCCAATCGTATAATGTCTCACGTTAAAGCTTCCATTCCTCTCTTTTCATCACGTTTCATTTCTTTACCCATCATACTATACCACCTTTGGAATTTAAAAGAATGGCGATTGTGAAAAAAAAGAGACAATTAATCACTTGATTTGTAGGTGCATCATTCGTATAATAAAAACTCGTACTCCCTCTTTTTCGACATTATTTATGGGGCTGGCTGCGACACTGGTGTTCGCCATAGTCTTCAAAACTACTTGGGAGGCGCGTGCCGTCTCCGCTAGGTTCGATTCCTAGACAGTCCCGCCAATATTTTTCGACTTTTACCTTCTATTTTCGCGAAGAACTTAATGTTTTTGTCAAATCTACTCATTTCCTGCGCTTGCCTGGGAAATAATTGAATAGATTCTTACATGCCACCATCATATTACCCATCCTTTTTCTTCATTTGCTACGCTTTTTCAAAACACCCCTATTTTTTAAGGCAATCTCTCTCCATCTTGGATTCTACTATTTAGCTGTAGCATTATCCCTTGCTCCTTTCTGTACTTTTTTAGGACTTGTACTAAACCTTTTCTACACTGAAAAAGATCTAATCTCCTTTTTCCGAACCCATTCATAATAAATAGGTAATGCGTTGAATTTAAGGTTGCTTGCATAGAAAAAGAAGGCACCCTACGCACCTTCTCTCTATTTCGTCCATCCTGGCTCATATGTATAAATGACTTCCCCTCCGTGCTGAGCATTGCCGCGAAAGCTTTTCATGTCCTCTTGCTTGGATAAGACTTCGCGAAAATCAAGGAAATCTGCTTTTTTTACTTTAAATTCTTGCATTTCCCCTTCGCGAAGGGCCTTAAGAATCTCTAATGCTTCGTCTTTTGTCATATCATGCCTCTCCTTTTTTGAAGCTGTGTTCTTTCGTAAAAATCATTTTGTCTAGCAACTTGCTATCATTTTTAATCCTTAAACTTTTAGCATCCAAGACTAGCTCCTGTGTTATGATCAAGCTATCACTAGCGAATCGTTCATGGTTTGCTCAGTTCAACCCTACTCTGTATAGCTAATTGTTTTCAATCAAACATTATGTTCTTCTACACTTTATCATACCATGAAAGAAGGAGCGACGAGTATGGCTGACATTATCTTTGAACATCCCAAACGGAAAATATATCGATTAAACGAGTCAGAATGCTATCTTGAAGAAAAGGAACCTGCTTCGGTTCTAATTTTAGCAATTGATCAAGGAAGATTACTTGTTGTTGAGCAATACCGAATGCCCGTTGACGCGGTGACGTTTGAGCTTCCAGGAGGTGGGCTTAACTTAAATGAGGACCGAACGGTGGCGGCGAGACGAGAGCTTTTAGAGGAAACAGGCTATACGAGCGATAAGCTCGTCTACCTAGGTCAATCCTATAGTTGTGCGTTTATGTCAAATGAGGTCATCCACTTTTATTTTACGGATCGCCTTGCTTTTGTTTCAAATAGTACAGATAAAGACATTTTAAATGTCCATTTTGTTCCACTAAAAAAAGTTTATCACAATATTTTAGAAGGCATTTGGAAAAATAGCGCACTTGTCCATGCACTATTTTTAGCAGAAGGAAAAGGACTAGTGAAAAAATCGGATTAAACAAAACTTGAACCTGCAAATTTTTCACCTATGTCAATACACTGCTGTAATGAAAATGTATGTTTCTTAACATGCAAATAAGAGGCTGGGACAAAAGAGTTTTTTGAGAAATCCGAACGTCATGATCGTTAATGCATAGCCTTCGCTTCGGACATATCCCTCGCTTTCTGCGTGCGGCTGGTGAGCCTCCTCGCGCTTTACGCACTGCGGGGTCTCACCCTCCCGCAGGAGTCTG
>NZ_ANNK01000084.1 GCF_000334155.1 Halalkalibacterium ligniniphilum | reverse complement strand
CTTCCCCTCCGTGCTGAGCATTGCCGCGAAAGCTTTTCATGTCCTCTTGCTTGGATAAGACTTCGCGAAAATCAAGGAAATCTGCTTTTTTTACTTTAAATTCTTGCATTTCCCCTTCGCGAAGGGCCTTAAGAATCTCTAATGCTTCGTCTTTTGTCATATCATGCCTCTCCTTTTTTGAAGCTGTGTTCTTTCGTAAAAATCATTTTGTCTAGCAACTTGCTATCATTTTTAATCCTTAAACTTTTAGCATCCAAGACTAGCTCCTGTGTTATGATCAAGCTATCACTAGCGAATCGTTCATGGTTTGCTCAGTTCAACCCTACTCTGTATAGCTAATTGTTTTCAATCAAACATTATGTTCTTCTACACTTTATCATACCATGAAAGAAGGAGCGACGAGTATGGCTGACATTATCTTTGAACATCCCAAACGGAAAATATATCGATTAAACGAGTCAGAATGCTATCTTGAAGAAAAGGAACCTGCTTCGGTTCTAATTTTAGCAATTGATCAAGGAAGATTACTTGTTGTTGAGCAATACCGAATGCCCGTTGACGCGGTGACGTTTGAGCTTCCAGGAGGTGGGCTTAACTTAAATGAGGACCGAACGGTGGCGGCGAGACGAGAGCTTTTAGAGGAAACAGGCTATACGAGCGATAAGCTCGTCTACCTAGGTCAATCCTATAGTTGTGCGTTTATGTCAAATGAGGTCATCCACTTTTATTTTACGGATCGCCTTGCTTTTGTTTCAAATAGTACAGATAAAGACATTTTAAATGTCCATTTTGTTCCACTAAAAAAAGTTTATCACAATATTTTAGAAGGCATTTGGAAAAATAGCGCACTTGTCCATGCACTATTTTTAGCAGAAGGAAAAGGACTAGTGAAAAAATCGGATTAAACAAAACTTGAACCTGCAAATTTTTCACCTATGTCAATACACTGCTGTAATGAAAATGTATGTTTCTTAACATGCAAATAAGAGGCTGGGACAAAAGAGTTTTTTGAGAAATCCGAACGTCATGATCGTTAATGCATAGCCTTCGCTTCGGACATATCCCTCGCTTTCTGCGTGCGGCTGGTGAGCCTCCTCGCGCTTTACGCACTGCGGGGTCTCACCCTCCCGCAGGAGTCTGCGTCTATTTCCTCCGCTAAGGTTGTGCATTGTTCGCATTTTCAATCATACACGTTCGTTATGTCCCAGCCTCTTACTCTTATTTATTCACTGCTTCCACTTGTTCTAATGCTTCTCTTGGTGTAATGAAATCATAGCCTAAATCTCTAGCAACGGCATCATACGTAACAAAACCGCTCGCAGTATTAAGGCCAAGCTCTAAGGCTGCGTTATCGGCTATTGCACGATGAACACCTTTGCCGGCAATTTGCAGTGCATACGGAACCGTTACGTTCGTTAAGGCAATTGTAGACGTTCGTGGAACGGCTCCTGGCATGTTGGCAACAGCATAATGAACAACGTCATGCTTCATATACGTTGGTGCATCATGGGTTGTAATCTGATCAACCGTTTCAATAATACCTCCTTGGTCAATTGCCACATCAACAACGACAGACCCTGGCTTCATGCTTTTAATCATCTCTTCGGTTACAAGCTTTGGTGCTTTTGCGCCTGGAATGAGCACAGCTCCAATGACAAGATCAGATTCTGCCACTGCCTCAGCAATGTTCATTGGGTTTGAGATCAACGTTTGAATGTCTGTACCGTAAAGGTCATCAAGCTCTCTCAAGCGTTCTGGACTTACGTCAACGATGGTTACATCTGCCCCTAGTCCCATGGCAACTTTCGCTGCGTTTGTCCCGACAACTCCGCCACCGATAATGGTTACTTTTCCACGCTTAACCCCAGGGACACCTGAGAGAAGGATTCCCATGCCACCTTTTGGCTTCTCAAGAAATTGGGCACCAATTTGGGCCGACATTCTTCCTGCTACCTCACTCATTGGTGTAAGCAGCGGCAATGTTCTCCCTACCTGAACCGTTTCGTAAGCAATGGCTGTTACTTTCTTTTCTACAAGGGCTTTTGCCAATTCAGGCTCTGCAGCTAAATGTAGATACGTAAAGAGAATCAGACCTTTACGAAAAAATTGATATTCGGAAGGAAGGGGCTCTTTCACCTTCATAATCATATCCGCTTTCGCCCATACTTTTGCAGCATTCTCTTCGATTGTTGCTCCCGCTTGCTGATATGCTTCATCCTCAAAGCCACTTCCGAGACCAGCACCAGCTTCAATGATTACTTGATGTCCCGCCTGAACAAAACTCATCACGCTTGCCGGTGTCATGGCTACTCGGTTTTCGTTGTTTTTAATTTCCTTTGGAACACCAACTAACATCATCATCGTCCTCCCTCAATTGTATTTTGTTAGTTTTAGTATACGCAGTTTTGTCCTATAATGCTTTGTGCGAATGCTGTAATATCGTTCCCTTCTATTTGTGTATTACCCACAAATGATGGCTAGCTGCACTAAAAACCTCTCACGTTTTCAAGTAGAAAAGAAACCTAGCCTAGAGGATAAGAAAGCAAATAAGATAAGCGCAGTGCCTTGATTAGCTCGACAAGTGCTAGAAGCTGTCAAGGTGTTTCCCACGTTTTTGAAACCCATTTACAATCTGAAGCAACCCCGATCCACTTGCACTCGCTCTAGACGGCTTTGACATGCTAGCTTCTGAACATGTAAAAAAGGAAGCTTGTCGCTTCCTTTTCTTAGAGATATCTTATGATTTTCACTGTAAACATCGATAAAATGGCTAGCATAAGTAAAAAGCTATATAGCTTGAGCTGATCCACATGTTCACTCGGCTCCTCACTTTTTTCATAAGCTTCGAGAATCAGCCGAACCTTTTTAGCCGTCAAGCCTAAGAAAGCACCAAGTGCCAACCAAATAAGGATAACAACCCATAACCAAGGGTCTGTCCACTCTGACACCATGATAAGCCCACTGACAAGAGCAACAATGAGTGCCCCATGAGCGATCCAAAGAATGCGTTTGTATACCTTCAATAATGTTTGAAAGGCTTTTTCATTGTCTAAAAGGCTCCCTTTAATTAAATAAGGCAATGGAATAAGCAGAAAAAAGATCAATGAAACAAGCAAATGAAAGCCATAACTAATTAAAAATAAGACCACGTTTTTTCACCTCACCTGTTCTACTATACCAAAAAGAATGGGTGAGACGGAAGGGCTGACCAAGTAGAGATTTTATGATAGGATTAACGATAGAGAAAAACAGGGGTGAGAAGAATGCCTACATGGTTTATGTGGTTTATCGTTCTATGGACGATTTTTTTAATTACGGTCATGTTTATCGGCGGCTTTTTTATGTTTCGCAAATTTCTAAAGCGATTCCCAAAAGAAGACGGTAAATCGATTCTCGATTGGCAAGATCATTATATTAACGAGACACTCCATTTATGGGGCGATGAAGAAAAGGCTTTACTGAATGATTTAGTTGAACCTGTACCTGAGCTATTTCGTGATGTAGCAAAAGGGAAAATTGCAGGGAAAATAGGCGAACTTGCTCTACAAGAAAAGGCGAAGAAAATCGATGAAGATCTAATTATTCGCGGTTACATTTTAGCAACTCCTAAACGCGATCATAAGTTTTTACGAAAAAAGCTAAACGAAAAACAAATCGATATGACACCCTATCAACATTTGTTTTAGTAGAAAAATAATCATGCGCAATGGGATGAAGCTTTGTCCCTTTTCTACCGTAACAAAATGTAAGGAGGCTGGCGTAATGCTAAGCCTCCTTACTTATGTATCAAAAAGTCTTAAAAAAGTAGCCTCACTCACGTTTGCGTACCAGCAGACCCAATCAATGTTTTTCTCGCCTTCTTTTTTAAATCTCTCTCTATTTTTCGATACGAGAGATACATGGCAATTCGCCACGGGATAATCATGCCATATGCGAGTAAAAAGAACATACCAGCAAGTTCTTCAACATGAATGGCATCTCCAATAATGATTTTAAATAAAATTCGAATTAATAGCAGACTGACTAGAATAAAAACAAACGCTTTTGAACGCTTTAAATAGATATGGTTGTCACGAATTTCAAATTTTGATGTTTTAATAAGCAAAATAGAAAAGAGCATCCCTACGCACAGTGCTTCAAGCACTTGCCAAAAAGCTGGACGGGTGGGCTCATAAAGAAACATAAAAAAGCCAGTTGACATAAACACTGGAGGAAGAATGATTTTTTTAACGCTTGCAGGGCGTTTCGTTGCTTTTAATCGAATAATGATAGCAAGCATCGCCATCATTGCAGCCCCAATGGTTGATAGCAGCACATAAATGTCATTCAAGCTGCTCCCCCCCTTTCTACAATTGGGAAGCTATCCAGTCACTTCTTCTTTAACGATACATGAAAGGATACAAGGATTCAATTGTTTTTCTTACGTTCGTCTCATTTCTTCCTTATTCTCTTTTAATCGAGACGCTTTTAACTCGTGAATAACTCTTCACTTTCAAACGGTTGAGTTTTATACCAATAATTTGTATAATTATTAAAACATGTTAAGGGGAGGGGTTCGAAATGAGCGAAAAGCATCTATTAATTTTAATTGAACGAAAGCGTAAACAGCTCATTAAAACCGGATTAAAGGATGGGCTTCATTCTCCTACTGCTCTTAAAAAAAGTAAAGAACTCGATGAGCTGTTAAACAAATACGAAAATCGAAAAAAACAGCCCTTTCTCAACGTGAACTTTCTCTCCACCAACATTGAATGAATGTTAGGCTAAACTATTTTCTCACTATTCAAATAAATAATTTCCATTTTTCACACTATGCCTTCAGTTAAGTTTAAGTACAAACATGTGCCATTGTTCCTTTTCTTAAAATTTCAAAGAAGGGGCTGGGACAAAAGAGTTTTTATTGATGAGAAATCCGAACGTCATGATCGTTGCTGCATAGCCTTCGCTTCGGAAATATCCTTCGCTAAGGTTGTGTATTGTTCGCATTTTCAATCATACACGTTCGTTATGTCCCAGCCTCTTGTTCGTAATCTTCAACTTTTTTCTATTGTTTCCTTGAGGCCCTTTCCTTTTTGCAAGACATACATTTTATGATATAAGCCTTGCTGTTCTAGTAATTCAGCATGTGTGCCACGCTCTATGATTTCTCCTTGGTGCAGAACGAGGATTTGATTGGCATCCTTTATTGTCGACAACCGATGGGCGATAGCGATTGTCGTCCGCCCTTCTCGCATACGTTCTAACGCTTTCTGGATCGCTTCCTCTGTTTCAGTATCTACATTGGCCGTCGCTTCATCTAAGATTAAGATTTTCGGTTCAACAGCCATTGTTCTAGCAAAAGATATAAGTTGCCTCTGCCCACTTGACAAGGTAGCCCCCCGTTCAGCCACAGGAGCCTCATATCCTCCTGGTAGTTTTTCAATAAACTCATTCGCCCTGACAAACTCAGCTGCTTCGCGAATTTGCTCGTCCGATACTTCATGATGATAGAGACGAATGTTGCTTGCAATCGTCCCCGTGTAAAGGAATGGATCTTGAAGAACGAGTCCAATTTTTTTTCGCAACACATCATTTCGAAACGATCCAATTGGTTGTCCATCAATCAAAATCTCTCCCCTTTTTATCGGGTAAAAACGCATGAGTACGTTAATAATCGAGCTTTTCCCACTGCCAGTATGTCCAACAAGAGCCACCGTTTCCCCTTTATTCACTTTAAACGAAATGTTTTTAAGCACGTCTGTTTTCCCGTCATAGGAAAAGCTGACATTTCTAAATTCTATTTCTCCTTCGGTCACTCGCCCTTCGCCGCTTCCTTCATGAGTCGGTGCCAGTTCTTGATGATCCATTAGCTTGAAGACACGTCCACCTGAGACAATCGCCTGCTGAAAAAGCGACAGCCGCATCATCATTTGATTGACAGGCTCGAAGAAACGGTCCAGATAGTTCACAAAAGCATAAAGCACACCAATCTCAACAGGACTAGAAAGGGACGTAATGCCAAAAAAGCTTAAGACTAACACGAGAGCCAAAATCGCAATAAAATCAACCATTGGACGTAAGAGTATACCGTCCAGCTTCATGCTTTTCATACCTGCGTTTAGATGCTGTTCATTAATCGACTGAAACTCTTTACGCATACGCCGTTCTTGGCGAAACATTTGGATGATCGCCATCCCTTGAATGGATTCATTCATTTTGGCATTTAGCTGACTCAGCTTCTCACTCATATCAGCGTAAAATTTGGCGCTCAATTTTCGGTAGAGCTGCATGAGACCGAAAATGATTGGTAAAAAAATCAGACAGAAAAATGCCAATCTCGTATTTAAATAAAACATGGCGATAAAGATTCCTGTCAAGAAAATAAAATTTTGTACAAATACAGCTAATACGGTAATATAAAAATCTTTGATCGTTTCCGTGTCATTTGTAATTCTTGAGATCAAGCCGCCTGCTGGTGTCCGGTCAAAAAAAGAAAGAGACAGCCGTTGAACATTTGAGAAAACATCCGTACGTAGCTGTTGAATAATAATTAAAGCAATCTTTTGGAAAAGAAAGATTTGAA
>NZ_ANNK01000083.1 GCF_000334155.1 Halalkalibacterium ligniniphilum | reverse complement strand
TCATTCGCCCTGACAAACTCAGCTGCTTCGCGAATTTGCTCGTCCGATACTTCATGATGATAGAGACGAATGTTGCTTGCAATCGTCCCCGTGTAAAGGAATGGATCTTGAAGAACGAGTCCAATTTTTTTTCGCAACACATCATTTCGAAACGATCCAATTGGTTGTCCATCAATCAAAATCTCTCCCCTTTTTATCGGGTAAAAACGCATGAGTACGTTAATAATCGAGCTTTTCCCACTGCCAGTATGTCCAACAAGAGCCACCGTTTCCCCTTTATTCACTTTAAACGAAATGTTTTTAAGCACGTCTGTTTTCCCGTCATAGGAAAAGCTGACATTTCTAAATTCTATTTCTCCTTCGGTCACTCGCCCTTCGCCGCTTCCTTCATGAGTCGGTGCCAGTTCTTGATGATCCATTAGCTTGAAGACACGTCCACCTGAGACAATCGCCTGCTGAAAAAGCGACAGCCGCATCATCATTTGATTGACAGGCTCGAAGAAACGGTCCAGATAGTTCACAAAAGCATAAAGCACACCAATCTCAACAGGACTAGAAAGGGACGTAATGCCAAAAAAGCTTAAGACTAACACGAGAGCCAAAATCGCAATAAAATCAACCATTGGACGTAAGAGTATACCGTCCAGCTTCATGCTTTTCATACCTGCGTTTAGATGCTGTTCATTAATCGACTGAAACTCTTTACGCATACGCCGTTCTTGGCGAAACATTTGGATGATCGCCATCCCTTGAATGGATTCATTCATTTTGGCATTTAGCTGACTCAGCTTCTCACTCATATCAGCGTAAAATTTGGCGCTCAATTTTCGGTAGAGCTGCATGAGACCGAAAATGATTGGTAAAAAAATCAGACAGAAAAATGCCAATCTCGTATTTAAATAAAACATGGCGATAAAGATTCCTGTCAAGAAAATAAAATTTTGTACAAATACAGCTAATACGGTAATATAAAAATCTTTGATCGTTTCCGTGTCATTTGTAATTCTTGAGATCAAGCCGCCTGCTGGTGTCCGGTCAAAAAAAGAAAGAGACAGCCGTTGAACATTTGAGAAAACATCCGTACGTAGCTGTTGAATAATAATTAAAGCAATCTTTTGGAAAAGAAAGATTTGAAAATAATTAGCGATAACCGATGTAAGATGCAAAACAACATAGAGAACCCCTAGCCATAATAATGGCTCGAACGGAAAATGCCTCGGCGTTAAATAATCATCGATAAAAATCTTCACAAGAATCGGCCCGAGAAGCTCTGTACCCGTCGCTAAAAATAGTAAGAGAAAGGCAAGAAATAAGCTTTTTTTGTGGGGCTTTGCGTAGGATAAGAGTCGCTTTAAAACAGCACGCTGCTCTTTTCCAGTTAGAACATCATCTTTATGCTCCATTGCCATTCCCCCCTCGTTCTACGAGTGACTCCAACTGCTGCTGCTCATACATTCGCCGATACCATCCAGCATTCTCCATCAAGGTATCGTGATTGCCTCGCTCGACAATCTCACCATCTTCAAGGACAAGAATTAAGTCGGCGTGTTTGATGGCGCTAAGTCGGTGTGCTGTTATAATCGTTGTTTTTCCTTTTCGTTCATTGCGAAGGGAAGATAAAATTTGCTCCTCTGTTTTCGCATCGACCGCAGATAAGGAATCATCAAGAATTAAAATGTAAGGGTCGGATAGAAGCGCTCGGGCAATCGATATCCGTTGCTTTTGACCGCCTGACAACGTGACACCACGTTCTCCCACCACTGTATCATACCCTTGTTCAAAACGAATAATATCATCATGGATGTTTGCCAGTTGACTCACCTTGATAATGTCAGCCATGCTTGCATCTGGTTTTGCAAAGGCAATATTATCTGCAATCGTAGCTGAAAAAAGAAAATGATCTTGTGGCACATAGCCATAAGCAGATTTTAGAGCGTCTAATGTAAATTGCGGTAACGACACGCCGCCAATTGAAATGTCTCCCTTTTTTAGTTCATATTCTCGCTGAAGTAGTCGAATGAATGTAGACTTTCCGCTGCCGGTTTTCCCAACAATACCAAGCGTTTCTCCTGAATTCAGGTGAAATTTTACCTTTTTTAATACTGGAGCTTCTTGATCTGGGTAAGAAAATTCTTCAATATCAACGAACAGATCGCCAGCTGGCGCTTTGTTCACAGTTGCATCAGCGTCGGTGATATCTTGCTTCACCTTCAGAAGCTCAGAGACTCGATCATAGGATGCACGACCTCTCTCTACGATATTAAAAAGCCAGCCAAACGCTAGCATCGGCCATATAAGCAGCCCTAAATAAATCGTAAAACTCGTCAGTTGTCCAATTGTCATCTCTCCTGCAACGACAAAGCGGGCGCCAAATACAACCGCAAGAAAATAAGAGGCGCCTACAATGAAAGAAATTGTCGGGTCAAAAAGTGCATCAATTCGAGCAACCGCAACATTTTTATCTACTACATCTTTTGATTGTTCACGAAACGATTCAATTTCGTCTTTTTCCTGGCCGAATGCTTTCGTCACCCGAATCCCTGTTATGCTTTCCTGCACTTTATCATTCAAGGAAGAAAACGCTGCTTGGGCATGATAAAACAATTTGTGGAGCAATGTACCATAATAAAAGGTTAAAAATGCCATGAACGGCATTGGCAATAAGCTAATCAAGGTTAACTCCCAGCTAATCGTCACAGCCATCGTAATGATCACAAATCCACCCATTGTTAAGGAGTCAACTAATGTTAACACACCTTGCCCTGCCGTCATTTGTATGGCCTTAATATCGTTTGTCGCATGGGCCATTAAATCACCTGTACGGTGCCGATGATAAAAACGATTTGACATCTTCGTAAAATGCTCATAGAGCTGGTTTCGCAACAGTCGCGCTAATCGAATCGATGCACCAAAGATCATAATACGCCATAAATAACGTACAACGTATACAATGAGACCAGTAGCCAAAAGAATTCCAACCCATTGAAAAAGAATCGTTTCTGTCAAAGTACCCTGATTAATATGATCGACAATGATCCCAACAATTTGTGGAGGTACTAATGTTAAGAGCGACACAATGGCTAGCAACAAAACCCCTGCTCCATAGGCAAGTTTCTCTTGCTTAAAAAACCACCATAAATCAATAAATACTTTCACGTTTTTTCCCCCAGTATCACAAGCCTGATGTAAGTGAATCAATCGTCTCTTTTACTTTTTTAACCCCATCTTCAAAACTCTTGATTTCAATCGTCTGTTCACACTGTTTGTACTGCTTGAACGAATGATCATATCGCTTGTCATAATACTGTTCAAGAAGAAGGGCAACATATCGATGGAAATCTTTTTGCTCAAGCGCACGAAGCGCTTCTTCTTGAAGCAATGGTGACAGTCGCTTTTGAATTTTTTCTGCCGCTTCATATATCGCTGTAGAATGTTCTTCCACTTTATATGTTGCTAAAATATGTTCCACACGTTTCCAAAAAGGATAGCGAAGCTCGATTCTTATTCCTTGTTGTTTTCCATCCATGATAAAATCAGGTAAAATCACGCGTCCAATACGTTTGCTTTCTGACTCAATAATAAAATAAGAAGCATTCTTTAATTCAATGAGCCGCTCACTTAACCTCGCCTCAAAGCTTTTTTGGCTTCGCGGCTCCATGCCAATATGGCCGAATATTGAGCCACGATGACCAGCAAGCCCTTCAAAATCAAGCACAGGATACCCTTCCTTTTCGAGCTGAAGCAAAATTTCTGTTTTCATTGTACCTGTATGACCGGATAATATGATGTATGGCCGTGGTGTTTTTGCAGCTTGTGCTAAAATTGCTTGTACATGACGTCGGTACGAGCGAATGCCTCCCTCCAGCTGATAGCAATCAATCCCCATTAGACTCATCGTTGATACAATGGTTTTGCTTCGCATCCCGCCACGCCAGCAATAAACGACGAGGCGTTTTTTAGGATTGGCTGCTCGCAGCGCTTTGACTTGCTGATAATACGAAGGCAGCTTCATTGAAAACTTAGTCAATCCTAATTCCATTGCTTTTTCACGGCTATGTTGTTTATACATTGTCCCTACTTCAGCACGTTCCTCATTTCTAAATAATGGAAAATTTACCGCTTGAGGTAGATGATACTCAGCAAATTCTGCTGGTGAACGTACATCGATAAATATATCCTCTGAAAGCTTAACATCCTTTAAAGCTATGGTTGAAACATTCATGGTAGACATACCTACTTCACCCACTTTTTTCCTCTTCATTCTTATCACACGAAAAAACACCCCGTCAAGAGGTGCTTTTGAAGCTCGTTATTTTGATTGCTGTTTTTGCATCGCTTTCATCATTTGATTAATCTTCTTTTGAGAAGGGTTTTGTCCCATTTGCATCATCATGACACGTAGCATCTGTTCATTGATGGGTGGGTTCTTCTTCAAATATGACATCATCGTTTTGCGGGCAATGAAAAAGCCGATTGCCACACCAGCAAGTAACGACAATGCGCCCACTAGGAAATACATCCAGTTCATAAGTCCTAAAATCCTCCTTCAACCTGTCTCACGTTGGGGATTGTCCCAACTCAATCTTGTTTATTATATCGTACTCACTCATCATTTGAAAGAGTCGGATGTAAAATCTCCTTTAAATAAGCCTGACTTGTTTAATTGGATTTAGCCAGCCGTAGTTTGCATGCTCAAAATCTACCGCAAAAAAACAAGCATGGAGCCTGCGCAGTACTTCAAAAAACATTGTCTCACAGACCGTCGTTCCCGCTCCAGTAAGAAGAATACGGTGTGAGTGGATAACGAGTTCCGCCTTCGATTCTTCCTGTTTCATCTCAAGATAATGGGTTTGCTCGTTTGTCACATAACCTAGTCGTTGCTTAAATGCTGCCTGTAGCTTTTGTTGAACTTGTAGAGTAGGAATCGGCTCACTAATATAGGCAATCTGACGATTCAAAAGATCACGCTGGCTCCACTTTGCCTGCTCATGCTCTAAAAACAGCTGAAACAGCTTTGCTTCTTGACCAAAGTAATGTCGTGCAACCTCTTCGACGATTAAATATATCTCATAGTGTCTCATCTTGCCCCTCCTCACTCCATCTTTTTTCTAAGTATAGTACAAGACAAGACAAATCATTGTCTGAAGTTGGAGCAAGATTTCACTACTTTTGTCGAAACCTCCTTGAGGCTCTCACTTTACTTTCAAACGATTCATTCCCCCTCTTAAAAAAAGCGCAAGGTACTTGTAGCTACACAGCTTCAAAGTTTTATTCTTTTTATCTCTTTAAAAAACCTCTCGTTCATGCGAACAAGAGGTTTCCAAGAGATGCTTATTTTTGTAGCAAGACTTTCGCCTTTGCCACAACATTTTCTACAGTAAATCCATACTCTTCCATAATTTTTTCACCAGGAGCAGAAGCACCAAAGGTATCGATGGCAAGAACATCGCCTTCGTCACCTACATACTTTGCCCAACCAAAGGAAGATCCCATTTCTAAACCAAGACGTGCTTTCACCTTTTTCGGGATGACTTGCTCCTTGTATTCTGCAGATTGAGCTTCAAATCGATCCCAGCTTGGCATGCTTACAACGGACGCATGAATCCCCTCTTTTTCGAGGATCGCTTGCGCTTCTACCGCAAGATGGACTTCAGATCCTGTGGCAAGAAGAAGCAAATCCTCCTCGCCATTTGCTTTTGAAATGACATAGGCACCTTTTTTGACACCTTCATATGCGCTTTCCTTTGTTCCTTCAATCGTTGGAAGATCTTGACGCGTTAACACAAGAGCTGTAGGTGTATCCGTGCTCTCAAGTGCCAATTTCCATGCTGCAACCGTTTCGTTACTATCAGCAGGTCTAATCACTGATAACCCAGGCATAGCACGTAAAGCAGCCAATTGCTCAACAGGCTCATGGGTAGGACCATCCTCACCAACTGCAATGCTATCATGAGTGAACACATAAATGACAGGAAGCTTCATTAATGCAGCAAGACGAATTGCTGGACGTAAGTAATCAGAGAATACAAAGAACGTTGCTCCAAATACTTTTAAACCGCCGTGTAATGCCATACCGTTCATTGCCGTACCCATGGCAAATTCACGTACGCCAAACCAAATGTTACGGCCGCCATAATCTTCACGAGAGAAGTTACTTTCGCCTTTAAGTAACGTTTTATTGGAAGAAGCTAAATCGGCAGAACCACCAATAAGTTGAGGGACCGACTGAGCAAACGCATTTAACGCTTCACCTGAAGAGGAACGTGAAGCAACGCTTGTTCCCACTTCATACGTTGGAGCAACAGAATCCCATCCCTCCGGTAATTCTCCACGATGGGCAAGCTCAAATTGCTTTGCTAGCTCTGGATGAGCTTCACTGTAGCGCTTGAATAGCTCATTCCAGGCTTGCTCCTTTTCTGCCCCTTGCTTCTTAACCTTTTCAAAAAATGCAGCGACTTCCTCAGGAATATGAAATTCCTCTTCGAAGCTCCACTGATAAAACTCTTTTGTTAGCTTCACTTCGTCAGCCCCTAATGGTGCACCGTGTGAAGCAGATTTCCCTGATTTATTAGGTGACCCAAAACCGATCAAAGTCTTTACTTCAATCAATGTTGGTCGTTCATCTGCCTTTGCAGCCTCAACTGCCTTGTCAATCTCTTCAAGATCATTACCATCTTCGACACGAATCACTTGCCATCCGTATGCTTTGAACCGATCTTCAACGCTCTCAGAGAAAGAAAGGTTTAATTCACCATCTAAGGAAATGTCATTTGAATCATAAAGTACGATCAAACGACCAAGCTTTAAGTGACCAGCAAGAGATGCAGCTTCTGCAGAGACCCCTTCCATTAAATCGCCATCACCACAAATGGAATAGGTATAATGATCGACAATTTCAAAGCCATCGCGATTATATGTACTGGCTAAATGTCTTTCAGCCATTGCCATTCCAACAGCCATCGCAACCCCTTGTCCAAGTGGGCCTGTTGTTGCTTCAACTCCTGGAGTATGACCATATTCAGGATGTCCTGGTGTTTTACTGCCCCATTGCCGGAATTGTTGAAGGTCTTCTAAGCTTACGTCATAGCCTGTTAAATGAAGCAAGCTATATAACAGCATGGAGCCGTGCCCTGCTGATAAAACAAAACGATCACGGTTTGCCCATTGCGGGTTTGATGGGTTATGGTTCATAAATTTAGTCCAAAGACTAAAGGCCATTGGCGCTGCCCCCATTGGCATACCAGGGTGACCCGAATTTGCTTTTTCAATGCTGTCAATAGAAAGTGTGCGGATTGTATTTACCGCTAAATTTTGAATGTTTACAGACATGCTATCTTCTTCATCCTTTCCGTTCTCTCATAACGTTATTGTTCGATTTCATGATATACTTTCTCGCCTAATTGCACAAGCGTCCATCCCAAAAAATCAAAATCAATCAGTTCAATAACAAAACAGGCTCCAAAAAATGTAGAAGCCTGTTCTGTCAATGCATTTTGTTACTCTTTTGCTTTTTCTGTTCTTTCAGCTTTATCGGCGTGACATCATTACCGTTTTGATCAACAACCGTTACCGAGTGAAGCTGATTTTCAAAGGATTGACGAAACTGTTGAATATACTGTTTTCGAAGCATTTGCTGCTCTGAATGCTCTTCCTTTGTCAATCCAGTCGTTTTTGCACGTTTGGCAAGCTCATTGATTCGCGCTAATTTATCTTTTGATAACATAGTAACCTCCTAAATAACCCCTTACCTCACTTACTCTACACGAAGGCTTCACTACATTCAAGAAATAAGCTTGCGCAAAAAAGTGGTAAAAGTCATTGGTAAAAAGTCTTTACATCCAGTCATTTTTTTAATCGCTTTGCCATCAATCATAAGCCACCACTATATCATGAGGCAGTATCCATTTTAAGGTAACCTTATAATTTATAAAAAATCCTGAGATGAATTTATTCATTTTCCTGTTCTATTTTTACCAGTTCAACATGCTCTTGGTATCGACGGTGAACCGTTGCTTTTGAAACTTGATAACCAAGCCCCCTTAATGTTGCAGCAATATCATGAAAGGTAAGTTTTAACGAGCGAAGACGGACGATTTCTTCGATTGGAACTTCCTTTTTATCTCGTCCTCCATTTGCACCCCGTTTAATGTTTCGTTCCGGACGATATCCATTTGTAATTGCCTTTTTCATTCCGCGCTTAATTTTTGCATTATGAAGCTTACGTTGATACTCTTCAACAATCGATACAATATCCAAAACCATCTCGTCTGCTTCAGATAAGCTTAATTTCCCTTGATCCCTCACTGTATAAACCGGAATCGCTAATTTTTTCAACTGATGAAGAAGCGCAATTTTTGCATGACCTCGAGCGAGGCGCGTATCATCCTGAACTAGAAGCACCTCTGCCTGCTTCTCTTGAAAAGCCACCAGACAATCTAACATTCCTGGCCGATCAAACTCAAACCCACTAGCTTGTTCCTTTATGACTTGCACGACTTCCCAACCATAAAGTACTGCCATTTGTCGTAGTTCGTCCTCTTGTCGAGTAAGAGAGGTTTCTTGCTCTTCCTTTTTCGTACTGACACGACAATAAATAATTGCTTTCATTTTCTCAACCTATCTTCTTTTCTATTATATATGATTGCTTAATCTTGTTCTGTCTGTTCAAGGGTAAAACGATAAGCAACGCTATTTGTTCCTTCCATCATCTTATCTTCAGACTCTTCATACGTAAAGGAATGGCTATCTTCAGTAACAGTTGTTGGATCAACTGAGAGCACGATCGCTCCATACATAAATAGTAATGTTAAAAATGCAGCGACTATGAGACCTCGTTCTTGTTTTGAAAAGCGCTTTAGCATTATCATCACTCCTACAAGAATGTTTGTTCTCATTCATTGTATATGAGAACATTCGTTTGTGTCAACAAAAATTAGAACTTACGTTTGCGTTACATACGTTCGCATGGTATAATTTAGTTAACAAAGGAAAGAAAAGTGAGGTGTCGGACGGTGTCAAAACTATCAAGACGACAGCAAGAAATTTTGGATTACATCAAAACTGAGGTTCGCAAGAAAGGATATCCACCTTCCGTTCGAGAAATCGGTGAAGCTGTCGGTTTAGCGTCAAGCTCAACTGTCCATGGTCATCTTTCCCGGCTAGAGAAAAAAGGCTATATTCGGCGTGACCCTACCAAACCAAGAGCAATCGAGATTTTAGAGCTTGAAGATTCTTTATCACATGTAGAAGAGACAAGAACAACTTACGCACCCGTTATCGGTAAAGTAACAGCTGGTCTACCGATAACAGCGATTGAGAATGTAGAGGATTACCTTCCTCTTCCTGAACGTCTTGTTGCTAATGACCAAGTATATGTTCTAGTCATTCAAGGTGAAAGTATGATTGAGGCCGGAATTTATGATGGAGATATGGTAATCGTTCGCCAGCAGCAAACAGCTAATAACGGTGATATTGTCGTTGCTATGACCGAAGATAATGAAGCAACAGTAAAACGTTTCTTCCGTGAAAAAGACTACATTCGCTTACAACCAGAAAACTCTACAATGGAGCCAATTATTTTGAAAGATGTGACAGTGCTCGGAAAGGTTATTGGTGTATTCCGAACCATTCATTAATTTTATAGGTAAGAGGCTTGCTGCTTGTCCTTTTTCCAATTTTATGTTCAGCTATTCCTAAGTATTCCTACCACTTATAAATTTTCAGACGTGGAAAAAGCCACTGGGTGTCACTCTCATGGGACTTCAGTGGCTTTTTATCATTCCTATAACTCTTACTGATACCTGCAGATAAAGCGTCAACCTTCTGATTAATAAACATAATCAAGTATGAGCGTTTTTCCTTAAAGCTAACAATGAATGTTTCGCATAGTTCTATTAACGATTTTTTTCTACCCTAGTGCTTCAATAAAGAGGCTGGGACATAACGAACGTGTATTGATTGAACATGCGAACAAGGCACAACCTTAGCGAAGGAAATAGACGTAGACTCCTGCGGGATCAAAGGCAAGGGTGAGGCCCCACAGTGCGAAAAGCACGAGGAGACTCACCAGCCGCCCGCGGAAAACGAAGTATAGTTCCGAAGCGAATGCTATGCATCAACTACGTTCGGATTACTCATCAATGTTTTTAGTAGCCGTAGCCGCCATAGCCGCCTCTACAACACCAGCTTGCACCAACAATGATTAACAAAATGAACAGGACAACTATTAGCGCAAACCCTCTTCCATGATGTTCCATTACAACCCCTCCTTTTTACTACATTATGAAGCTACGCTTCACTAATACAGGCTATGCGGAAGGGATCAATTTGGAATGGACGATGTTCTTAATGAATATGCTGAAAATTCCAGTCGAATTTTGGTTTAATATGCCAAAAGCATAGAACGTTTTTCTCTTTTCAACAACCATCCGTTTTCTATAAATTAAAACTATGATGAGCGGATACGAAATTTGGGTTCTATGATTAGTTTTGTTACTTTCTGAATTGGGCGGCTTGCTAAGATAAAGGCTAAGCAAAGTGCAAGTATTCCAAATAATATATATAGCTGATGCTCAACGAACCAATCAAAGATTGGCGTAATTCTAAGTAACTTAATAACGGCACCATGTAGCAAATAGATATATAATGTATGTGCCCCAATCGACGTGAAAATATAACGTTTTTGCGGAACAAAAGCTAAAAAGGCAAACATCATAATGATGCTAGCAATATACCATAATAAACGAATCGCTCCACCTAACAGTCCCTCGACGCCCATCTCTGCATATGACTTCGAACCCCAAAGCCAAGCTGAAGCTTCCCCTGGGAGATAATAGCTAACAACAGCAATAACTAGCCAGACAAAAGCAGCCATCAACTGAAAACTCTTCTGCTTTAGCTTTTTGAAATTTATTTCTTTTAAATGAAATCCGAGCAGGAAAATTGGAAAGTAGACAAACGTTCTTGAAATGCTTAAAAACGTTCCTGCTTCATCAATGTAGCCAATACCTAATCCAAGCAGCAATGCGAGAATCATTCCATAATGCTTTTTCGGGAACACGTACAAAAATGCATTCCAACAAAACAAACTGATTAAAAACCAAAGCGTCCATTGAGGATTAAAAATGGTAAAAGCAGCATCATTTGTAGCAATCAATACAGTCGTATAGGCTAATTGAAAGATAAGATAAGGAATTAATAGTTTGATAGCAAGATTTTTTAAATAGCCTTTACGTTTATAATTTTTTGCAAAATATCCTGTAATCAAAATAAAAGCAGGCATATGAAAAATGTAAATAAAATGGTAAATTGTCCCTAGAAATTCACTCTCGTTTCGATAAGGACTAATCATATGACCGAAAATAACAAGGACAATTAAAATAAATTTAGCATTATCAAAAAAGTGACTTCGCTTTTCCATGAAGCTCCTCCTTTTATTCTCTCTATATTTACCGAAAATTATTTTAGATGTGAAGGACTATCGAAGATTTTAAAAAAACTAACAAACTTTTACATAATTCATTTCTTAATTTACCAGGCAAGTATTCTTTCTCTAACCTCTTTCAAGAGAAATCATAATAAAAAACCCCTAACTTTTTCATCAAGAAGCTTGGGGTTTGGTTCAGCTTTTATTTATAGTTGAAAATTACCTCTACAAACGCTTGAACGAAATTTTTCTAAAAAGGATAGCCCATTAATCGAGCAAGCCTAATCGATTAAGAATGGTTGCTAGTTGTTCTCGTGTTAAAGGCTCTTTCGGGCGTTCCCCATTGAAAATCCCTTTAGCCGTTGCTTTCTCCCAGTTCTTTTGGTGTGTTGGGCTTGGTTCGTTCACTTGATTCCCTCCTTGCTTTCTTCTTAAATTAAATGCGGAAACAATGCCTTCCACATGACCTCTAGCAATGGCTCTTAAAAAGTCATTGTCTTTTAATTTAGCTGCATCTGCTGTGTTATCTATAAAAAGGTTTTCTGTAAGAATAGCGGGCATGCTTGTATTTCGTAAAACAGAAAAATTAGCCGTTTTCATTCCTCTATCAACGACCTGAATTTCACTCACAATTTTAGGATGAATGGTTTGCTGTAGCTGTACGGTCCTAGCTGCTCTACTCGGATGGACAAATGACTCAAATCCTGCTCCACCACCAGCATTAATATGCACAGAAATAAAGCAATCAGCACGCCAAGCATTGGCAAGGCGAGCTCGCTCTCCTAGTTCAATAAAGCGATCATCCTCTCGGCTCATTCTTACTTCCACATTTTCATACTCGTTGAGTAGCATGCTGCGGATGTGACGAGAAATGGTTAATACTAATGCTTTCTCTTGCAGGCCATTCCCCACAGCTCCAGAATCCCTTCCTCCATGACCAGGGTCAATAAAAACCTTCACCAAAGCTCTTTCCCCCTTTTTATCGTTCTGCTATCACCATATGTACTCCTAAATATTTAAGGGACGGCTGTTGTTCTTGATTTTTAAAATTTGTTTCGAAATCAGCTACGGCTGAAACTTAAAGAACGTGGCTCAACAATGCACAACCTTTGCGGAGGAAATAGACGTAGAACTCCTGCGGGGCAAAGGCAAGGGTGAGACCTCAGAAAGCGAAGGATATTTCCGAAACAAATGCTATGTATCAACGTTCGTGACGTTCGCATTTCTCATCAATAAAAACCCTTTAGTCCAAGCCTCTATGATTCTTTAACAATGCGTCAGCTGTGCGCTGGCTTTCTTAGTTAAACCCTAGTACCTGGCATTAAGTTTTCAAGTTCCTTATTATCTCATGGGCTTTTTTCATACCTAGAGATTTTAATTTTCTCCTCATCTATAAAAAATCCTCAAGTCTCTAATTTCAAGGGTTCTATTTCTTAATATGAAGACATGAATTTATATTGTTTCACACTAGTATTCTTTGAGTGAGGACTTTTTTTCTATCACAGTATCTCAAAGCTTATTGATCGTTCGCTCGTTCATCCTTTAATGAAGTTTTTTTGGGAAACTAATTCTATAACTAAAACGTATAAAAAAAACGTAGCCAGTGTACGACTGTATTATTGCGTAACACTGGCTACATAATCCTTTATTTTTTTGTGACAAGCTGTCAACTTTTCAGAGATGAAGCTACTTTCATTCTTATGGTTTTCTGCTGTTCACTTTTATCATAGAGAACAAATAGATAGTAACTGTTTACTATCTATTTGTCTTTAGCTTTAACATCTAAGTCATGATGCAATTCAGTCGCAGGGACTTCTGGATTAGGAATCTGGCCTTTAGGCACTGGTTCTGCCACGTACACGAAATCACCTGTGTTGTCCGGTGCGCTCCCTTTTGCCCATGGACCTTCTTTGGATTCTTCACCTTCCGATAAATTCCAAAATTCATATGCCTCTTGCTGTGATTCTTCTTCTGCTTCTGGTGGAAACGAAGCTGGAACTACAACACCATTTTTTTCTTCAAGCTCTGCGATGGCAACCATCCATTGGTATTGATGATAACGATCACGAGCCAACATTTTACGGAATGCCGCACGGACTCCTTCATCTTTTGTCATATGATACAGTCGTGCAACTTGAAGGCGTCCTTGGCTTTCAGCATGGAGGTTTGAACGCATATCTGCTAATAAATTTCCACTTGCCACGATATACGCACCGTTCCATGGAACACCATTCGAGTTGGTTGGCAATCCACCAAGACCGCTCACAAGCAAATGCTGAGGATTAATCCCACCCATGATTGCTGCTGTTGTTGTATCCTTCGCTGCTTCTGCTTGATCTTCCGGAGAAGCTCCATCTAACAATTGACTGATAAGAGAACAAAGCATTTCAACATGCCCTATTTCCTCTGTGCCAATATCCATTAGCATATCCTTATATTTTTCTTCTCCACGACAGTTAAATCCTTGAAAGAGATATTGCATCATAACCGTCATTTCTCCAAATTGCCCGCCTAAAACTTCCTGTACTTGTCGAGCTAGCATAGGATCTGGTTTTTCTACCTTTATTTCAAACTGCAATTCTTTCTGATGACGGAACATAGTAACGCCTCCTTAATTTTTCAATTTTAAAGCATTATTCGGTTCGCTTGTTTTCTACCCGAATAAAAAGAAATAAAACATTTGACTTTTTTTTCCTGCACGATATCGCACTGTTTAGCTGAAAGAATTCTTTTAAATAAACTATGACGCGTTCTACTGCACTACGTTGCTTGTAAATGTTTTTCCATGCTTTTGACCCACGATCTGGGGCTGTATAGCGTCGCAAATCGGTTGCCATTTTCACTTTATACACCTTTTGGCATAGCGTGTCTTCTGCTAAACCAGCTAATAGTTTGTCAATAGTTTTCAATAAAAAACTTAAAAAAGGCATGATATACTAAAAAAGTGCATACTAAATAACCTTCCTTATTACACATGAGGAAGGTTTTGTGTTCTTGGAATGCGAATTCAAAAGACGCATTGACTTTTACAAGCGTACGTTTGATCCGGTAGGAATCTCTTACTTTTTCAGTTGGTAGCTGGAGTAACGGGTTCCTTTCTTTTTTGAATTCAAAAATAGGGATTTTCCCTGTACTTTGATGTAACTCATGGTTAATACGAGTACCTAAATCGTGTACGAACTGAAGTAACTCTTCAAAAGTAAGTTGCCCTTGATAAGGATGCACGGAATCTTGAACAGGAAAGAAGTAATACAGCTACATCAAGGAGAATTACAAAAGTAACCAAAGGATTTTATACATCCTGATCCATACTTGCGGTACCAGGTAAAGTTACGAATTCCATCGTTTGTTAAATGGGTAAGTTAAGCCCCTCTCTCGAAGAAGGGACAGGTTATTTTTTAACTATCCCTCAAGAACATTTTGCTTAGTGGAGTAAATATTTTTTTAAAGCTTGTTGTAACGTGCCAAATGTTGTTGTTTTAGAATCAAAGGAATGGCTTATATTTATCATTTTCCTCACTACTTCTGGTCTCAACCCTGTAATAACCGTATTACATCCCATTAGAGAGGTACCGTCAATAATTCTCACTAAATGGTTAATAATTTTGGGTTCCATATCTCCTATTCCTGATAAATCCATAATTAAGGTTTGAATACGAGATATCCCAATCTCATTTAAAACTTTTTCTTCAATAATTGAAGTTCGGATTTCATCCATTGAACCGATCAAAGGCAAAATACTGACCTGACCATTAATTGGAATGATGGGAACCGAAAGAGCTTCAACCATTTCTCTATGAGCCTTAATTAAGGAATCCTTATATGTAGAATAATTGATAAAAAACGTATTTAAAAATAGATCGATTTGAGTATTAATGTGCTCTTCTAGACGAAAAAAGTTTGAAGCCATTGTTTCCTCAATTAATTGATTATATTGTTCTATAAAACCCCATACCGTTCTACGGATAGCTTGCACCCACTCTAATTTGAATGATAATTCAATGGAATGAATTGCCCAGGCAATCCCTTCCTGTTTCGCAAACAATTGGAGCTCTTTGACATTCCCATCAATAATATAACCGACTATCTTATTAGCATTATTAACAAGGTCTATATTGCCAATAGTTAAAATTTCATTTATTTTATCTTTTACATTGACTGCCTCTGATAATAATTCTTCCTCAAATTTCTTCCGATTTCCCTCAAAAAATTCTTTTAGTTTCATTGAATCTTGAATTGAGGCTTTCACATATACTCCTCCTTTTGTATGTTGACTCCCAAAAATGTTATCTACTTTTATTATTATAAAGCATATCACATTGCCCGATTGATATATTTCACTATACAGGCTAGATGGTTTAATCGTCATTCGAAAAGCCACTAATAATGAATGTTCTTATAATATAAATATGCTAATAATTATATAGGAGTACTCGTGTTCATTAATTCAGACTAACTATTTATCATCCTTATAATGTTCAATTTAGTTATTTGGTGCAAAGAAAAAGTCCTTTAAATGGCTACGTCAGGCGGTAATCCCGTCCAAATCCAATAAAAAGGACCAACCTTATGGATATTTATGCAAAACTAATGATGGTATTAATAAATATTAGTTCATTGTTAAGTATGTGTTAATTTGTTTATGTGGCTGCTTAATATCATCTCCATGACATATGCTTACAACTTTAGGTTCTAAATCTTTTATAATTTTTGCACTTTCTACTGCTTGCCTCATATCAGCTGTAAACATCTTAATTGGTTGTTTTAGCTTCCCCCTCTTGGAGGTAAATAAATCTCCACCAATTAGGACACGGTCGGTTGGGTGGTAATAACTTACATGTCCCGGAGAATGCCCTGGTGTATGATAAGGTACTAAACTTCCAACAGGCTCTAAAGAACCATCTTCGTTTTGTTGTAAGGGTTTAACAATACCAGGAGTCACAAGATTTTCTTTTTTCTTTCTCCCTGGAAAAGGTTCTTTACCCTCCATATGTTTAATATCTAGAATATGACTATAAACTGGAAGTGTGTGGTTATCACCTAAGATCTTTTTTAACCCCCCCACGTGATCGGAATGCCCATGTGTTAATAAAACTGCTTTTAATTCTCCTAATTTCTTTGCTTCTTTTAAAATCCGTTTACCCATAAATGGCATGCCTGTATCAACTATATAAACTTCATTATTTTTTTTCACAATCCAAGCACTCATTTTCAAAAAAAACCACGCTTCAATTTTGTAGACGTGTGGCGAGACTTTTATTACTTTCATCAACTTTTCCTCCTTGTATAAGATATGTGATTGACCTATCAATGATTGGAAATATACGTTTTATAATTCCAGTTATACGTTCATCAACATCCTTATACGTCATAATAATTCCATGCAAAACAAAATAAATCATCCGACTTAGATCTAGTAAACTTTTTTCATCGGCTACAGGGAATACTCCTTTTACTGCATCTTTTAAATGGGCAAACAAATCCAAACGTTTTTCATTTAATTCCCAAATCGTCTCTTCTACGTCGACTCGACTTGCTTCAAATGCAAGAAAGGCATGATACAGATTTCGATAACTCAAACCAAAGTGAACAAACACTTTAGATAGTCTAATGAGTTTTTCCTGCTCTGTATATTTGTCAGAAGTTAGTATTCCTTGAATACATTTTTGTAGACGATCAAGGGGTTCTTTTGCCAAGGCTTCTAATAGTTGTTTTTTATCTTCAAAATAAACATAAATACTTGTGTGCGAACATTTTGCTTCCCTGGCTATCTCTCGTACAGTTACTTGTTCGTAGCCTTTTTGAGCAAATAGCTTCTTTGCTGCAATTAATATCCTCTCTCTTGCTTGTATTTCTGTATGCATTTTTAATACCCCCCAAAAAATAATATAACCGTTGGTTACTAACCAACGGTTATATTATAGCATAATTAAGTTCATTAACAACCTAAGATTTACCCAATTCGATTCTTTTTTCTTATCCCTCTGAAGTTGTTCACTATCTTTCTTGACTACTCACACAGGTCTTGCTTTTCTCGATTGCATTAAGTAAGTTTTGGGTTTTCTTATGTGTTATTTGACGCTTAGCATGAAATATATCCAAGCGCGCCTTGGGCATGGGAGCATGCAAATTACCGCTGATGTCTATAGCCCGTTAGTAGCCGCATAGAAAAAGATTCCCTTTCTAAATTTGAAACGAATACAGATAAAATTTTCGGTTCTTAAAAAGTTCGCGGCGGATAACCCTAACAAAATAAATATTATCAAAAAGCCACGAAACAAAAAACCCTCAAAGCCTCTAGCTTCAAGGGTTTCACCTATTAATATGAAGACATGTACTGGTCGCGTTCCCAAGGGTGAACTTGCGTGCGGAACATATCCCATTCAATTTCTTTTGCTTCGACAAAGTGCTCTACTGCATGCTCACCTAAAGCTTTTACAAGAACTTCGTCTTTCACAAGATTGTCGATTGCTTCTTTTAATGTTGCAGGAAGGTCACGAATGCCTTCTTCTTCACGCTCTTCCTTGCTCATTACATAGATGTTTCGATCAGTTGCTGGTGGTGGAGACAATTTCTTCTTAATGCCATCAAGACCAGCTGCTAACATGACAGCCATTGCCAAATAAGGATTCGCCGCTGGATCTGGGCTACGCACTTCAACACGTGTGCTTAAGCCACGAGACGACGGGATACGGATAAGTGGACTGCGATTGCGCATAGACCATGCCACATAGACCGGTGCTTCATATCCTGGAACAAGACGCTTATATGAGTTCACAATTGGGTTTGTAATCGCAGTGAAAGCTTCTGCATGCTCAAGGATACCACCAAGGAACTGCAATGCTGTTTCACTTAACTGGCTTTCTGTGCTTTCATCAAAAAACACATTTCCCTCTTCATTAAACAGAGACATATTACAATGCATCCCTGAACCATTAACACCAAATAGCGGCTTTGGCATAAATGTTGCGTGCAGACCATGCTTACGTGCAATTGTCTTAACAACAAGCTTAAATGTTTGAATGTTGTCACAAGCAGTAACTGCATCTGCATATTTGAAATCAATTTCATGTTGTCCTGGAGCAACCTCATGGTGAGACGCTTCAATATCAAAGCCCATGTCTTCAAGCTCAAGAACGATGTCACGGCGGCAATTTTCACCTAAGTCCGTAGGTGCTAAGTCAAAATAGCCCCCTTTGTCGTTAAGCTCTAAAGTTGGCTCACCATTTTCGTCATTTTTGAACAAGAAAAATTCCGGCTCTGGTCCAATATTGAAAGCTGTAAATCCAAGGTCTCGAGCTTCCTTTAGAACACGCTTAAGAATGCCACGGGGATCACCTTCAAATGGTGTTGGCTCTTCACCAGGCTTACCAGGAAGGTAAACATCACAAATTAAACGAGCGACTTTTCCTTTTTCTGGTGTCCACGGGAATACTACCCATGTATCAAAATCCGGATACAGATACATATCTGATTCCTCAATGCGGACGAATCCTTCGATGGATGAACCATCAAACATCATTTTGTTATCAAGTGCTTTGGGAAGTTGATCAACTGGAATCTCAACATTTTTGATTGTCCCTAGTAAATCAGTGAACTGCAGTCGAATATAACGGACGTTATCCTCTTGTGCAATTCGCATAATGTCATCTTTCGTGTACTTAGACATCCTATGTAATCCCCTTTCAAATCATTGGTTTTATTGAAAAACGCAATCTTTCTTTAAAAAGAAGACCCGTTTTCAAGACAAAATATTAATGAAAAAACCGTGAAAGCTGTCCTTGGATAATCGAAGCCCGCCCATGTCTACCAGCCATCATGATTTCATTTTTTAAATAATTACGGAGCTCTTTGTCGGTCATTTCACGCTGAGACTCATGCTCTAGCTTCGCTTGTGGCTCCATTTCTTTTGCTTGGGCTTTGAGTGCAAAAATTTGCTTAATTCCAGAGATATTCACGCCTTCTTCAATAAGCGCCTTAATTTCTAGCAATCTTTCAACATCAACAAACGAAAAAAGCCGTTGGTTACCGTTTGTTCGAGCCGGTTTAATTAAATGGTGCTCTTCATAGTACCGAATTTGTCGAGCGGATAATTCTGTTAATTGCTTTACAATTCCTATCGGAAAGAGTGGCATGTTACGGCGAATTTGGTCATTCATGACACAACACTACCTCCTCCATCATCATTAACCATAGTGTAATGGATGGAAGCTAACATGTCAAGAGATGTTAGGTTTCTTCACATCAGAATTATCTGATGAAACAATGTTTTTATTTTCTTTATTTCCATCTGCCACTAGAAGAAATCCAAACATTTTGTGACGAACTTGAAAAACATTCACACTTTCTTAAAAATAAGTGGCCATCGTTAGCTATTTTATATCTAGAAGTCGCGTAATCAAAAAAAGTACCCTCTCTTAACGAAAAAGGTACCTTGACGAAAAAATTTATAAGGAAACTTCTTTGCTCTCAAGCAAGGCGTCCACCGCTTGGAGAACAGCAATTTTCACATGCTCATAGGTTAATCCTCCTTGAACATAGGCCATGTATGGTGAGCGAATTGGACCATCAGCGGTGAGTTCAATGCTCGCCCCTTGAATAAACGTACCCGCAGCCATGATAACTGGGTCTTCATAACCAGGCATTGGACTTGGATGCGGGGTAACATGGGCATTAATTGGAGAAGCAGCTTGGATCGCTTGGCAAAAGGCAATCATCGCTTCTGCCGTAGGAAACTTGACCGATTGAATTAAATCGGTTCGTTTCACATTCCAGCTTGGGCTTGTCTCCATTCCAAGAACCTCAAGAAAAGCAGCGGTGAAAATGGCCCCTTTTACCGCTTGAGAGACAACATGTGGAGCTAGAAAGAAGCCTTGGTACATTTCTAATAAGCTATAGAGGCTCGCTCCTCCTTCAGCACCGATACCAGGAGCTGCAAGTCGATAAGAGGCTTGCTCCACCCACTGTTTTCTTCCAACGAGATAGCCCCCTGTTTTAACAATCCCCCCTCCAGGATTTTTAATCAGTGATCCAGCGATTATGTCAGCGCCCACATGACAAGGCTCCATCGTTTCCACAAATTCACCATAGCAATTATCAACAAAAACGATGAGCTCCGGGTTTACCGACTTGACGAGATCAATCATCTTTTTAATTTGTTCAATCGTATAAGAAGGACGGTCGCCATATCCTTTTGATCGCTGAATGCCGATCACTTTTGTCCGTTCGGTTATCAATGCCTTCACTTGTTCTTCATCAATCCAGCCATCCTCTCTTAGCTGAACGGCCTGATAGCCAATGCCATATTCTTTTAATGACCCGTTTTTTTTGCCTCTTATACCAACAATTTCCTCCAAGGTATCATAGGGCTTTCCTGTAATATAAAGCAAATCATCCCCTGGGCGCAGAAGGCCGAATAAGGCGATGGCGATCGCATGTGTTCCGGATATGATTTGCGGTCGTACAAGTGCTGCCTCTCCTCCAAAAACATCTGCATAAATCGCTTCAAGCGTATCTCGACCAACGTCGTCATAGCCGTAGCCTGTGGATGGGGTAAAATGATAATCAGAAACTTGATGTTCTTTGAAGGAAGTCATTACTCTCCCTTGATTCGTAAGAGCAATTTCTTCAACTTCAGAAAAATGTGCTTGAATCTTTTTTTCGATTTCTTCTACAAGTGCTTTTAGCTTCGTCCCATTTTTTAATTGCTGGTACATGGTTCAATTTGTCTCCTTCATTCTATGATGTGATTAGCACTCTTTTAAACGTTTCGCAAGGGGGCTGTTCTTTCTAACATAGCCTTTAACGATATAGATCTCCGTCTCCTCGTCCCATTCAGCCGTCTCAACGATCGTCTCTGTGCGAACCTGCGCAAGAAGCTTGCCTTCATTACTTTGGATCATCGCCTCGTATGGCAGCAGCTCTTTCTTTAAAAGCTCTTCAATTTTCTTCTTTAACTTGGTCAAATCTCCTTCATGATAAGCTGAGATTTGAATCGATGGAACGAGAGCACTTGCAAAAAAATCAGTTATTTGCTGGTCGGTTTTGTTGTAGACAATGAGTTGAGGAATGGAGGAAGCTTCAAGCTCTTTCAAAAGCTGATTGACCGTTTCTTCATGCTGATCATATTGCTTATTTGAGCTGTCAACTACATGAAGCAAAAGGTCAGCTTGTGCTACTTCTTCTAATGTCGAACGAAACGCAGCAATAAGCGTTGTAGGTAAGTCTTGAATAAAACCAACCGTATCGGATAAAAGCACATTCATCCCACTCGGCAAAGAAAACTTACGTGTCGTTGGGTCGAGTGTTGCAAACAACTGGTCTTCCTCAAGGGTATCGGCTTCCGTTAGACGATTAAGCAAGGTTGATTTTCCAGCATTCGTGTAGCCAACTAAAGCGATTTGCAAAACCCCATTTCGATTTCGCCGCTCACGATATCGCTCACGATGATTAACAACCGTCTGTAGCTGTCGCTCGATTTCAGACATCCGTCTCCGTATGTGTCGGCGGTCTGTTTCAAGCTGGGTTTCACCAGGTCCTCTCGTCCCAATTCCTCCTCCTTGCCGTGATAGCGCTTGACCTTGACCGACTAAGCGGGGCAATGAATAACGAAGCTGCGCAAGCTCGACTTGCAGCTTTCCTTCTCTTGATTTCGCACGACTAGCAAAAATATCTAAAATAAGCTGCGTCCGATCAATGACAGGCACCTGACAATGACGGGTCAGATTGCGTATTTGGCTGCCTGTGAGTTCATCGTTAAAAATGACCACATCGATTTCTGCTTCCTCTATGAGAGTGACAAGCTCTTCAATTTTTCCACGACCGATATAGGTGGTAGGCTCGACCGAATCTCGCTTTTGCGAAAGGGTCCCAATGACATATCCTTTTGCTGTTTCCGTTAACGCATGCAATTCTTTCATAGACGCTTCAAACCGCTCATCTTCTTGCTGAGCACGCTGGCAGCCTACAAGAATAACTCGTTCCGTTTCAGCACGATTTATTTCTTGCAATCTATAATCACGACCTTTTTTTAATCTTTGTTAGAAAAACTTGGCATATCATCATGTCCTAAATGATGAAAGCCTGAGTCTTTTTTTATTCGTTCATATTGTTATCATGATTTTTATACTTTCTGATTAGTGAACGAAAACTTCCTCCTGTGATCATACAAAAAACAGTGAGCCGATCGCAACTTCGACTCACTTTCCTTGTTATGGACGCACGTTCGTATTTTCAAAGGGAAAATCCTCTTCTGATAATGTCAACAGTGCCCGCCTTTCGTAATTACCTTCCTGCAGAAGCCGAACAGCCTGTGTACGAATGCCTTCTTCAAGCATGTTTCGAACGTAGCGGCCATTACTGAACGACCGGCCTTCCTCTTGTCGCAGCCTCTTCACATGCTCACGTATCTTACGCTTGGCTCCCTCTGAAAGCTCGTATTGTCGCTCACGTAACATGATTGTCACGATTTCCATTAGCTGTTCGGTTGTATAATTGGGAAAATCAATCGCAATCGGAAAACGGGACGGTAAGCCTGGATTAAGGGAAAGAAAGTAATCCATTTCTCTAGAATAGCCAGCTAAAATCAGCACAAATTCATGCTGTTGGTCCTCCATGGCTTTCACCAACGTGTCAATCGCCTCTTTGCCGAAATCTTTCTCGCCTCCCCTGCCAAGGGAATACGCTTCGTCCACAAATAGTACGCCGCCCTGTGCTTTTTTAATTAGCTCCCGTGTTTTTTGCGCCGTATGACCAATATACTCACCAACAAGATCCGCTCGCTCTGCCTCAATTAAATGTCCTCTTGATAGAACATTCATTTCACGAAAAAATTGAGCGATCAACCGCGCTACCGTTGTTTTTCCAGTACCAGGGTTTCCTTTAAAAATCATATGGAGCGCTTGCTTCGTCACTTTTAACCCTTGCTCTTCCCGACAGCGGTTAATGTACAGCCAAGCATATACTTCTTTGATGAGACGCTTTACTTCTATTAGTCCAACATACTGTTCAAGCTCTCGCTCAATCCGTTCTAATACATAATGCTTTTCTCTTTCGGCTTCCGTATGAAAAAACGATTGCTGTGCGTCTGTGCGAGCGTTTTGCTTATGGGTAAGGACAATATTAATTCGTCCTTTTGAAGAGGCCGTAGTTGGATGATTCAAAGCGGTTCACCCCTTTTTTAGACGTTTCTACGTTTTACTGCTTTTTATTACTATACGCAAGACGCCCAAAATTGTGACAAACGCCTAGTTGTTTTTACGCTCTCGCTTCTTTCAGCTCTCAAGCTTGAAATTTGATATACTCGTAATAGATAAGAGATTAAGGAGGGTTCGTTATTTTTAATCATACGTTGCCATCATTTGTCGAGCCATACATCGGTCACCTACAAGCTCGGGGAAGACAGCCTTCAACAATTCGCCGCTATCTCTATGATCTGGAAGCTTTTTTTGGTTGGATGGCAACTGTCATTGGGCCACCAACATTTGAACAATGGAAAAACCTTCGTTACACTGATTTGGAGTGCTATTTTACTCATTTAATCAAAGATCGTCATTACAAAGTACGCACCATCCGTAGAATCTATTCCGTCCTTCACCAGCTGGCAACCTTTCAAAAAAGGAGCGGTCAATTATCAGGGCATTCGATTGAAGGTTTTGAACCACCAGTCCTACATCAGGAAGCACTGGCAGAAAATGAATATGTAAGCAACGACGAAGCGAAACGGCTTTTAAAAACGTTAACCTCAGCCGAAGGGCTAAGTGAGCGCCAACAAGCGATACGCCCCCTAATCGCTGAGCGAAACCTCTTGATCGTCAAGCTTTTTTTGTATTATGGTCTCTCTCTTCAAGAAGCTGTCCTGCTAACGATGAATCGCATCCAATTTCAGACAAAGACACTAGAGATTGTTTCTGAAACGAAAAACGAACGGAGCATCCAGCTTAGCGCTGAAGATCACGCATTGGCCTATCGCTATTATGAGACGATTCCAGCAGCTGTGAGACCACGTTATCACAGTCAGGATCCGTTTTTTGTCGCCTTTGATTTTCAACGTAAAACCTATCGATGGTCCTATGAGCTCGACCAACCGAAAGCATGGACAGAAATTGCCGTGCAAAAAATGCTGCGCTTAGAGGTGAAACGGGCAGGATTACGAAAAGGGATTTCTGCTCAAAGCTTACGAAATACGTTTATTTTACAAAAATTACGTGAAGGGATGGCATCTTCTCAATTGTTAGATATACTTGGATTCCAAAGTGAATTGTCCTTATTACGCTATGTAAAAACGATTCAAGAAAAAGCGACAGACAGTAAAAAAAGCGCAAGACGCTTGCGCTAGACATCATCGAATGTATGCTTTTCTTTTCTTTCAAAAAAGCCGACAATGCTGTCAGCTTTTTTTGTGGAAGAGGGCGGCTGAGAACACGTAATCGCAGTCTCGCTCATACCACCCATTTTAATGATTTCTCTAACTGAGCCTCATGTATCGGTTTCAGTCCTCGTGCGAAAAGCCAACCGTTCCTGAAGCGATTTGTCATCTTTTATTGTCCAGGCTCTTGCTCTACCTTCATCTGCACATTGCGCTGTGGCGCAAAGGTTGAAATCGCATGCTTGTAAACAAGCTGTTGCTTTCCTTCACTTTCAAGGACAATTGTAAAATTATCAAATCCTTTAATGAGACCTCGTAATTGAAAGCCATTTAAAAGAAAAACGGTGACAGGGATGTTTTCCTTTCGCAGCTGGTTCAAAAAATGGTCTTGAATATTAACAGTTGATTTCATTCGTTAGTCCCCCTCTTCTTGGCTACTGTTTTATTTCGCCTTTTCTTTTAGCTTTCCTTCTATTAAATCCTTCATTTCTTGAAATTTTTGTTGACTCAATCCATTTGTCATGTCAAACCATGTCACATCCGCTTTGTTGCGAAACCATGTAAGCTGACGTTTTGCATATCGACGAGAGTTTCGTTTAAGCATTTCAATCGCTTCGGTAAGGCTTACATGGCCTTCTAAGAATTCATACACCTCTTTATAGCCAATTGCTTGCACCGATTGACAGTTCCGTACACCCGACTTATAGAGAGAACGAGCTTCTTCCAGTAATCCTTGCTCAATCATTCGATCGACACGGCGGTTAATTCGATCATATAGAACCTCACGTTCCATCGTTAGACCGATCATCACCAAATTATAGGGCGTTTGCTGCTTTTGTTCTTGGCGAAATTCGGCCAACGTTTTTCCTGTTAATTTGTAAACCTCAAGCGCTCGGATAACACGGCGATAGTTGTTCGGGTGAAGCTCACGACTCGTGACAGGATCGATTTCTTCTAGTTTGCAGTGAAGGGCTTTTGCGCCATGTTCCGTCACAAACTGCTCAAGCTCTTCCCGATAATTCGGGTCAGATGGTGAATCAGCAAACATAAAGTGATGGGTTACCGCATTAACATATAAGCCTGTCCCTCCTACTAAAAAAGGCGTCTTTCCTCGAGCGTTGATGTTCGATATGAGTGGAATGGCTTGCTCCTGAAATTCAGCAACGGAGAAGGACTCCGTTGGTTCTTTAATATCGACCAAGTGATGAGGAATATTATCCATCTCTTCCTTTGTTACTTTCGCTGTTCCAATGTCCATTCCTCGATACACTTGCATCGAGTCCCCGCTTATCACTTCTCCACGGAACAATTGCGCTAGCTTGATACTTAATTCTGTCTTTCCAACAGCAGTCGGTCCAACGATTGCAACAAGATTTTCCTTCATCATCTTCTCCCTTTTTCATTCATCTCAAACATGTTTGTCTCATCTTTTTTTGTTTTGTCTCCTACATCACGATAGCTATAATGAAACGCTGCATGCTGCCGTTTGATTACGTGAAAGCCAAGCGCTTCGAAACGTGAGCTTTTCCAATGGTCTTTCAAAACAACACGTCGCCTTGCCACTCGACATGCTTCATTGATTACTGTTTGATTTAGATCATCATGAACAGCAAAACTTTTTAACCCTGCGATCCCAGCAGAAGGCAAGCTCTGTTCAAACATGGGGTCAAAATAAACAACATCATAGCTTTTATCTGCTACTGTCTGCAAATAATCATAATGTTCTGCACAAATGACCTTTATTTCTCTCATCGCCTGAAGAAATTGCGGGTCTCCCTCAGACCAGAGCTTTAGCCCTTCTGATACTAAAAAAGCAATCACAGGATTCGCTTCAACACCAACGACATCCCCTTTTGCCCCTACTGCTAGCTTAGCAATGATGCTGTCAGCGCCTAAGCCAAATGTACAGTCTAAGAAACGGTCTCCTTGTTTCAGCTGGGCCGCCTCAATTAACGGATCATGCCCAGTTTGTTGCCATTGCTTTCTTCGCACCATGGCTGAGTTAGGATGAAAGAAAAACGGCTTTGCTCCATTTTTTGGGTGTAGCACTGCTTTTTCTGCTCCGACGACAAGGACATCGTCACCATAGACAGAAATGAGCTCCTCGACTGAACGTTTCTCCCGTTCGACAAACGAGCCGTCCAGCCTTCCTGCATATTCCTTTGCCTTATTTCTTGCCTGAGTAGCCGATTTTAAACCTGTCGTTACGATCATGAATTCTGTTTCTCCTATTCTATTGTTCCCACTCCAAGGCATCCCCCCTCTTGTAAAGGGACGAACTCCATTGGTATGAATCAATGCTTCGCCCGTTACATCACACGCTTAAACATTTTCTCCATTTCGTAGGTCGTAATTTGGACAATGATTGGACGACCATGAGGACATGTAAATGGGTCACTGCTTTTTCGAAGCGCATCAAGAAGAGCAAACATCTCATCTTGACGCAAATGACGATTCGCTTTAATCGCCGCTTTACACGACATCAAGATCGCAGCCTTCTCTCTCAATTTTTTTACGTCGATTTTCTTCTCCTCTAATAATTGATCGACAATTTCACGAATTGTCTCTTCTTCAAGTCCTTTTGGTAGCCATGTGGGGTGACTGCGAACAATATACGTTTGTGCACCAAATTCCTCTAAAAATACACCAACCTCTTTTAATTTGTCCATATTCTCTTCAAGTATCGCTGCTTCCTGATGGGTGCATTCGATTGTAAATGGAACGAGTAGCTCTTGAAGCTCCTTCTTTACTTGGCCTACCTTATCACGGAAAAATTCGTACTTAATTCGTTCTTGGGCAGCATGCTGATCAATAATATACAAGCCAAGCTCGTTTTGTGCCAAAATATATGTACCATGCATTTGACCAATGGGATACATTGTTGGTACTCGGTTAAGGACTGGAGCTTCTTTCTTCATTTTTTCTGTTGCTTCAAAAGAACTTTCCGTACTTTCCGCAACTTCGTCATCAATGAACACTTCCGTTGCACTGTCAGATTCGCTTTCAGTTTCCTCTGCATCATTCATTTGATTGGCTTCAATCGGCTCGTTCGTTATTTTGTATGTCGGCTGCTCAATTCTTTCTGCTTTAAGTAAAGTGGTTTCCACTAACTGTTCATTTGTCGTAACTTCCTTCACGAGATTCTGTGTCAGTTCTTGTGGCTTTTTCTCATCCAAGTCAAGGGAAAGCTGCTCGCTTTTTTGCTTTGGCTGCTTCGGTCGTGCCGCCTCCGGAATAAGCTGAACACGCTGGAAGCACTCTTTAATCGATTCTGTAATCAGCCGGCAAAGCTCGTCCTCCTTACTCAATCGCACCTCTAGCTTTGAAGGATGAACGTTCACATCGATTAAAAGTGGGTCCATTTGAATATGCAGGACCGCAATAGGATACCGTCCAATCGGAAGTAGTGTATGATAGCCTTCTTGAATCGCACGGGCAAGAGCATAATTACGAATATAACGCCCATTGACGAAAATCGATAAATATTGTCTTGACGCTCTTGTGATTTCAGGCTTTGCTACATAGCCTGTTACTTGAAAATCGATCGTTTCTCCCTTTAGCGAAAGCATGCTTTTCGCCACACTTCGTCCGTAAATGGCAGCGATCACTTGAAGACGATCCCCATTCCCTGATGTTTTTAGCATCTCTTTTCCATTATGCACCAATTGGAAAGACACATGTGGATAAGCAATCGCTAGACGGTTGATCACATCACTGATATTTCCTATCTCTGTATGAACCGTTTTTAAATATTTCAACCGTGCTGGCGTATTGTAAAACAAGTTCGTGACCGTGACATCTGTGCCTTTTCTTGTTTTTGTGGCGGAAGATTCAATGATTTTTCCACCTTCAAGGGTCAGCTCGATTCCCGCCTCAACTCCTGTACTCGTCTTTAAGATAAGATGAGAAACAGATGCGATACTTGGCAAGGCTTCTCCACGAAAGCCAAGAGTCATGATTTGAAATAAGTCCTTGTCATTTTTAATTTTGCTAGTGGCATGGCGATAAAAGGCTGCTTCCACGTCGTCTTTTTCAATTCCATCTCCGTCATCAACGACACGGATGCGATCTAGGCCTCCTGCTTCCACCTCAACTAAAATACTTTTACTATTTGCATCAAGGGCATTCTCTACTAGTTCCTTAACGATTGAAGCGGGACGCTCAACGACTTCTCCAGCAGCGATCTTATTAGAGAGCTGTTCGTCTAGTTTGATGATCTTTCCCATTGTCCCAACCTCCTTGGTCATCCCTTTTCGTTACGAAGTGATCGCTGTAACTCATTTAATAAATTGATCGCTTCAAGGGGTGTCAGATTTAAGACATCAATTGATTTAAGTGCATGAAGAACGGGATGCTCTTCTTGTATCTCATTCTTGTTTCGAATCTCTTTCTTCTTATTCTCTGTCCGATGGTCCATTTCTTCACCAAAGAGTGAAAGCTGTGTTGGCTCATTTGTTGGTGCCGCTTCATCTTTCACAGCCTTTACCTCTTCACGAACAGTCAGTGCAGTCGCTTGCCCTTCAAGCTGAGCTAAAATTTCCTCCGCTCGCTCTGTTACTTGCTTAGGTAAGTTAGCAAGCTCCGCCACATAAATGCCGTAGCTCCGATCAGCTTGTCCGTCAACAACCTTGTGTAAAAACACAACTTTTCCTTGCTCCTCTACAGCTGAAACATGAACATTTTTTAGATGTGTGAGTTCATGCTCCAATGCGGTTAGCTCATGATAATGGGTGGAGAACAACGTTTTAGCCCGCACTTCGTCATGAATGTATTCAATGATCGCTTGAGCGAGAGCCATCCCGTCGTACGTTGATGTTCCGCGTCCAATTTCATCAAGCAGAATCAGGCTATCCTGAGTTGCTTTTGCTAACGCATATTTGGTTTCGAGCATTTCGACCATAAACGTGCTCTGTCCGCTCGCCAAATCATCGGCAGCTCCGATCCGAGTAAACACTTGATCAAAAATAGGCAGTTCCGCCTCTGTTGCTGGAACAAAGCAACCAATTTGCGCCATGACCGCTAAAAGGGCAAGCTGTCGCATATAGGTGCTTTTCCCTGCCATGTTCGGCCCCGTAATGAGCAGCGTTTCCCGACCTTCATGCATGTTCACATCATTGGCAACGTATTCTCCACGGGGAATCACTTGCTCCACAACAGGATGGCGCCCATCTATAATACGAATCGTACGTGAAGCAGAAAAAATCGGCTGTGTATAATGGTTTTTTTCACTGACGGTGGCAAAGCCTTGCAATACATCAAGCGTACTAATACAAGCGGCTAACGCCTGTAATGGACGGGTATATGCTTTTACTTGCTCCCTGAGGGCAAGGAATAATTCATATTCTAAGGCTTCAATCTTTTCTTCTGCCTCTAAAATTAATGCTTCTTTTTCTTTTAATTCAGGGGTAATAAATCGTTCAGCGTTTGATAACGTTTGTTTACGCTCATAACGACCTTCCGGGATCAGATGAAGGTTTGAGCGTGTCACTTCAATATAATAGCCAAATACCTTGTTATAGCCTACCTTCAACGATTTAATCCCTGTCTCTTCCCGCTCTTGTCGTTCAAGCTGAGCGATCCACGTCTTTCCGTTCCGACTCGCATCTCGGTACCGATCAAGTTCTTGACTGTACCCGTCATTAATCATTCCGCCTTCTTTTACGGAAATGGGTGGCTCATCAAGCAAGCTCCTCTCTAATAAATCAACGAGCTCTTCACAAGGGTCAATCTCTTTAATCAAGCTTGTTGCACGGTCATTTTCTAGCTTGCGAACAAGGGCAAAAATGGCTGGGACCCGTTGCAATGATTTTCTTAGCTGAACAAGCTCGCGGGCATTTACACTCCCATACGCCACTTTCCCAACGAGCCTTTCAAGATCATAGACATGGCGAAGCTCATCCCGTAGCTCTTCTCTCTCAAAATAATGCTCAATGAGAGACTGAACCATCTCTTGCCGTTCTTCGATCGCCATTTTGGATAAAAGCGGACGCTCCACCCATTGCTTAAGAAGTCGTCCACCCATTGCTGTCACCGTTTGATCGAGCACCCATAATAGTGAGCCTTGTTTCTTTTTTTCCCGTAACGTTTCAACAAGCTCAAGGTTCCGTTTTGAATGAAGGTCAATTTTCATATAGGCATTCGTCGCATAATAATGGACAGGCTGCAAATGTTCAAGTGAGCGTTTTTGCGTGCGAATTAAATAGTGGAGCAGACGTCCGAAGGCACGGGACAGCTTTTTCTGATCAAGGCTTTCACATAGCTGCTCATAGCCCTCTGGAATCGTGGATGCTTCTTCAAAAGAAATCGTAATCGGCAAGGCTTCTTTTAATGACAACACCGCCTGCTCCTGCCATTCGGAACCGAGAACCACTTCTTTTGCTCCGCATGCTGAGAGCTCTTGAACCACTTCGTCTATATCCCCATCAAGCAAGGTCACCATGTTCTCACCTGTCGTTAAATCGGCACGGGCAAAGCCGAAGCTCCCATCTTCAAACCATGTCACAGCTGCAAGAAAATTGTTTTCCTTTTCTTGAATCATGTTACCTTCCATGACTGTACCTGGTGTGATCATCTTGACCACTTCTCGCTTTACGACCCCTTTTGCCTGTTTTGGGTCTTCTACCTGTTCACAAATTGCGATTTTATAGCCCTTTTCAATCAAACGGGCAATATAATGTTCAGCTGAATGGTAGGGCACACCGCACATCGGAATACGGTCTTCTCCTTGCCCACGACCTGTTAATGTAATTTCAAGCTCTTGTGCTGCCTTTATGGCATCATCCAAAAAAAGCTCGTAAAAATCACCTAATCGAAAAAATAAAAAGGCATCCTGATGCTGTGCCTTAATCTCTAAATATTGCTTCATCATTGGTGTTTGTTGTCCGTTCATCTGTTCTTTCACCGTCCCTTAATATCGCCTCCCATTATAGCACATCGTCCTTGTATTCCGCACGGGACATTCGTTTTGAATACTCATTTATCGTTAGAGACAAACAAGCTGGTGCCTCGAGCTAAACAGCTTTGTCATGTCATCCTATCTTTTTCGCTAAAAAATTAAGCTAGGAAGTGGCTTCCCAGCTCATGCTTCGCTATTCTTCTAATTCGCCGTGTAAAAAGTTCGGGTCTAAATCCTCAAATTCTTCATCAGTTAGATCCTCTTCATACTCTTCCTCAGGAAACTCCTCGATAATACCTTCTGGATTTACAGCAACTGCGAGCTTTGTTTCGCCAATCACCTCAACAACAAATTCCCGTTCCACTTGTACATCTACCGTGGTTCCCGTTTCTGAGATGGTCGCTTCCAACGTATTCGGTTGTTGGATCGGACGGGCGATCACGTCTAATTCATCAGATAGAACAAGTTCATCCCTCATTTTAAGAGGAATAAGATCGGAATAGGTGACGGTTTCAGTTGCAACATCTGTTTTCGTGTTATTGTTGTAAGAGAACCAAACGTTGATATCATAACTTCCTTCCACTTCCACATTTTCGTCCTTCTTCTCAGCGCTGTATTTATGATTAATAATCCAGCAGCCAAGGATGCTTGACGGGTTCTGGGAAGGGCTGATTTTGTGTTCAGCCTGTGAAAACTTCCGACCTTTTCCACAAACCGCTTTTGTAATGATTTCGCGATAAATAAAATCCTCAGACATGTTTTTAAACCCTCCTCATTCTCATATCAAACGCACTTGCCGGTCGTAGGTGTCACTCTAGCTTATTACGCTCCGCCAAATTCTTCACTCCCATCCTATGCAGGGCGAATAACCAATGTGCGAAAAACAAAAAGCAAAAATTAGAGCTCTATCTGTAACACGATATGAACAAGGGTGTCGTTTTAGTACACGTTTTGAGGGAATTTCATCGAAGCACTAGTAAATCAGACTATCTAGAGAAATATACAAGTATTTTTATTCAATTGCATCCTTATTTATTCTTAAAATGAATGATCAAAAAAAGCTTGTCGTTAGGAGCCAAAAAAACCTGCACTCCTTTTCAAGAGTACAGGTTACGGTCATTGACTATTCCTCCGCCTTGCAGTCTCCACTGCTTACTAACGGATTTTTTGTTGTCGTTCTTTTTAAAAGATCCCCACCCATAGAGGTAATGATCTCATCTGTCACTCTTCTCGAAATCGTATGTGTGACAACTTGTAAGAGATGGTTCACTTCAATCTGGCTCTGTTTGAATTCCTCTACAAGTGGAATCGCATCCAACTCATTTTGCAAGGCATCAATCTTCGCTTCTACTTCTTTTAGTGCTTCTGTTTTGCCATAGTGTTGAAGGTTAACCGCTTCTTTATGAAGCTTTTTAATTTCGGCAATTAATTCTTGAACACGAAGATGTTCGTTAATTTGCTTTTCCGCCCGTTTAAAAAAATCAACCTCTTCTGTTTCTGCGATCATATTTGCTAGTTCAATTGCTTTTTCTCGAATATCATTTTTCGTATACACTGCCATTATGCTTTCACCTCTGCCATTTCAACCATTTCTCCATCCAGTGACCATGTTTTCGCTTCCGTTACTTTCACATAAACGATTTCGCCAATCACAGATTTTGGTCCTTTGAAGTTCACAAGACGATTGGTACGAGTACGTCCTGCAAGGATTTCTGGATTCTTTTTACTTTCTCCTTCAACAAGAACCTCAACGATCTTATCTTGATACTCAAGGTTTTTCTTCGCTGAAATCTCATTTACAAGTGCATTCAAACGAGCTAGACGCTCACGCTTTACTTCCATTGGAACATTGTCGTTCATTTTTGCAGCTGGCGTTCCTTCACGTGGTGAATAAATATACGTATAGGCACTATCAAACTCGATTTCACGTACAAGAGACAACGTATCCTCAAATTGCTCCTCTGTCTCATTCGGGAAGCCGACAATTAAATCGGTTGTAAAAGATGCATTTGGAATCGCCGCTTTGATTTTATTAGCTAGTTCAATGTAATGCTCACGTGTATATTTTCTCGCCATCAGCTTAAGGATTTCTGTGTTTCCATGTTGAACAGGTAAGTGAATATGCTCAACAAGGTTTCCACCTTTCGCTAAAACCTGAATTAAGTGATCATCAAAGTCCCGTGGATGACTTGTTGTAAAACGGACACGAGGGATATCTATTTTATAAATTTCGTCCATTAGATCCCCAAGACCGTAGTTCATGTCTTTAAAGTCTTTCCCATAGGCATTGACGTTCTGTCCAAGCAGTGTAATTTCCTTATAGCCTTGACGAGCTAAATCACGCACTTCAGAGATAATATCCTCTGGGCGTCGGCTTCGCTCTTTTCCTCTTGTATAGGGAACAATGCAATACGTACAGAACTTATCACAGCCATACATAATATTTACCCAAGCCTGTGTTTTGCCTTGACGAGCGCGAGGCATGTTCTCAACAATGTCCCCTTCTTTGGACCAAACTTCAATAACCATTTCTTTACCGAACAAAGCATTACGAAGAAGATGTGGGAGACGGTGAATGTTATGCGTACCGAAAATCATATCAATATGCTGATGTTTTTCCATAATACGATTCACAACATTTTCCTCTTGTGACATACAACCGCACACGCCGACAATAAGCTCTGGTCGCTCACGCTTTAACGCTTTCAAATTACCGATTTCACCAAACACTTTGTTCTCGGCATTTTCACGGATTGCACAGGTGTTGATAAGGATCACATCGGCATTTTCTGTTTCCTCCGTAGCTTCAAACCCCATGTCTAATAACAGACCGGCCATGTTTTCTGAGTCATGGACATTCATCTGACAGCCGTATGTGCGAATTAAAAACTTTTTGCCTACACCGATTGCTTTCATTTCTTCAGGGATGAGCTGACCAGGACGAATCACTTGAACCTCTTCTTTTCCACGACGTTTGCCCTGTTTGTAGTCAGGCTGGTCGTAGATGGAAATATCACGTCCACCAATTCGAATGACTTTTTTATCGTCTTCCTCGCTGATGATTTTTGCATTAGAGAAATCAAAATACTTACTATAGTCCTTTGTTGCTGTTCCACTGCTGGATTTTACGTCCTGAGCGGAAGGTATGTTTTTTGTATTTCCATTGCGTCCGAGACGCTGATCTTCATTCATTTTTAAGCTCCTTTCTTACTTTTTTCATCATTAAAAAGAGCAAACGCTCAATCATCTATTATACCTGTATCATTTTTTAAAGACAATGAGGTCAGTTGGAAAAACAAGCTTTTGACACAATCTATCGTCAAATCTACCATAGAACAAAATCCCCAACGTAAAAACCACCCTCCATTTTAATGAGAGGGTGGTTGTTTAGAAGTTACATAAACTCTGCCATCAATTCATTGAATTTTTCTTCCTTTAGATGTAAATCCTGATGAGCAAGTGGATTTTCGTCATAACCGATGACCAGATCTTGGTAGGATGGTTGCGTTTGATTTTGATAAATTAAGCCTGTAACAAGCCCTTCATTTTCCATCAATGTTTGCATGGCCATCATACGATTTGAAGCATCATATCCTTCAATATCTGATAGCTTCTTAAGATTTTCTTTGAACCAGTCATACGTGTTTACTTTATTAAACGTGACACAAGGACTGAAAACATTAATAAGAGAGAAACCCTTATGCTGGATGCCTTGCTCAATTAAAGAAGTTAACTCCTTCAAGTCACTTGAGAAACTTTGAGCAACAAACGTTGCACCGGCTGTTAAAGCCATTTCCATTACGTTTAATGATGATTCAATCGAACCACCAGGCGTACTCTTTGTTTTAAAGCCCATCTCACTACGAGGAGACGTTTGTCCTTTTGTTAATCCATAGATTTGGTTATCCATAACGATATAGGTTATATCGATGTTTCGGCGAATCGCATGCACAGTGTGGCCCATTCCAATCGCAAATCCATCTCCATCTCCACCAGAAGCAATGACAGTTAAATCCTTGTTTGCCATCTTCACGCCCTGAGCAATTGGCAAAGAACGTCCGTGGACACCATGAAATCCATAGGCATTAATATAACCTGAGATTCGACCTGAACAGCCAATCCCTGAGACAACAGCTAGATCATCTGGCTCTAAACCAACGTTTGCCGCCGCACGCTGAATCGCAGCTTGAACGGAGAAATCTCCACATCCCGGGCACCAGTTCGGCTTTACTTTGTTACGAAATTCTTTGAACGTAGCCAATTAAACCAACTCCTTGCATGCTTGATGTAATTCACCTGGTAAAAATGGGTTTCCGTCATATTTTAAAACACTTTCAACCTTTTCTCCGCCAACATTCATTTTTACAAGACTTGCTAGCTGTGCCGTTGCATTATTTTCAACAACAACAACCTTTTTCGCTCGCTCCATTAAAGGCTTTAATTGCTCAGCAGGGAATGGATGCACCAAACGAATTTGGGCATGATTGACCTTAATGCCATCTGCTTCAAGACGTGGCATCGCCTCTTCAATCGTTCCTCTTGTTGAGTTAATTCCCACAACAAGCAAATCAGGATTTTCGTGCTTTTCATTAACAAATACAGGGGTATTGAAACGATTCGCAAGCCCGTTTAATTTGCGAAGACGTTTGTCCATTTGAGCGATCCGGTTCGTTGGACTTTCAGACGGCTTTCCTGTTTCATCATGTTCAACACCTGTTACATGGTGAATCCCTTGCTTCATCCCAGGAATGACACGATGAGAAACCCCGTCTTCTGTTACTTCATAACGCTTAAAGTACGCACCGTCTTCACGTTCAGGCAACGTTTCATGAAGATCTAGCTTTCCACGGCGAATTTCAATCTTCGAATAATCGAGTGGTTCAACCGTTTGCTTTCCTAACGAAAGGGCTAAATCTGTTAACAAAATCACAGGGACTTGTAGCTCTTCTGCAAGATTAAACGCTTCAACTGTATCGTAAAATGCTTCTTCAACCGTACTTGGTGCAATAACCACCTTAGGAATGTCACCATGTGTGCTATACACCATCGCCATTAAATCAGATTGTTCCTGCTTAGTAGGCAAGCCTGTACTTGGACCGCCACGCTGTGTATCAACGATAACAAGTGGTGTTTCCGTCATACCAGAAAGTCCAATCGATTCTGCCATCAATGACAAACCAGGTCCTGCTGAAGCTGTGAACGAACGAACACCTGCGTAATTTGCTCCAATTGCCATGGTACAAGCGGCAATTTCATCTTCTGTTTGAATGACCGTACCGCCAAACTCAGGAAGCTTCTTAATAAGATATTCCATAATTTCAGAAGCGGGAGTAATTGGGTAAGCAGCCATAAAACGGCAACCTCCAGCAATTGCACCCATAGCGATGGCATCGTTTCCAATCATGAACATACGCTTATTTCCATCCGCTGGCTCAAGCTCTAACTCTTTAATTTGTCCCCCTGCTTCTTTGTTGAAAAAGTCAGCGCCGGCTTGTATCGCTTCCATGTTTTTTTCAACCACAGATGCCCCTTTACGGCTAAAAATTTCCTCCACCACTTCTCGATACGCTTCTGGACGTAAGCCAAGAATTGCACTTGAAGCACCTACAGCTACCATGTTTTTCATTAATGACGTTCCAAGTTCATTAGCAATTTCTGTAAACGGAACCGCGAATAATCGAGCGTTCGAATCTTCTGGAATTGTTGGGTTAAACTTTGCGTCTCCCACAACAATCCCGCCATCTCTTAGTTCATGGACATTGACATCGATTGTTTCCTGATCAAAAGCAATCAAAATGTCAAGATCATCAGATATTGCATTCAGAGGCTTCGTACTCACACGTATTTTATTGTTTGTGTGTCCACCTTTAATTCGTGACGAAAAGTGACGGTAGCCATATAAATAATAGCCTAAACGATTAAGAGTTGTAGCAAAAATTTCCCCTGTACTTTCAATTCCCTCTCCCTGCTGTCCGCCAACTTTCCAAGAAAGTTGATTGATCATAGAAAACGCACCCCTTCGGTGAAATAATATCGATAAACCTGTTGATTTAATCGATTAATACAGCTATTTTCATAGTTGATTATTCAAAGTTTACCACATTCCCGAGTAAACTACTAGAAATAGTACAAAATAAAAGCATGCCTCGTTTTTGTTGAGAATTATGTACTAAACGATTTTTATGATAAATCTACTAAAAAGAAAAAGCAAGGTAAAAGATCGATTTTGATGATTGTTTATCAGAATTTTTAAAATAAAAATGAGGGATTTAGAGCGTTAATCGTCATAAAAAAAAAAGCGTAAGACCCCGCATAGCGACATTGAGCGTTGGAAACTCTGACTCGAAAACGTTTTTTATTTCGCAGGAGAAGTTAAGGCGGACTTTTTCCGCTAGCCCCTGTAGCTTGAAGCTTTACGATGGTATCCCTTCAAAAGAAAAGGACCCATTCACATATGTGAACAGGCCCTCTTTGCAATTAGCGCGGCTCTACAATTAGCTTTATCGCCGTACGCTCTTCTCCGTCTATTTCAATATCTGTAAATGCAGGGATACACACGAGGTCAATTCCACTAGGAGCTACAAAGCCACGAGCAATAGCAATCGCTTTAATTGATTGGTTGAGTGCACCTGCCCCGATCGCTTGAATCTCCGCTGCTCCTCTTTCTCGAATTACACCAGCAAGCGCTCCAGCGACAGAATTAGGCGTAGATTTTGCTGAAACTTTTAATATTTCCATTTCTTGTACCTCCTCATTAGATGGATAATGCCACTCTACATAGTATATATTTCAAGAAATCAATAGATATTCCTCTAACTGAAATGAATTATTTCAAAATACTGAGTTTCTTTATTCGTAGAATGGGTGGTCTTCATTAATAAGGATTCTCTCGATCGATTTTGCAAGTCCTGTTTTTGAATCGAGGTCAATGATGACTCCATTTAATTGTTCCCGTCCTTGAGCAACTTCAAACCTCACAGGTAAATTTGTGTAAAATTTTCTCAAGACCGCTTCTCGTTCCACCCCTAATATTCCATCATATGGACCTGTCATCCCAACATCGGTGATATAAGCTGTTCCTTTTGGTAGGACTCGATTGTCTGCTGTTTGAACATGAGTGTGGGTTCCGACCACTGCGGATACTCGACCATCTACATGCCAACCCATTGCTTGCTTTTCACTCGTTGCTTCTGCATGAAAGTCAACAAATACATAGGGAGTACGCTTTTTTACTTCCTCTAGAACCTGGTCAATTTTACGAAACGGACAATCATTTGGAGCTAAAAAAGTCCGCCCCATCATATTGATGACTGCAAATTCAACATCGTTTACTTTGATCATCGTATAGCCCTTACCAGGTGTTCCTTCAGGAAAGTTTGCAGGTCGCACAAGTAAATTTACGCCTTCAATAAACTCAAAGATGTCTCGGTTATCCCAAGCATGATTGCCCAAAGTTACCGCTTGTGCCCCTGCGTCTAAAAATCCTTTATAAATTTTTTCTGTAATGCCTTTTCCATTTGCTGCATTTTCACCATTGACCACGGTCAGAGTAGGTTTGTATTTTTTCTTCAAACTACCTAAGTATTGTTGAATCATTTTTCTACCTGGTGAACCGACAACATCACCAATAAACAAAATTTTCATTGAATTGCTCCTTTTCTATCCTTCACTTGCAGACATTTTACTTATTTCATCATAGTCCATCCAATCCTCGTCTACAAGGTAATCATTAAAGCCATAGCAGGGAAAAAATTTCGGCATAAAAAGAAATAAAGTGGCTTTCGCCACTTTATTTCGCATATTCGACCGCTCGAGTTTCTCGAATCACTGTCACGCGAATGTGCCCTGGATAATCGAGTTCCTCTTCAATTTTCTTCGTGATATCTCGAGCAAGCTTATGAGCAAGCACGTCATCAACAATGTCTGGTTTGACTAAAATCCGTACTTCTCGTCCTGCTTGAATCGCATACGTCTTCTCTACTCCTTCGAAGGATTCAGAGATTTCTTCAAGCTTCTCAAGGCGACGGATATACGTTTCAAGTGTTTCACGTCTTGCACCAGGTCTAGCCGCAGATAATGCATCAGCAGCAGCAACCAGTGTGGCAAGAACAGAAGTTGCTTCCGTATCTCCGTGGTGAGAAGCAATGGAATTAATGACAACTTGGTGTTCCTTGTATTTCGTTGCAAGCTCAACCCCGATTTCCACATGACTACCTTCCACTTCATGGTCAATCGCTTTTCCAATGTCATGAAGCAGACCCGCACGGCGAGCTAGCTTCACATCTTCACCAAGCTCAGCGGCCATTAAACCAGCTAAATAAGCGACTTCCATTGAGTGCTTCAGAACATTTTGTCCATAGCTTGTTCTAAATTTAAGACGCCCAAGTATTTTAATTAAATCTGGATGAAGCCCGTGAACACCCATTTCAAAGGTTGCCTGTTCACCATATTCACGAATGGACTCATCAACTTCACGACGAGCTTTATCTACCATTTCTTCAATACGAGCTGGATGAATTCGTCCATCTTGAACGAGCTTTTCAAGAGCTGTCCGAGCGATTTCTCGTCGAATCGGGTCAAAACCAGAAAGGATGACAGCTTCAGGCGTATCATCAATAATTAGATCAATTCCCGTCAGCGTCTCTAATGCCCGAATGTTTCGTCCTTCACGACCAATAATTCGCCCTTTCATTTCATCATTAGGAAGGTTCACAACGGACACCGTTGTTTCCGTTACATGATCAGCAGAGCAGCGCTGAATGGCTAGAGCTAAAATCTCTCGTGCCTTCTTGTCCGCTTCTTCTTTCGCTTGAGCAAAACGCTCCTTCACTAAGATGGCCGTCTCATGAGCAAGTTCCTGTTCGACTTCAGAACGAATGGCCATTCGTGCTTCTTCGCGAGAAAATCCAGAAATTCGCTCAAGCTCAGCTCTCTGCTTGTTCAAGATTTCCTCCACTTTGCTATCCATCTCTTCAATTTGTCGTTGTTTTTTGGTGAGAGATTCCTCCCTTTTTTCCAAAGCTTCCTCTTTTTTATCTAAGGTTTCACTCTTTCGGTCAAGGATCTCTTCTTTTTGAACCAAACGATTCTCTTGTTTTTGAATCTCATTTCTCCGTTCACGAACCTCGCGTTCTGCTTCAGTTCGAAGTTTATGAACCTCATCCTTTACCTCCAGGATGGCTTCCTTCTTACTCGCTTCCGCTTCCCGCTTCGCATCCTCAACTATTTGTTTCGCTGCATGTTCCGCACTGGAAATTTTCGCTTCCGCAATGGATCTTCGAACAAGATATCCAACAACTGCACTTCCTGCAGAGACAACAAGCAAAATGGAGATGAGCAAGACATTTTCCATACTCTTTCACCTCCCCTTGCTATCTAATTGTTGGTTCCAACTTACGTGTCATACTTTCATTTTGTTTTCAAGGTGTGCAAACAATCGCACAAATATTTAGCGAAAAAGTGTAAATATGACGTGAAATAGCCTCATTCTTTTTCATTGTATCGGTGGAAAGATCAATTGTCAAGTGCTGTCAATTTGGGCAATTTCACTGATTCCATCACGAATTTCTACATAGTAAGCACGGTCTCCAGATTCAGCGAGGTGTTGATTATGAGTAATCATTAAGATTTGCCGACCAAACATCGTACTGAGAGATTTCAAAAACTCATAAAGATAATGGGCATACTCATTTGACACATGCTTTCCAGGCTCATCTAACAAAATCGGGCCTGAAAGCGAAGGCTGCACCGTTTCAATAAGCGCCACTCGTAATGCGAGCGTAACAATATCAACAACTCCTCCTCCACGTGAATCCTGAGGTTTCGTTTTTACCCGAATGCCTTCATATTCTGTGACGACATAAAATTCTGCAACAGGCTTGTTTCCTTGCTCTTCTATCTCAATTTGAAAAAAGAATAGAGGACCAAACACATATTGCAGCGCATTGGTTACGAGTGTTTCGATTTGTTGTTTCGCTTGCTCTCGTGCATATTCAGCCGATTGCTGCAATAGCACCCGTGCTTTTTCATATGTATCCTTCGTCTCTTGAAATCGTTCAAGCTGTTCCTGCCGTTCGTTTCGTTGCGTTAGCAGGAGCTGCCGATTTGCATCAAGACGGAGCCATTTCTCATTGGCAAGCTTAAGTTTAAGCTCAAGCGCTTCAAGGCTCAACCAATCTTCATTCATCCTTCATCAGTTCCTTTGGAATAAGGTTCCATGTTTCTTTTAGTCCTTGGTCAATCTCCTGTTCAAGGCGAGCGATTTCTCCTTCCAGCTCTTCAGGCTTCACACCTAACTCCTCTAAATCTTCTAATAAACGCTTGTGCTGATTTTCAAGCTCTTCTAATTTCGCTTCCGCACGGTACCTCATATCTCTCGCTTTCTCAATCGCTTTTCTTATTGCTGCCAAGTCCTGTTCTACATGCTTCATGTCTAACCCCTCCTTTTATATTTTACCTTCGTAATAATGCCTGCAGCTTTTCCTTACTCACATCCCCACCACATGTGGGGCATGTTCCTTCATTCAAAAGCTGGTGCTCGTATTGGTGCTCAAGCTCGACTAATTCTTTTCTTTTATGTTCTAAAAAACTACGTCCATCATGAAGTCGCTGCTCAATCATTTTTATTTGCTCAAAACGTTCCTTTAGCATATTCCATTTCGAAATGGTATCTTGTAAATGGGTAAGTGATACTCCCTCTTTTTCAGCTTCTTTCATCTTCTTATGCAGTTGTTTTGTTTGTTCCATTTGGTTCATTAGGCTCACCCGGTGAACCTGCAGCTCCTTTAGTTTCCGTAAACGTTGCGCATTTCCCCTCAGCTGTTCTATTTTTTCTACGTGGCGATCATCAGCAAAGCCTGTAGCTCGTAGCACCGCCGTTGCTTTACTAGCTACTCGGCTCACTTCTGTTAGCTGATTTTGGAGGCGAAGTAATTGTTTGTAACGGCTGTAGGCTTCAGTCAGCTCTTGCTCACGCTGTTTTACAATTGTGAACACCTCTGTTTTTTCAATCCACTCCTTATGATGTTTTCGCAGTTGAGCATTCTCGTCTAACTGATTCTTTCTTTGTCTATATGTTTGATAACGACTTGTTAAGAGCGTAAGACGTTCATGCTTTTCCTGCCACCGTTCCACGTCTAAGACAAGCATTCTTTGGATTTCGACATTCTCTCTTTGCCGATGATTCTCATTTAAGCTGTCCGCCAACATTGACAGCCTCTCTTGCCGCTTTTTCATTTGCTTAAAGATTTCGAGCTTTTTTTCTATTTCTTGAAGCTGCCGTTTTTGTTCATCAAGCGACTCATAAGGAACTAGTGCTTCTGTTAAACGTTCGATTTCTTCTTCCTCATACCTTGCTTGTTGATTCAGTTTTGCCACATCTTTTGTTGTATCACGAATCGCCATATCAAGAAAATGAGCACCACTTATTCGGCCAATCGCTTTTGCACGTAAAGATGCGGGTTGATCTAGGAGAAACGGACCGTCAAGTTGCTGCGAGACGTGGAGAAGTAATTCATGATCACGATCGATTCGTAGTGGTTTCATGCCGTGGGCTTGTAAAACCTCTTCTGGAACGTTTGTGCCAAATCCCTCAAGAACAAGATCATCTTCTCCCTCCTTTTTGATCACGTAGCGGTTTTTTGATGCTGTTCGCTCTCGTACAATGGTTGTTTTGTTTGAAAATGTAACGGTCACCCGAACAAAATCAGCCCCTACTCTCATAAAATCTGTTCCTCTTGGCTGATTGTACAACACCCAGCGTATCGCACGTAAAATCGACGTTTTCCCACTGTCTGACTGGCCGACAATCACATTGAGGCCAGTGCTAAAATCTATGCTCGTATCAAGATGGGACTGAAAGTTCTCAAGGCGTACTGTGTTAATCGTATTCATCTTCTCCCCCCTTCCAAAGCTCTTCAATCACCGTTATTCTCCGCAATGCTTCCTGCTTTACTTTTTCCTCCACATTTGACATTGCTGCAATTTCTCCAATAATCTGATTCATGTTCAGGGATTGAAACTCTGCCTGTTCTTTCACTTGCTGAACAAAGGCATGAAGTTTTTCCTCTTGGTGAACAGCCTTTTCAAGGAAGCTTCGATCAAGCACATCATCCCCTTTTTTTGCCGACTGCAAAGGATACTCTTTAAGCTCAATACCTTCTTTTGTAACCGTTCCTAAAATGATAGTAGGCTGGCGGCTTATTTCTGACCAATGATTATTAATTCTTGCAATGGCCCCAGGATTGCAAATATATTTGCCGTTTCGTTCTTTGATTCCAAAACCTCCATGATAATGTCCTGTTAAAATGACATCAGCGCTCGTCCCCCATATGTGATCAATAATTGTATGAGGAATCTCATCTGGCAATGCTTTTTCTACAAGCATACTATGCACAAGATGAATGAGTACATCTGCACGACGCTGATTGCTTGGATAATAATCAAGTTTTGGGTCACGTTGATCGATATCGTAATGGTACGGTTGACCAGAAATTTGTACACGTAGCCCATTTTCTTCAAACAGTAACGGTTGATCAGGATGAATGAGTGTTAAAATGCCAAAGGAATCCATTAAACCAAGCATCGTTCTTGTAATTGTATTTGGATTATGCCCGTATGTATCGTGATTTCCAGAAATTGCATAGATCGGTCGATTTGCTTTGCGAAAAATTTGCGCAAATTGGCCAACTACATTTGGAGACAAATCGGGACGGTCGAAGACATCTCCTCCATGCAGTAGGAAATCGACTTCGTGTTTATTGGCAAGCTCCATAATTTCATGGAGCTTATCCTTCAATGTGTCAACAAAGGAATCTAAACGATTTTTCGGCGTTGTTCCTCGTATATGGGTATCAGTAAAATAGAGAAATTTCATGGTTCCTCCTTGAGATCATTGGTGTGACAGAACA
>NZ_ANNK01000082.1 GCF_000334155.1 Halalkalibacterium ligniniphilum | reverse complement strand
CAAAATCAGCCCCTACTCTCATAAAATCTGTTCCTCTTGGCTGATTGTACAACACCCAGCGTATCGCACGTAAAATCGACGTTTTCCCACTGTCTGACTGGCCGACAATCACATTGAGGCCAGTGCTAAAATCTATGCTCGTATCAAGATGGGACTGAAAGTTCTCAAGGCGTACTGTGTTAATCGTATTCATCTTCTCCCCCCTTCCAAAGCTCTTCAATCACCGTTATTCTCCGCAATGCTTCCTGCTTTACTTTTTCCTCCACATTTGACATTGCTGCAATTTCTCCAATAATCTGATTCATGTTCAGGGATTGAAACTCTGCCTGTTCTTTCACTTGCTGAACAAAGGCATGAAGTTTTTCCTCTTGGTGAACAGCCTTTTCAAGGAAGCTTCGATCAAGCACATCATCCCCTTTTTTTGCCGACTGCAAAGGATACTCTTTAAGCTCAATACCTTCTTTTGTAACCGTTCCTAAAATGATAGTAGGCTGGCGGCTTATTTCTGACCAATGATTATTAATTCTTGCAATGGCCCCAGGATTGCAAATATATTTGCCGTTTCGTTCTTTGATTCCAAAACCTCCATGATAATGTCCTGTTAAAATGACATCAGCGCTCGTCCCCCATATGTGATCAATAATTGTATGAGGAATCTCATCTGGCAATGCTTTTTCTACAAGCATACTATGCACAAGATGAATGAGTACATCTGCACGACGCTGATTGCTTGGATAATAATCAAGTTTTGGGTCACGTTGATCGATATCGTAATGGTACGGTTGACCAGAAATTTGTACACGTAGCCCATTTTCTTCAAACAGTAACGGTTGATCAGGATGAATGAGTGTTAAAATGCCAAAGGAATCCATTAAACCAAGCATCGTTCTTGTAATTGTATTTGGATTATGCCCGTATGTATCGTGATTTCCAGAAATTGCATAGATCGGTCGATTTGCTTTGCGAAAAATTTGCGCAAATTGGCCAACTACATTTGGAGACAAATCGGGACGGTCGAAGACATCTCCTCCATGCAGTAGGAAATCGACTTCGTGTTTATTGGCAAGCTCCATAATTTCATGGAGCTTATCCTTCAATGTGTCAACAAAGGAATCTAAACGATTTTTCGGCGTTGTTCCTCGTATATGGGTATCAGTAAAATAGAGAAATTTCATGGTTCCTCCTTGAGATCATTGGTGTGACAGAACATAACGGTCCCCCCCTAATAAAGCACTGCTTTGCTAGGGGGGGACCGTTACTTTAAAGGAGCAATGCTAAAAGCATGCTGTTATTTTAAATCGAGTGGCAGATCCTCAAACTGACCATCCTCTTCCGTTGGTGCTTCGACCTGCACTTCACTATTCAAACCGTAGTGTTCACGAATGAGGCGTTCAATTTTTTCTGTGATTTCTTCGTTTTCTTTTAAAAATTGCTTTGCGTTCTCACGTCCTTGGCCAAGACGCTCTTCCTCAAAGGAATACCAAGCCCCACTCTTTACGACGATATCAAGCTCAGAGGCAATATCAAGAATCGAACCTTCTCGAGAAATTCCCTCACCATACATAATGTCTACTTCCGCTTGTTTGAATGGCGGTGCGACTTTGTTTTTCACGACTTTAATTTTTGTTTTATTACCAACCATATCGTTTCCTTGCTTTAATGTTTCAGCACGTCTCACTTCGAGTCGTACAGATGAGTAGAATTTTAACGCACGACCACCGGGTGTTGTTTCAGGATTCCCGAACATCACCCCAACTTTTTCACGAATTTGGTTGATAAAAATCGCAATTGTTTTCGACTTATTGATCGCTCCTGAAAGCTTGCGAAGGGCTTGTGACATTAAGCGCGCTTGTAAGCCTACATGAGAGTCTCCCATATCACCCTCAATCTCTGCTTTTGGAACAAGAGCTGCCACACTATCAATGACAATCATCTCAACAGCACCGCTACGTACAAGAGCTTCAGCAATTTCTAATGCTTGTTCCCCTGTATCTGGCTGTGAAAGAAGAAGCTCGTCAATATTAACACCGAGCTTTTGTGCATACACAGGATCTAACGCGTGTTCAGCATCAATAAAAGCCGCTTGACCTCCGTTACGCTGTACTTCTGCAATCGCATGAAGAGCGACCGTAGTCTTACCTGAAGATTCCGGACCATATACTTCAATAATTCTTCCCCGTGGGTATCCACCGACACCAAGGGCAATGTCCAAGGCTAGTGCACCACTTGAAACGGTTGAAACACGTTGCTCAGCTTGTTCCCCCAACTTCATAATAGAGCCTTTACCAAATTGCTTTTCAATTTGCCGCAACGCCATATCCAGAGCTGCTTTACGATCACTCATTCGTCATCTCTCCTCTATAAATAAGCATGATCATATGCGAATCTATGTTTTCTTCTTTTATTACTATACCCTGTTTTGATTCATTTGCCAATAGGTTTTACGAACATTTATTCGCTTTTTTGAGCAGATGGGGAAAATAGGAAGGAATAGGGCTGGTACATAATGAACGTGTATGATTGAAAACGCGAACAGTGCACAACCTTAGTGGAGGAAATATACGT
>NZ_ANNK01000081.1 GCF_000334155.1 Halalkalibacterium ligniniphilum | reverse complement strand
GCCAAGACGCTCTTCCTCAAAGGAATACCAAGCCCCACTCTTTACGACGATATCAAGCTCAGAGGCAATATCAAGAATCGAACCTTCTCGAGAAATTCCCTCACCATACATAATGTCTACTTCCGCTTGTTTGAATGGCGGTGCGACTTTGTTTTTCACGACTTTAATTTTTGTTTTATTACCAACCATATCGTTTCCTTGCTTTAATGTTTCAGCACGTCTCACTTCGAGTCGTACAGATGAGTAGAATTTTAACGCACGACCACCGGGTGTTGTTTCAGGATTCCCGAACATCACCCCAACTTTTTCACGAATTTGGTTGATAAAAATCGCAATTGTTTTCGACTTATTGATCGCTCCTGAAAGCTTGCGAAGGGCTTGTGACATTAAGCGCGCTTGTAAGCCTACATGAGAGTCTCCCATATCACCCTCAATCTCTGCTTTTGGAACAAGAGCTGCCACACTATCAATGACAATCATCTCAACAGCACCGCTACGTACAAGAGCTTCAGCAATTTCTAATGCTTGTTCCCCTGTATCTGGCTGTGAAAGAAGAAGCTCGTCAATATTAACACCGAGCTTTTGTGCATACACAGGATCTAACGCGTGTTCAGCATCAATAAAAGCCGCTTGACCTCCGTTACGCTGTACTTCTGCAATCGCATGAAGAGCGACCGTAGTCTTACCTGAAGATTCCGGACCATATACTTCAATAATTCTTCCCCGTGGGTATCCACCGACACCAAGGGCAATGTCCAAGGCTAGTGCACCACTTGAAACGGTTGAAACACGTTGCTCAGCTTGTTCCCCCAACTTCATAATAGAGCCTTTACCAAATTGCTTTTCAATTTGCCGCAACGCCATATCCAGAGCTGCTTTACGATCACTCATTCGTCATCTCTCCTCTATAAATAAGCATGATCATATGCGAATCTATGTTTTCTTCTTTTATTACTATACCCTGTTTTGATTCATTTGCCAATAGGTTTTACGAACATTTATTCGCTTTTTTGAGCAGATGGGGAAAATAGGAAGGAATAGGGCTGGTACATAATGAACGTGTATGATTGAAAACGCGAACAGTGCACAACCTTAGTGGAGGAAATATACGTAGTCAAAGGCAAGGGTGAGACTCCACAGTGCATAAGCACGAGGAGGCTCACCAGCCGCCCGCGGATAGCGAAGTATATTTCCGAAGCGATTGCTATGCATCAATTATCATGACGTTCGGATTTCTCTTCAATAAAAACTCTTTTGTCCCAGCCCCTCGTTGTTGTTATGTGCGATTTGGTGTGCGATGTTCCCTATTCGGTGTGCGGTTTTCCCGCTTCGGACGGGGCTTTGCTGGTTCTAGATTGACACGGGCACCATTGATCCGTGAATAACGAAGGGCTTCATACACGAATGGCGCTACATCTTCTGGAACCTCAACAAACGTAAAGTTTTCAAATATATCAATTCGTCCAATCGCTTTACCAGGAATCCCTACAAGCTCAGCGATCTCTTCAATTAAGATTTTCGGGCTCATGTTTACATTTCGTCCGACGTTAATGAAGAAACGAACCATGCCTTTAGCTCCACCTGTTTCACCAAAATTATATCCTGCATCTTCAGAACCTGTATCTGTAGAGAAATTCATTTTTAATAGTGCCGTTACAACATCTTCAGCAGTATGATTCGCTAAAATGTCATGAACCAATGGAGCAAAAAGCTTTTTCTCATCCGAATCTTGTACAATCACATCTTCAATTTGTTTTTTCCACGATCCTTGCTGCTTTTCAACAACTTCTTCAATCGTTGGAACTTCCTGTGAAGGGATCGGCATCTTAATTTCATTTTCAATCGAACGAAGATGCTTCATTTCTCTCGGCGTGACAAGCGTTAGTGCCAATCCTTTACGTCCCGCACGGCCTGTACGACCAATTCGGTGAACGTAGCTTTCAGGGTCTTGCGGAATGTCATAGTTAATGACATGGGTGACATTTCCAACATCAATGCCACGAGCTGCTACATCGGTCGCAATCAAAAATTCAATCGATGAATCACGGAATTTTTTCATGACTGCATCACGTTGTGACTGCGTTAAATCACCGTGAAGGCCATCAGCAATATATCCTCGCGCTTGCAAGGCTTCTGTTAGTTCAGCAACACCCTTTTTTGTACGGCAAAACAAAATACCCAGCTCAATGTCTTCACTATCAATGATCCGACATAAAGAATCAAGCTTATTTCTTTCTAATACTTTATAATACATTTGATCAATGGAAGGCGCTGTGACTTCACCACGGTTAATGGAAACCGTTGTTGGATTGTTCATATATTTACGGGACAGCTTTTTAATCGCTGGTGGCATTGTTGCTGAAAACAATAAGGTTTGTCGTTCTTCATTAACTTGGCGAAGAATCGATTCAATATCATCAATAAAGCCCATATCAAGCATTTCATCCGCCTCGTCAAGAACAACCGTATGAACCCGGTCAAGCTTCAAAGTGTTGCGGCGAAGATGATCAATCATTCGTCCAGGAGTTCCAATGACTACTTGAACCCCTTGCTTTAACGCACGAATTTGATGACCAATTGACTGTCCACCGTAAATAGGAAGGGTCCGAATGGACTTGTATTTTGAAAGCTTTTGCAGCTCCCCTGATACTTGAATCGCAAGTTCTCTAGTCGGCGTAAGAATTAATGCTTGTACATGACGCTCGGTTGTTACTTTATCAATCACTGGAATCCCAAACGCTGCTGTTTTTCCAGTTCCAGTTTGCGCCTGCCCGATCACGTCTCCACCTGTTAAAATCGCAGGAATTGCTTTTTCTTGGATTGGAGATGGCTCTTCAAAACCCATTTCTGCAATCGCTTTTTTTACTTGCTCTGATATTGCAAATTCATTAAAATATGTCATTCTACATAATTCCACCTTTTCAATTCTTTCAATATATAATAACAACCATACTGAATCGAGCGCTCTCGAATAAGCTCTCTGCCTCCAGCTAATTGAAGCCTATGGGCGATTGGCTCCTGTTTTCCAACCACAATCCCAAGATAAACCGTCCCTGGCTCCTTGCCTTCTAAAGCTGCCGGTCCAGCAACTCCAGTAAAACTAATCCCCACATCAGTCTGACAGCGTTGTTGAATTCCGAGAGCCATTTCCTTTGCACACGCTTCACTGACTGCACCATCTGTCTCTAAAACCGTCTTCGAAACATTCAACCACGATTGTTTGGCTTCATTCGTATAGGTTGTCACCCCGCCATAAAAACAGGAAGACGCTTCTGCAATCGAGGTGAAACGGGCACCAAACAGTCCGCCAGTCAAGCTTTCTGCGCTAGCAATGGTTAATTTTTTTTGTTGGAGAGCGGCAAACAGCTCTTTCATTAAGGATGTATCGTCATAACCATATAAATAAGTCCCAACACGTTCAGTAATTTTATTTTCAGTTCGATCAAGAAGGGCCTTCGCTACAGCTGGATCACGATGCTTCACAGTTAAGCGGAGTGTAACCTCTCCATCACCAGCTAACGGGGCAATCGTGGGGTTCGTTTGCTGTTCAAGTAAATCTTCTAGCTCCGCTTCAAGGGCAGACTCGCCAATTCCAAAAAAACGAAGCACACGAGACGTAATTTGCTCACCTGTACCTTTTTCACGAAGAAGAGGTAGCAATTTCTCTTTCACCATCGGCTCCATTTCTTTCGGCGGCCCTGGCAGAAGCACAAATTTTTTCCCTTCTTTTTCAACGAACATTCCTGGAGCAAGACCGTGGTCATTTTCTAAAACGGTGGCTCCTTCAATTACAAGCGCCTGCTTTCGATTATTTTCAGTCATAACAAGTTGGCGGCGTACAAAAAATGCTTCAATTTGTTCCATTGCCACTTGATCGTATACAAGATTTCGCCCTAGAAAAGCAGCAACGACTTCCTTTGTTACATCATCCTTCGTCGGTCCAAGCCCACCTGTTAAAACAATCAGATCTGAACGCTCTACAGCGTGAGAAAGAACGTCGTGAAGTCGTGTTGCGTTGTCTCCAACAACGGTATGATAATAGACATTTATTCCACTTTCCGCAAGGGCTTGTGACAAATAACGACCATTCGTATTCACAATTTGTCCGAGCAATAATTCAGATCCAACCGCAATTAATTCACCGTTCATCAGACCACCTCAAGATTATTTGGTTTTTAACAAGATATGCTTGTTTTTTTGAAAATAATCGATTCCGGATATGATGGTTAGGATGGTCGCAATCCAAATGGCAATCGTAGCAAATGGAAACCCAATGGCTGAAAAAGGAGCGTTATAAAGCATTAATGCTGAAATAGCTACGATTTGTGAGACGGTTTTTAACTTCCCAAGATTGCTCGCCGCAATCACTTCACCTTCAGCCGATGCAACCAAACGTATTCCCGTCACAGCAAACTCACGACTAATGATAACAATGGCCATCCAAGCGGGTAAAAGCTGGAGCTCTACGAGGCCAATTAAAGCGGCTGTGATTAACAATTTGTCTGCAAGAGGATCTAAAAACTTGCCAAAATTCGTTACGAGCTGGAGCTTCCTGGCATAGTAACCGTCTAACCAATCCGTTGCTGAGGCAACGATAAACAAAAAAACAGCCAGCAAATGAGCGGTTGGAATATCTACCCCAAACCCTTGCCATGTTCCTAGATTGATTGGTGCAAGCAAAAATACAAGAAACAATGGGATTAAGCAGATCCGAGAGATTGTAATTTTATTTGGTAAATTCACGTTCAATGTCCCTACCTTCCATCAAGTCTACCGCATGTTGACAAATTGAACGGGAAAATCGAGGTCCTGTTCTTTTATAAGCTGAATAACTGCTTGCAAGTCATCAATGCTTTTAGCGAAGACACGCACTTGTTCGTTTTGAATTTGAGCTTTCACTTTTAAGTTGGCATCCCGAATCAATTTAGTAAGTTTTTTTGCTCGATCTGAGCTAATACCAGATATAAGCGTAATCACTTGTCTGACGGTTCCGCCAGATGCTTTTTCAACCTTTCCAAACTCCATGACTTTTTGAGATAGCCCGCGTTTAATAAATTTAGACTTCAAAATGTCAATGACACTTTCAAGTTTATACTCATCGTCTGAAATCACTGTCACTTGGTTATCGCCAGTCCGTTCAATGGAGCTTTTTGAACCTTTGAAATCGTAGCGATTCGTTATTTCTTTTACAGCAAGATTTATGGCGTTATCCACCTCTTGAATTTGCACCTCGGATACGAGGTCAAAGGAATGTTCCTTTGCCACCTGTCATCATCCTTCCTCTCTATCTGCATCAAGCATACTCTCAAGGCCTACAATGTATTGTACCATAATATAGTCTGAATTCGAAAATTTAAATTCAATCCAAAATAGTCATTATTCCCTCCTTCTCGTTCGTTTCGGCTCCCATGCGTTTGTTATATTTATCTTTTTATCCATAAAAAAAGCTACCAAGTTGGCAGCTTTATCGAGCTTATTCTTCTGTTTCATTGACAACAGTAATATTCACTTTTTGATGAGGAATATCTAAAGCAAATTCAAACGGATCACCGTTTATAACAAAATCGACGAACTGGGATGCGCCAAAATTAAATTCCGCTCCTTCTTGCCCACTGAAGTCGTAGACTAGTTCATCCCCTTCTTCGGCGTTATCTGCAAAATGAGATTCCCCATCAGCGGTTGTAACACCGACATAGGACGTACCATTAAAACGAATCACAACGTCAAAACGGTCCGTTCCAGACAGCTCGTAATAGGAAGTGTTTCCTTGTGTCTCCACAAACGCCAAATTAAAATGCTCCTCTTCAATCGGTGCTTCTTCCACTTCTTCTACTGGCGCTTCAGCCTCGTCCTCTTCTTTCCGCAGATCATTAGTCTCTTCAGGAAGTTCATCTAGTTCTCCAACCTCTGCTTCTACTGGTGCGGTATCTTCCTCTGGAGGAACAGCATTTTCATCACTATCTCTTTGCACGACGAGCCAAATTCCAACGGCAACGACAATCAGAAAGGCGAGCCCAATTAACATTGGAAACATGGACGTTGCTTTCGAACGATCTGCTGGTAGTGGTCCTTTTGTCCGATTTGAACGCTCGGATCTTGACGGCAAATCCTCGATTTCCTTCTGCGGGTTCGGAAGCTCATGCTTAAACTCATCAAACAATTGCTCATGGTCGATTCCCACTGCCTCTGCGTAAGTTTTGACAAACGCTCTGGCGTAAAATAAGCCTGGGAGCGTTTCAAACCGCCCCTCTTCAATCGCTTTTAAATAGCGCTTCTGAATCTTTGTTGTACGCTGTAAATCTTCTAATGAAATTTGTTTTTGTTCACGGGTTTCCCGCAAACGTTGTCCTAACTCTGACACTGCTAACACCCCATCTACCAACTTAACTGATATCAAAAGAGGAAAAGCCTGACTCAACAACCTCGTACGTGATTTCTTCTCCCTCGTCATTTCTCAATTCGATAATGCAATCAAAGTCTTCGAGCTCATATTCTGTTTCACGGACAAAGATGTCAGGATGCTCCACGACCTTTACAGCTGGAATCCGCATAATTTCCCTTACAAGCATTCGATGTTTTTCCGTGGCACGCATCGTGGAAACGATCCCATCGATAATAAAAATGTGATCCTCACTTAACTCATCATCAGCCAATTGACTACGAACCGTTTGGCGTAAAAGCGTTGATGAAATAAACGACCACCTTTTATTTGCACAAACACTTGCCGCGACCACCGACTCTGTTTTTCCTACACGAGGCATCCCCCGAATTCCAACAAGATAATGTTCATCTCTTTTAAATAGCTCAGCCATAAAATCGACCAGCAACCCGAGCTCTGTTCGAATAAAACGAAACGTTTTACGATCATCTGCATCTCTTTCAATGTAGCGACCATGTCGAATCGCCAATCGGTCACGAAGCCTTGGTTCACGAAATTTTGTGACGGTGATATCATCAATTGTCTCTAAAATCGCTTGGAATCGCAACACTTGGTTATCACTTGCACTTCGAATCAGCATCCCTCTGCGCATATCATCAACACCATTAATGGTCACAATGTTAATGGATAACATCCCTAGCAATGAAGAAATATCACCTAAAAGACCCGGTCTGTTTTTATGTATATGATATTCTAAATACCATTCTTTCAGATCCATTTGGACAACCCCTTACAAAGCTTCAGCCATCGTAAGACAAGAAACGACCATTCCCGTCATCCATCGCTTTCTCTAGGAGTTATGTATGACAAAAGCAGCTATTTTTCTATGATATTTTTATGATAATTGATTTTAGGAACATTGAAAAGAGATTTATGGCATGATTTATCAAAGCTTTCTATAAAATTATGTAAACTCACCAATGAAGCGATGTTATTATCTGAAGCAACACCCACAGACTGATAGGCAAAAAAATGCATCATTTCCCATTTATTTTTTTGAAAAAGCTCGAGTCGAACGTTTGGAACTAGACATCATCGATTATATCCTTTCTCATCTTTAAGAACAAAACATGGCTTTTCGCTAAGTACATACTAGCAAAAGACTTCGTTGAAGGTATACTTGAGCGTTCAAATTTTTAACGACGTCGATAACCTTTTCTGTTAAATATTATTTATACGTTCTTAACGTGTTAAGAAAAACGCCGCTTTAAAAGCGGCGTTCTCATTATTAATGATTGTTCTGTTGCACAAGCTTAACCATCATATTTGCAATTGCATGCTGCTCTTTCTCATCCGCTACTTTCCATAATTCCGCCAAGACGCGCTCTTGTTCGTTTTTAGGATCGACTTGGTTCGCCAAATATTCACCAACTTGATAAGCAACATCAGAAATAATATTTTGATTCATCCCTTCACTTGAAGCTTGTTGAAGGCGGTCGCCCAAAAAATTTTTCCATTGATCCCAGTTGTCAAGTACTGACATCTTGTTCCCTCCTTGAAATAAACTTCTCCATTATTTTTCCAAGAAGGTGGAAGCTTATGCATGAAATTGGCGATGACGAATCTTTTTTTAGCAGTACCACCCACCATTAATTGATAAAATTTGACCATTTATGTAATTTGCTTTATCAGAGCAGAGAAATGCGATGGCATGGGCAACATCATCAGGGGTTCCTAACCTTCCTGCTGGAATTTCTGCTTGTAAATCGTTTTTTTCTTGCTCTGTATAAACATCAAGCATCGGTGTTAAAATCGCCCCAGGTGCTACTCCGTTTACTTGGATATTGTTTAGCGCCACTTCTTTCGCCAGCGCCTTTACAAAGCTGTTCATTCCACCTTTCGCAGCTGAATAAGCAACTTCATACGCTCCCCCTGTTTCACCCCAAATAGAAGAAACAGCAATCACTTTCCCCGATCGCTGTCGAATCATATGAGGGAGAAATGCTTGCGTTATATGCATCATCGAAAGCAGATGAACATTCATTAGACGAAAAAGCTCATCGTACGCCAGATCTGTAAATAAGCCTTCATGACTAACGCCTCCTGAATGAACAAACACATCAATCGTCTTTGGAATGAGTGATAGAAGAGATTTTGTACCTTCTATCGTGCTTAAATCTCCTTGTACAGGAACCGCATCTGCACCTTTTTCTTCAAGCTCCTTCACTAAAGCATCAATTGCTTCCTTGTCACGATTATAATGAACGTAAAGGGTTCGGCCCGGTGTAGCTAATTCTCTAGCTGTCGCCGCACCGATGCCTCCCGAAGCCCCTGTTATAAATCCTTGCCTTATCACTTTTCTACAAACCCTTCAGGCTTCACTTGACAAACTGTAAAGCGTTCGAAACTAAAATGATCATGCAACACCTCCGTCAGCGCCTCAACAGTTAAGCTTTCAAGTGTCGGAACGACGTTAAATAAATCCATTTTGTTGAAGGCGTAACGAGTAAATTGGTTAGCAATGTATTCAGGGCTATTTAACGAACGTAAAAACGCACCAATTTTCTTTTTAATTGCCCGGTTTACCTCAGCTTCAGTTAATGGCGTTGCAACAAAATCTCCCACCATTTTTTCGATCGTTTCTGCTAATTTATCTGGATGGTTTGTGTCCCCACCAAGAATCGTAAAACCAAAGCCATATTCAGACGTATGGTCAAAGGAGAACGATTCATCAATCAAGCCTTCATCGTACAGCTTTTGGTAGTTTTTAGTACCTTGACCAAAAATCAGGTCGAGCAAAACATTGATAGCCAGCTCCCGTTTCATTAATTCTTCACCTTGACGCGCTGGATGGACTTCCTTAAAGCCCACTAAACACTTCGGTGTTTGAACAGACATTGGAATCACTTGTTTTTTCTTTGCCACTTCTTTAGGCTCTGCTGCAAAGAAGCGTTGCACCTCTTCAGGCTTTTTAAAGGATTTCTTTGCTTGGTTATTGCGTACTAGTGAGATCATTTCATCTTGGTCGACTGGACCAACGATAAACAGCAGCATGTTATTTGGGTGGTAAAAGGTTTCATAGCATTGATAGAGCAAGTCTTTTGTAATTTTTGAAATCGATTCAATTGTCCCTGCAATATCGCTTTTTACTGGATGGTATTCATACATGTTTTCGATAAGTCCAAAATAGACGCGCCAATCAGGATTATCATCGTACATTGTAATTTCTTGGCCAATAATCCCCTTTTCTTTTTCAACACTTTCTTCTGTAAAATATGGATGCTGAACGAAGTCTAATAACGTTTCCACATTTTTATTCACATTGGATGTGCTTGAGAACAAATACGCTGTTCGTGTAAAACTAGTGAACGCGTTAGCTGAAGCTCCTTGCTTACTAAAATCTTGAAATACGTCCCCTTCCTCGTCCTCAAACATTTTGTGTTCAAGAAAATGGGCAATTCCATCTGGTACTCGAATCGCTTCTTTTTCGCCAATTGGAATAAATTCTTGATCGATGGATCCGTATTTCGTCGTAAATGTAGCATAGGTTTTATTGAACCCTGGTTTTGGAAGGATGTAGACATCCAAGCCGTTCTCAAGCTGTTCATGATAGAGCGTTTCTCCTAATTGTTCAAAAGTATGTGCTTTCATGACGTGGCCTCCTTTCCTTTTAAGAAATAAATTGTATCAAGCTTTACTTTTTTTGCTGCTTCAATAATATCTTCTTTTGTTACGTCATCAATTTCACGTAACCATTGATCAATGCTCCGCTCAAAGCCGCTAACAACCGTATGATAGACAAGCTCCACATGACCTCTTGCCACATCTGTCGTTTCAAGCAGCTGATTTTTTAGCATCGCCTTTGTTTGTTCCACTTCTTCATCACTAAATGAGCCTTGACACATCAGGTCGTGCTGTTCTTTTATAATGGCAACGGCTTTGTCATAATTGGCAAAATCAATTCCTGACATGACCATCATTAAGCCTTTATGACTTTCAAACCTAGAGGCTGCATAATAAGCTAAGCTTTCTTTTTCACGAACGTTAATAAATAGTTTCGAGTGAGAGAAGCCGCCAAAGAGTCCATTCATGACTTGCATTGGTACATAGTCTGGATCCTTAAATGTTGTATAGGTTCTGTAGCCTATATGGAGCTTCCCTTGTTTTACATCTTGTTCTTCAAAAACAACATTCTCAGCCGCCACTTCGGGGCTTGGTGTCGTTTCAGTTGCCTGTTCTCTTCTTTCATTATTCATTAAGCCTGAAAAATAGGTGTTAACGTGTGAAAGTAACTCCTCTTCTGGTACAGTCCCAACGACAAATAAATCGATTCGATCTTGATTGAGCATCTCTTGATAGTAGGAATATAAATCCTCATTAGAAATGTTATCAACCTGCTCTTTCTTCCCATAGGTTGATAAACCATAAGGCTCATTTTTACACATTTCCTCCGTAATTCGCACATTTGCATAGCGCATCTTATCATCATAAATCGATTGAATTTGTTGAACTAAGGCACGCTTTTCATTTTTTACAATTGTTTCATCAAAACGTCCGGACACTACTTTTGGTTCAAGAAGAATTTCACTTAGAAGAGCCACTCCTTTTTCAAAAAGAGGCGAGTGATCAGATAGAAATTGTTCATTTGCAATGTCCAAACGAATCGTAATAATGTGTTGTTCCCCTTTTTTCTGAACATCTGTTGACAAAAGTGCGCCATACAAATCATCGAGTCGTTGGCGTATCTCGATTCTTGACGGAGACTTCATGGTTCCGTTCGGCAAAACATTTGATAGGAGTGCTCTTTTTGCTGCCGTCTCTTCTTGAAGTGGTGCTTTTAACATGAGAATTAACGAATTTGTTTTATATTTAGCGGTCTCAATCATATGGACATGAAGACCATTCAGATGAATATGGTGTTCCTCAATCCCTTTCATATGCAACATCTCCTTTTTTGCCGTATCCTCTTTTGATATTCTGGGCTTAGGTTATGCTTTCACTCGTTTTCTTACTACATGAAACTTAAATTTATCAGCACGAAAATAGTTTAATGAATAAAGCAAAGGCTGTTCTGTTTGATCATAATGCACCTGTTTTAAAAGGAGCAATGAGGTTTCCGGATCACATTCAAGAATTTCTGAAATAGTTTCGTGAAAACCAATCGGCTCAATATATGTCACCGCATGTGTAATGGTACGATCAGATTCCTCTTCTAAATAGCGAAAAATTGATTTAATTTCGTGAACTGATTGATGCTTAATGTATTCACTTGGAATTTTATCCTCACAATAAACAACAGGAACGCCATCTGCCGTTCGGACTCGTTCTATCACAAGCATCTCCTCAAGTCCCTCATCGTTAAATTTCCGCAAATCATCCTCAGTTGCTTCCTTTATCTGAGAAGAGAGAAAAATTGTACCTGGCTTCATGTTTGCTTGGACAATCATGTCACTCACGCTATAAAGTTCTTCAATTCCTGCTGAAAATAAAGGCTTCGAATGAACAAAAGTCCCTACACCATGGCGACGAATAACGACCCCCTCTTCTTCTAAGAGACGTAATGCTTCTCTGAGTGTGGCGCGAGAAATCCCTAACTGCTTAGATAATTCAAATTCAGAAGGGAGCTTTTGACCTTCTTTATAAATGTTTGTTTCAATGTCCTGCTTTATTTTGTCAATAACTTGTAAATATAACGGTCGCTGATCTGCTTTAATCACACTCTCCACCCCTTATGCTCATCCATGTTCTTTCATTTTTTTTAAGGGAATGCTTCTAAGTCATACTTCCCTTTTTTCCCCTATCCACTCTCTCTATCTACGACTTACTGCGAAGATGCTTCATCTTCTTTTTGTCTATCAACTAAAACTTCCCGAGGTTTGCTTCCTTCATAAGGACCAACAATACCACGTATTTCCATTTCATCAATTAATCGAGCTGCTCTTGTGTAGCCAATTCGGAAGCGACGCTGCAGCATAGAGACAGAAGCCGTGTTCATTTCAATAACAAGAGCAACAGCCTCATCATATAAATCATCATTTACTTTTTCAGCCACTTGGGCCTCTTCTGAAGGAATCATCTCCTCTTGGTACTGGGCTTTCTGTTGAGAAATGACAAAGTGTACAACTTCTTCCACCTCTTCATCAGACAAAAAAGCTCCTTGGACCCGAGTGGGCTTCGTTGCTCCCATCGGTAAATAAAGCATATCCCCTCTGCCAAGCAGTTTTTCTGCACCGCCAGCGTCAAGAATCGTACGGGAATCCGTTTGTGAGGAGACACCAAAAGCAATTCGTGAAGGAATATTTGCTTTGATGACGCCTGTAATGACATCAACAGAAGGTCGCTGTGTCGCGATGATCATATGAATTCCAGCAGCCCGCGCCATTTGGGCAAGACGAGCAATCGAGTCTTCCACATCCCCAGATGCAACCATCATTAAATCTGCAAGCTCGTCCACAATCACAACAATATACGGCAAGGTTGGTTGCTTTGCCTCATTCATTTTATTTTGTCTCATGATGACTTCATTGTAGCCTTCAATGTTTCTTGTCCCTGTGTGTGAAAACAAATCATAGCGCCGTTCCATTTCAGCCACAACTTTTTTCAACGCTTGAGACGCTTTCTTCGGTTCTGTAACAACAGGGGTTAACAAATGAGGCACACCATTGTACACATTAAGCTCGACCATTTTCGGATCAATCATCATCAATTTCACCTCATGAGGCTTTGCCTTTAGGAGGATGCTTGTAATAATGCCATTAATGCAAACACTTTTGCCGCTTCCCGTTGCGCCTGCTACAAGCAAATGTGGCATTTTGTTTAAAGGTGCAAAGACGGGCTCTCCTGATATATCACGACCGAGTCCAACAGCGAGGACGTTCAGCTCCTTTTTCGCTTGGGGGGAGTCAAGTACTTCTCTCAGCGTCACAATAGCTACTTCTCGATTGGGTACCTCGATTCCTATCGCAGATTTTCCGGGAATCGGTGCCTCAATCCGAATATCCTTCGCTGCTAACGCTAATGCAAGATCATCGGATAAATTAACAATTCTACTTACTTTCACGCCTACGTCTGGATGGACCTCATATTTTGTAACAGCAGGACCAAGGTGAACCTTTGAAACCTTTGCTTTGACACCAAAGCTTTCCAACGTCTTTTCAAGCTTCCTGGCATTTGCATGGAGCTGTTGCTTCTCAGAATTTTGATTTGGATTATTTGGTAATTTCAATAGGTCAACAGGGGGCAATTGATAGTCTTTATTCGTTTCAATGGCTGTAATAAGAGACACTGGAGGTGCTTCGCCTTCACTCACTTGTTCAACCTCTCGAACCGATTCTTCCTCACCATCACTTGCATTATCTATCTCTGTATTAGGTTCAGAACGCTCTACCTGTTTGTCCATTTCCGCGTTTGTCCGCTGTGAAAAATCCAATATTTCAAGCTCTGTTTGTATTTCTTCTTGTGCTTGTTGTTTTTCCTGCGTGTCCTTCTTTTTTCTACTCGCCTTTTTCGACTGCTCCTCTTTCTCTTCCTTCAGCTTACTCGATACATCTTTTTTCCAGTTCTTTAGATCTTGTTTTGTTTTCTCTACAAGATCTAATAAGAATAGATAACCACGTCGAATACCCTTACCAATTAAATCAGTAATGGATCGGCCTGTTACGAGGATGATCCCTGTAATAAAAAGAATAAAGCATAAAAATAATGTTCCACTATCAGCGAACAAAAAACTGCTAACAGCATAGGCAAGGGCTCCGATCATACCGCCACCTAAATCAGCATTGTTTGTTTCGCCGTACATATCAAGCCAAAATAATGTCCATGTGTTCCGAATAACTGATTGATCTTGAAACCCTTCACTGCCGCCCAAATTACCGAACAACCCAGCATGGCTGAAGAGAAGAATAGAAACAACCATGACATAAACGCCACTCAGCCTTCTGGACCAAAGAGGGGGTTTTTTTCTCTTTATCATAATATAAATGGCACAAATAAAAAGCCCTAATGATAAAAATGCATACCACTCACCGAGGAAAAATCGAAACAGCCGAACAAACGTTTCTCCAACCGTTCCTAGTCGTGCAAAGGCCACAACGGCAAGAACGAGCAGCCCGAGTCCAATAATTTCAAAGGTAAGCTGCGATTTCCACTCGATCTTCTTTTTTTTCTTTCGTCTAGCCATACTTTCACCCTTTACTTCCTGTCATAATATAAAGATAGCCATCATGAATGAAAAAAACAGCCAATATTGGCTGTACCTGACCATGTTTGGATGAAATTATTATAGCACAAGACGAAACCTCTCTACATACGAACTACGTGATAATCTATTATTTCTTTGATTTCTTTCACGCAGCATTTTTCATCCATACACTTTTCATCAAAAATGGAGAGAACAAAAGACTTATTCCCTCCTTTTTTTGCTTTTATTCACGTAGCTAAGCGATTTGTACCTTCCTTTGTTAGAGCTGTGGTTTTGCTTGAATGACAGTGCCTGGGCTATATCGTGTTTGTAAATAATGCATGGGGTTGCCACTGATCAGGCGAACGATTTTGTATTCAGATGGAGCAAGCTCCTCTACAATGAGCATTCCCCCTTCAATCTCAATCATTTGTTGCTTTCGGTAGGTCTCCCAAGCATCTGGGAACATGACCTCATGGGGAACCATCGTATATAAAATCACTGTACTCTTCCTCCTTCAGGGCGGCCGATTTTGTATTGTTCGATCAGCTCATTTAATTTATTTAACGCTTGACCGATGCCTCCTACTTCATTAATTAAGCCATACTCCACTGCATCTGTCCCAACAACATTTGTCCCAATATCCCTTGTTAGATTACCTTTCGAAAACATCAGTTCTTTAAATTTCTCTTCAGTGATTGAGGAATGCTTCGTCACAAAATTCACGACTCGCTCTTGCATTTTGTCTAAGTATTCAAAGGTTTGGGGGACGCCAATGACAAGTCCCGTTAACCGCACAGGATGAATCGTCATCGTTGCAGTCTCAGCGATAAAGGAATAATCAGCAGCGACCGCAATTGGGACACCGATTGAATGTCCGCCGCCTAATACAAGGGTAACAGATGGTTTTGACAAGGAGGCCACCATTTCAGAGATCGCTAAACCTGCCTCCACATCCCCACCTACCGTATTCAAGATAATTAAGAGCCCTTCGATTTTTTTATTTTGCTCTGCTGCAACGAGCTGAGGGATAATATGTTCATATTTTGTTGTTTTGTTTTGCGGAGGGAGCTGCATATGCCCCTCGATTTGTCCAATAACCGTCATACAATGAATATTAGATTGTTCCATTACCGGGACATTGGTTTGTCCTAGCTCTTGAATTTTATCTAAAATGCCTTCGTTTTTTTCATCTTTTTGCGGCTGCTGAGCTTCCTGTGACTCGTTCTGTTCTATGTCCATCACTCATCCTCCTTCTTTTACTTATGGTTAGTATGAGCCGGTGAGAGATTTATCATGCTATTCCTTACCAGTTTCCTACATGCCCTATTGATAACCCGCCGCGACTTCATTGCTTCTACAATCTGCAATGAAGCTCCGTCCCCTTTTCCACAAAATTAGCATAAGTGGCTCGCTCTTCCCACTGGGATGAAAATGAGTACGTCCAGTAACGCTGAGTAACCTGTCAATGAAGGGGTGTGAGCGATAGGCTTCCTGCTTTATCCTCCTGTAAGCTCCGTCCCCTTTTCCACAAAATTAGCATAAGTGGCTCGCTCTTCCCACTGGGATGAAAATGAGTACGTCCAGTAACGCTGAGTAACCTGTCAATGAAGGGGTGTGAGCGATAGGCTTCCTGCTTTATCCTCCTGTAAGCTCCGTCCCCTTTTCCACAAAATTAGCATAAGTGGCTCGCTCTTCCCACTGGGATGAAAATGAGTACGTCCAGTAACGCTGAGTAACCTTTCAATGAAGGGGTGTGAGCGATAGGCTTCCTGCTTTATCATCCTGTAAGCTCCGTCCCCTTTTCCACAAAATTAGCATAAGTGGCTCGCTCTTCCCACTGGGATGAAAATGAGTACGTCCAGTAACGCTGAGTAACCTTTCAATGAAGGGGTGTGAGCGATAGGCTTCCTGCTTTATCATCCTGTAAGCTCCGTCCCCTTTTCCACAAAATTAGCATAAGTGGCTCGCTCTTCCCACTGGGATGAAAATGAGTACGTCCAGTAACGCTGAGTAACCTTTCAATGAAGGGGTGTGAGCGATAAGCTTCCTGCTTTATCATCCTGTAAGCTCCGTCCCCTTTTCCACAAAAAAGAGCATACCTAAAAAGGTACACTCTGTTTGAACTTACACTTCCATAATAATTGGTAAAATCATTGGTCGTCTCTTTGTTTTTTCAAATAAGAATCGACTCAACACATCACGAATGTTACTTTTCATGGAAGACCATTCATTTACGTTTTCGGTTACGCATTTATCCAATGTTTCACTAACAAGTACATTGGCTTTTTCAAGAAGCTGCTCAGATTCTCTAACATAAACAAATCCTCTTGAGATTATGTTCGGTCCTGAAATGATCGCTCCATTTTCTTTATTTAACGTAACAACCACAACAAGAATTCCATCCTTAGAAAGCAACCGTCTGTCACGAAGAACAATGTTGCCAACGTCACCAACACCCAGTCCATCAATCAATACATTTCCTGATGGAACCTTTCCAGCTCGGCGCGCCTGTCCATTCACAAACTCAACCACTTCACCTTTATCAATAATATGAATGTTCTCTTTTTTCACACCCACTCCTATGGCAAGCTCCCGGTGAGCATGCTGCATTCGATACTCTCCGTGAATAGGTAAGAAATAGGTTGGGCGCATAAGATTTAACATTAATTTTAATTCTTCTTGACTACCATGTCCTGAGGCATGGACACGAGAACTACCAAAAACAACATTTGCACCAATGCGGTGGAGCATGTCGATAATCGCTGATACAGATTTCTCATTACCAGGGATTGGTGTAGCAGCAATAATGACCGTGTCACTTGCAGAAATCGTAATTTGACGATGGGCACCTTTTGCCATCCGTGTCAACGCTGACATCGGTTCACCTTGACTACCAGTTGTAATGATAGCCACTTGATGATCGCCATACTTAGAAACTTCATCAATCTCAATAAAAAGGTCGTCAGGAGCTTCTAAATAACCAAGCTTTTTCGCAATCGTTATGACTCTTACCATACTTTTACCAACAATTGCAAGCTTCCGCTTTGTTGAAATAGCTGCTTGAATGACCTGTTGAATACGGTGAACATTGGAAGCAAAGGTCGTGACAATGATACGTCCTTCCGTTCGATCGAACACTTCAAAAATCCCTTGACCAACCTCTGACTCAGATCGTGTCATTCCAGGTCGTTCTGCATTTGTACTGTCAGATAACAAGCAAAGGACGCCACGGTGA
>NZ_ANNK01000080.1 GCF_000334155.1 Halalkalibacterium ligniniphilum | reverse complement strand
TCACGAATGTTACTTTTCATGGAAGACCATTCATTTACGTTTTCGGTTACGCATTTATCCAATGTTTCACTAACAAGTACATTGGCTTTTTCAAGAAGCTGCTCAGATTCTCTAACATAAACAAATCCTCTTGAGATTATGTTCGGTCCTGAAATGATCGCTCCATTTTCTTTATTTAACGTAACAACCACAACAAGAATTCCATCCTTAGAAAGCAACCGTCTGTCACGAAGAACAATGTTGCCAACGTCACCAACACCCAGTCCATCAATCAATACATTTCCTGATGGAACCTTTCCAGCTCGGCGCGCCTGTCCATTCACAAACTCAACCACTTCACCTTTATCAATAATATGAATGTTCTCTTTTTTCACACCCACTCCTATGGCAAGCTCCCGGTGAGCATGCTGCATTCGATACTCTCCGTGAATAGGTAAGAAATAGGTTGGGCGCATAAGATTTAACATTAATTTTAATTCTTCTTGACTACCATGTCCTGAGGCATGGACACGAGAACTACCAAAAACAACATTTGCACCAATGCGGTGGAGCATGTCGATAATCGCTGATACAGATTTCTCATTACCAGGGATTGGTGTAGCAGCAATAATGACCGTGTCACTTGCAGAAATCGTAATTTGACGATGGGCACCTTTTGCCATCCGTGTCAACGCTGACATCGGTTCACCTTGACTACCAGTTGTAATGATAGCCACTTGATGATCGCCATACTTAGAAACTTCATCAATCTCAATAAAAAGGTCGTCAGGAGCTTCTAAATAACCAAGCTTTTTCGCAATCGTTATGACTCTTACCATACTTTTACCAACAATTGCAAGCTTCCGCTTTGTTGAAATAGCTGCTTGAATGACCTGTTGAATACGGTGAACATTGGAAGCAAAGGTCGTGACAATGATACGTCCTTCCGTTCGATCGAACACTTCAAAAATCCCTTGACCAACCTCTGACTCAGATCGTGTCATTCCAGGTCGTTCTGCATTTGTACTGTCAGATAACAAGCAAAGGACGCCACGGTGACCGATCGCTGCCATTTTTCCAATATCGGCTTGCTTTCCATCTACCGGTGTTTGATCAAATTTAAAATCACCTGTATGAACGATCGCACCTTGTGATGTATCAATGCATACACCGACAGAGTCGGGAATACTGTGATTGGTCCGGAAAAACGACACTTTTGTTGATCCAATTTTCAAGCGAGAGTTTGCATCTACGAGCCGTAACTTAGCTGAACGTAGAATACCAGCTTCCTTTAATTTTTCTTCCACTAATCCTAATGTTAATTTTGTACCATAAACAGGTACATTTAATTTTTGTAATACATAGGAAAGGCCACCGATGTGGTCTTCATGTCCATGGGTTAAAATAATCCCTCGAACCCGCTCTTTTTGCTCAACAAGATAAGACACATCTGGAATGACAATATCCACTCCAAGCATGTCATCATCTGGGAACATTAATCCTGAGTCGACAACGAGAATGTCATCATCTACCTCGATTACATACATGTTTTTGCCGATCTCACCGACCCCGCCTAAGGCAAAAACACGAATAGTCTCTGATGGTTGCTTTGACACTTGACGTTCCTCCTATATTCTCTTTTTATTCTGTTTCTCTACTGCGTCTAGTGCGAATAAATTCCGTTCAAAACGTAGCTTACATGTTGCTGCGTTTGTCGTAAGAAAGACATAAGCGTACCTATTCATCGAGTGAAATCCTTCGATGTGTTTTTCCGTTCTGATCGAGCTATGCCCGTCCAGCTTGTATAAACATTTCAACAATCGTCTTAGCCGAAGCTTGTAACGTTATGAAATCACTTATGCATCCTTACGCGAAAAAAATGTTGCTCCGCTTAGTCTTCGCGCACGATTAATCCTTTCGTTACGTTTAAACACACGGCAACACATCCTGGTGCTGTCGTTCAACCCGAACTCATCACTTGGTTTAAGTATACATGATTTCCAAAAGCAAACACAAGACTGTTCTTTTTAAGATAGAGGTAGCCGCAACTTATCGATGTTCGAAACGAACTCATGCTTTTTTCATCAATAGCCCTTCCAACTATATTCCATCATTTCACTTTATTTATAAACTGCTTTTTCTTCTTATTCTTACCGTTTGTACTTTAGCAAAATGTTTAAAAGTCGCATTTAAACATCCGTTATAGCAAATCATTTTGTACATAATCACCTATAAATATTTACAATAGCGGTATAAAATATTTTTATTTGCTTATAAAATTCATAAAATATAAACTGAAAACATAATTTTGATTTATCGAAATAATCAAAAAATTAAAGGTGGTGTAATTGCAAAGTGTCGAAAAAGCTAATAATCGGTTACTTTTTGGTGTTTCTGTATTTAATGCTACATTTTGATCTTTTTTGGCTGGATCGAATGGATCCAATTGTTTTCGGTATGCCTTATATTTTATGGAGTAAAATCTTGTATGGTTTGTTAGCATGGCCATTTTTGTATTTTGTTTTTAAACTCATCTGGCCTCAATTACCAGATAATTTGGATGAAAATAGTTAATCAGATAGCATGAGAGGGGCAATTGCATGTTAACGGTTTTGTTTATAACCATCATTCTTTACTTAGGGTTAAATTTGTGGATTGGCTGGTACAGCAAAAAACAAATGAGCTTGTCTACTGAAGACTATTATATGGGGAACCGAAGCTTTGGAACTTTTGTTCTTTTTTGCACCATTTTAGGGACAAACATGTCAACATTTACAATGCTTGGTGTTGCAGGTCTATCTTATCGTAACGGTATAGGGATTTATGCATTAGTTATGGGTGGAGCTGTTGTTGGCATGTCCCTATTTAACTGGATATTCGGTGCAAGAGCATGGGCACTTGGTAAAAAATTTAAATATGTTACATCCACTGAATATATCGAAAATCGTTTTATGAGTCCTGTTTTAACAACGTTAGTTTTTATTGTTTTAGTGATGTATACACTGCCTTATATTACGATTGGTATGGTTGGAGCAGGAGCAGCCTTTGAAAATTTTAGTGACGGTGTCATACCTTATTGGTTAGGAGCGTTAATTGTCTCAGTCATCGTTGGCTATTACATTTGGAGTGGTGGCATGAGAGGAACAGCCTTAACCAATCTTGCTCAAACATTGATTTTCTTAGCGTTTTTAGTCATAGCTGTGGTTTGGATTGGTTTTAAACAAGGTGGTCCACAATCATTGCTAGAGCAAGTTCGTTCTATCAATCCGGATTTACTACATAGGGGAACTCAACCGATGTTTACCTGGCAAGAAATGTTGAGCTATATCGTTTTGTATAGTATTAATTTATTTGCCATGCCGCATCTTTATACTCGTTTTATGACAGCAAAAAGTGCAGTTGTTTTAAGAAAGACGGCAACCTTATATCCGCTTGGCGTTCTATTAACTTTTATACCTGCATGTATTCTTGGCTTTTGGGGAGTTGCATTAATACCAGGCTTAGAAGGAGCCGCTGCAGATAATATTATTTTTATGATTACCCGCGAGTATTTACCAAGTTGGATGTTTGCCTTAGCCGTTGTTGCTTTACTAGCGATTGTTATGTCTTCCATGGATGCACAAACTCTAACGGTTGCGAGTTTATTTACAAACGATGTCATGAAAGCTAGATTTAAAATTAATAATCCATTGAAATGGTGCAGAGTGTTTATTGTCTTTATTCTTGTTGCTTCATATGTTTTATGTTTATTACAACCGACAACCATTTTTGATTTAGCCGTACTTTCATTTACAGGAACAGCCTCTCTCATACCTGTACTTGTAGGCGCAATGTATTTTAGAAGAATCAATAAGCAAGGTGCAATTGCATCCGTTTTAACGAGCTTGATTTTAGTTCCATGTTACTTTGCAACAACGTTCTTTCCAGAGAGTATCATTGCCCAATCAATTGTTGAGTTGCTCCCTAGATTTGGTTTTCAACCAATTATCCCTGTATTATTTGCTTCACTTACTCTGCTAATTATTGTTACATTACTAACACCGAAACAAGAGAACGAAATTGCTGATGAACAATTTAAGTTTTTACATTCGATATACAATCAAAAAAACAAGAAGAGTACAGCAAGTATAAGTGTACCAAATGAAGAAGTTGTTTAAGTTTACGAAAAAATAGCAAACAAAAATTGGAGGGTTATAAATGAGTGATATCGGAAAGAAGTATCTAGCTGCAGCAGTTCAAATGGCACCAGTATGGCTTGATCGAGAGGCAACAACTGAAAAAGTTTGTTCAAAAATTATTGAATTAGGTCAAAAAGGTGTGCGTTTCATTGTGTTTCCAGAAGTCATGATTCCTGGTACACCACATTGGAATTGGAGCGAACCCATGAATCGTGAACTATATATAAGAATGTTTCAAAACTCAGTCGAAGTACCAAGTGAGACCCTAAGAAAAGTGGCAACGGCTTGTCGAAGCGCGAATGCTTATGTTGTTCTGGGTATAACGGAAAGAGAAGCAAAGGCTCTATATAATACGATTGTCTTTATTAACAATGAAGGACAATTAATTGGTAAGCACCGAAAAATGATCGCCACTCAATCAGAAAAAGTCATCTGGGCTGCTGGTGATGCCTCAGGATTACGAGTACATAATACGCCACTCGGTAAAATCGGCGGACTCATATGTGGGGAGCATAACAACTCATTAGCACGTTATGCCTTGGCTGAACAAGGTGAAGAAGTTCATGCGGCCGTTTGGGTATCTGGTGCAGCACGTAGAGGTGAGTTATACAACAGGTGGGTAGAAACATGGTGCCAAAGTTATGCCATGGCAAATCAAACGTTTGTTATTTGCGCTCAAGCCTGTGCCTCTGAAAAAGAAATCGAACGGTTTGGTTTCCCACATGTTGGTGGAGGTAGTTCAATCATTGCACCAGACGGTAGCTTTATTGCAGGTCCTGAAAAAAGCGGGGAAACCGACGTTATTGCGGAGATTGACTTTGAGAAGGCGATTTTCAATTATACGATTCTCGACACGATTTCTTATCACGGTCGTCCAGACTTATTTCAATTTGGCGTCAATCGAGAAACACAGTCAAACTCAACTCAGTTAGAAAATCAATTTGAAAAATACGATTTAACAGAGCAAGTGGAGCTATCTAAAATGTAAAGAGAAACAACAACCACAACAAATCATAATTGCCAAAAAAAGCTGGCTTATTCGTATATGAAGTAAGCCAGCTTTTTTGATCAAATGTTTTCAATGGTTTTTTGCAGTAACAGTCGCTCTTCTGAATGAAGAGGAACAAGTGGTAAGCGTACCCCACCTACGTCAAGCCCTTTTATTTGTAAGGCTGCTTTCACGCATGTAGGATTTGGTGCAGTGAACAGGCCCTTCATGATTGGTAAAAGCCGGCGATGAGCTGCCGCTGCTTGCAGTGTATTCCCGTTATGAAACGCTTGAACCATTTCTTGTAGCTCCTTACCGATCACATGGGAAGCAACGGAAACGACTCCTCTTCCTCCAATTGCTAATACAGGAAGAGCCAATGAATCATCACCACTATAAACTGAAAATGATTCATTCGTCCCTTCAATGACTGCAGCCATATGCTCTAAGTCACCATTTGCTTCTTTTAAAGAGACGATATTCGGCACATTGGCAAGCTCCAAAATGGTTTCCACACTCATGTTGACGATCGAGCGACCAGGAATGTTATAAAGCATCACTGGTAGATGTGTAGCTTCGGCGATTGCTTTGAAATGAGCAATCATTCCCGCTTGAGATGGTTTATTATAATATGGAGTAACAGCCATAATCCCATCTGCGCCAAGCTCTGTCGCTTTTTTCGTCATTTCCACAGAAGCATACGTATTATTTGTACCCGTTCCTGCAATAACAGGGACCCGCTTATTGACGATGCTAATGACCGTCGAAAACAAAGCTATTTTTTCTTCTACCGTCAGCGTTGGTGATTCCCCTGTTGTCCCTGCTACCACAAGGGCATCAGAGCCATTTTCCAGTAAGTACTCTACCAAGCGCTCCGCCTTTTTTAAGTCAATGTTCCCCTTCCCATCAAAAGGGGTAACCATTGCTGTGATTACATGGCCAAAGTCCATGTGTTTCAACTCCTTATCGAGGGCATTCATTTCATTGTTATCCTTGTTGCTGCCCAACTTGCTCAAGATGAAACATGGAATGGAGTGCGTTAACGGCCTTTGCCATATCTGTTTCCTTGACGAGTACCCAAATCGTTGTGTGGGAATCGGCTGATTGTAAGATCTGGATGTTCTCTCGAGATAGAGCTGCAACAATTTTAGCGGTAACACCTGGGACACCTGTCATACCAGCCCCTACCGCAGAAACCTTTGCACAATGGCGCTCGACTTCCGGTTCAAATCCTAGCTCCTTCAATACGGCAAGGGCACGGTCGGCAACAGAGTCCATGACCGTATAGACGACGCCACGTGGATTGATGTTAATAAAATCAACACTAATGTTTTCATTCGCCATTGCTTTAAACACTTTTTCCTGTAGGTCGTATTCCCCATCTTTCGCAAACACTTTGATTTGAGTCACATTCGCAAGATGAGCAATACCTGTGATGATACGATCTTGGACATCGCGAGCAGCTTGATCAGATAGCACGGAGGTGACAAGTGTCCCTTTTGCTTCCGAATACGTAGAGCGAATATGGATTGGAATTTTAGCCTGCATAGCGATTTCTACAGCGCGTGGATGAATAACTTTCGCTCCTTGGTAGGCCATGTTGCACACTTCATTATAGGTCATCGTCTCAAGTGGACGAGCCTCAGAAACAACTCTTGGATCAGCTGTCATGACACCTTCCACGTCTGTAAAGATATCAACCCATTCTGCATTCACTGCTGCCGCAAGAGCCGTCGCAGATGTATCGCTCCCTCCACGACCGAGTGTCGTTGTTTCCCCAGATTTCGACTGTCCTTGAAAACCAGCAACAACGACAACGTCTTGGTGAAGGAGAACTTGCTTCAGGTGCTCACATTTCATTTCCAAAATTTTCGCGTTCGTAAAATCCTCATTTGTACGAAAGCCAGCTTGTGCCCCTGTCATAGCTGTCGCTTGTAATCCGGAGCGGTTTAAGAGCTCTGTAAATACTACAGATGATATCACTTCCCCACATGAAACGAGTAAATCTTGTTCACGCTTGGCAAGATTGCTCGTATCAACCAAACCTAAAAGCGTATCGGTTGCATATGGATCGCCACGACGCCCCATTGCCGATACAACAACGATCACTTTGTACCCTGCTTGAACCGATTTAATCACATGCTCTGCCGCGATTTCACGTACTTCTGCGTTTTTTACAGACGTTCCGCCAAATTTTTGGACAATGATTTTCATAGAACACCTACTTTTATTTTAAAAGTTCGAGCTTAACTAGGCTTTCTGCAATTTGAACAGAGTTCCAAGCTGCACCCTTAAGAAGGTTATCAGAAACAATCCACATGTGATACCCGTTATCACGATCAAGATCGCGGCGTAGTCGACCGACAAAGACGTCATTTTTACCTACAGCATTTACTGCCATCGGGTACACTTGGTTCTCCGGATCATCTTCAAGGGTAACACCTGGAGCTGATCCGAGCAGTTCTTTAAGCTCAGCAACCGTTGCACCGCCTTTTTCCGTTTCAATGTAAACCGATTCTGAATGACCTGTTTCAACAGGAAGACGGACACACGTCGCAGCAACCTCTAATTTTTCCATATGCATAATTTTTTTTGTTTCATTGATCATTTTCATTTCTTCAAATGTGTAACCATTTTCTTGAAACAAATCAATTTGTGGAATGGCATTAAAGGCAATTTGATAATGCTTCTTGTCGCCGCCAACTGGTAAGATTTCTGCCTTTACTTCCTTTCCTTCTAATACAGCTTTCGATTGTTCTCTCATTTCCTCAATTGCTTCAAGTCCTGCACCCGAAACCGCTTGATACGTGGAAACGACCACTTTTTTCAGGCCGTATTTTTCACGAATCGGCTCAAGAGCAACGACCATTTGAATCGTTGAACAGTTAGGATTTGCAATGATTCCGTTATGTTCACGTAGATCCTCTTCGTTTACCTCAGGTACTACAAGAGGTACATTTGGGTCCATGCGGAATGCACTTGTATTATCTACAACAATGGCACCTCTTTTTACAGCTTCTGGAGCGAGCGCTTTAGATACAGAACCTCCAGCACTAAATAAAGCAACTTGAACACCTTCAAATGATTCAGGCGTCGCCTCTTCAACTGTAAACTCCTCTCCCTTAAACGTAACCTTTGTCCCTGCAGAGCGCTTTGAAGAGAGGAGCTTTAATTCAGCGATTGGAAAATTGCGTTCCTCTAGAGTTTTTAGCATTTGTTGTCCGACTGCGCCAGTTGCACCGACAACGGCAACATTAAATGTTTTTTGAGCTGTCATTTGTTCGTTCTCCCTTCTCCCATTTCCATCTTGTCGTTTTTGTTTTTCAGTAAAAATAATAATAGATGAGGTATCGATAATGACACCGAGCTATCTCTATTAAACTTTAAGGGATAATCTCCAAATAAGCAACTCTGCATAAGGTCTAATCTTTGAATTTTTCAATTAATAAGGGTTGTAATTGCCTTCCTTCTAGTGCAGCCTCAATTGTATCCACTAATGCTTCCATTCTAGCGACAAGTGAGTTTGGCTTCACTTGTGGATTATCTTGGCCAAAAGGAATAAAGTAAATGTTTTTCGTTGCCAACAAACGCATGATGTTCACACCATTTAATCCAAGTGCATCATTCGTAGAAATACCCAGGACGACTGGTTTTCCATTTCGCAATGTTGCTTTTGCGCCCATTAATACTGGCGAATCGGTCATGGCATTCGCAAGCTTACTTGTTGAGTTTCCCGTCAATGGGGCGATAACCATACAATCCAAGGGTTTTTTCGGACCAAAGGGCTCAGCTTTTACCATTGAATCAACAATCGGCTCAGGGGTAAGCTCTTGAATTTTTTTTATCCAGTCTGCACTATCACCAAACTTTGTATCCGTTGTTTGTACGGTGAACGTAACAAATGGTGTCACTCTCGCCCCTGACTCAACCAGCATTTCCATCTGCGGAATGACTTCATGATAGGTACAATGAGATCCTGTAATTCCAAAGCCAATATGTTTTCCTTTTAGTGACATTCGATTCCCTCCTTATTTTTCTTCATCCAGCAATTTTGTTAGGACGTCCGCTAAGATTTTCCCTGCTGTTTTCGGTGCCACAATCCCTGGAAGACCAGGTGCAAGCAAAGCCTTCATGCCCCGCTTTTCTGCGTATCGAAAGTCTGTCCCTCCTGGCTTTGAAGCCAAATCGATAATAAAACAATGGGTCGGCATTTCAGCGAGTACATTCGCCGTAATAATCGGCGCAGGGATCGTATTTATACAAAGATCGACATCTTTCAATTCTGTGATCAAACTTGAAGTATGAATGGGGATCAACCCCATCTCTGTAATGCGAGCAAGATGATGAGAGTCTCTTGCTGCCACTTTTACCTTCGCACCGAGCACGGCAAAGGTTCGCGCCACTGACATCCCTACTCTTCCTAAGCCAAGAACCGCCACATTCGCCCCATGAATTGTAAAATCAGTATGCTGTATCGCCATCATAACGGTCCCTTCAGCAGTTGGGATTGAATTATAAATGGCAACGTCATCTCGCTCCATTAGCTTGACGAGCTTGCGTTTTGTTTTGTTGACGCACGCGTCTAAGTAATGGTTACTAATCCCTGAGTAAAGAATGCAATGCTTTGGTGTTTTCTTTACCTGTTCATCTGTCAGCCGAATTTTTTCGTTTGAAAAAATCGTTTCAACCTCTCCTTTCCCATCGGTACCACTGATTGGCAGAAGAATGGCATCAACTGCATCCCATTCTAGCTCATCGACCTTTCGCTTCGTTACCCCTATAAAGCCATCATCTAATTGCTCAAATCCAATCAAGGAGATCTTTGCATCAAGGGTGGAAAGTTTGCGGATAATTTCCAGCTGTCTGGCATCACCGCCCATGATAACGACATGCTTTCCCGTTAACATACTGCTGTTCCCCTTTCTACTAGAGTCCACTCTAGTCGGTCTATTTCTTCGTACAAGTTAAGGACCCTGAAACTTCTCGTAAGATTCCTCCATAGCATATGAGCAAATTGGGCAATCGGTGAATGTACAATCCAACTTATTTTTGTGATTTATTTCACAATATTAACCACAAAAAGACCTTTTTGAACGGCTGCTCCCCTCTTGAGCGTGACTCGAAAGCTTAATCTAAACACCGCTTGATCGGTAGTGCCCTCCTGTAAGTACCAACCCTTTTTACACAGAAACCTGTATGAGCGGCTCGCTTTTGCTACTTGCATGAAAACGAGTTCGTCAAGTAACGCTGAGCAACCTTTCAATAAAGGGGTGTGAGCGACACACTTCCTGCTTTATCATCCTGTAAGCTCCGTCCCCTTTTCCACAAAAAAACACGGCTCACGCACCGTGTTCATTCAATGTTACCTAAATCTATGATGATCATATCCTGGCCTATTTTCTTAATTTGATTCCAGTATACCGTTACCTCTTTCTCTTTTTTACCAAAACCAAACCATTTCATCGTTGGAATAATAAATGCTTCAATTTGCCCGTTTTCTTCGTTAATGACAAGGTCTGTTTGCCCTAAAACACCAAGGCGTTCTCCCTTTTGAAAGTCAATGATTTCTTTACCACTTATCTCACTTAGTCTCATTCCATGTCCTCCGTTTCTCACCATTGTCCATATACTAGATGTATGAAACGAATCAAAAAAAAAGACCAGCCATTAGCTGATCTCTACTGCAATGCTTTTGGAAGCTCTCCTGTTGAACTAATGAGAGAAACAGAAGGCTTACTGCCGAGAATTTCTTTAGCTAATTGATTCACCTCGTCAAGCTTCACGTGATTAATTTCATCAATCATATCATCAAGGCTCCGATGTCGTTTCAGCAACAATTCATTTTTGCCGTTTCGACTCATTCGGCTATTTGTGCTTTCTAAACTAAGCATTAAACTTCCTTTCAACTGCTCTTTCCCATTTAGAAGCTCTTTTTCAGAGATTCCTTTCTTCATAAGCTCATTTGTCGTACCTTGCAGAGCCTCGACTAACTCATCGAGCTGGCTCAATCCAGTTCCAGCATAAATTGTCAACATTCCACTGTCATGATAAGAAGAATGGTAAGAAAATACAGAATAACATAGGCCCCGGTTTTCACGAATTTCTTGGAATAAACGGCTACTCATGCTTCCTCCAAGGACATTGTTTAAAAGGACAAGGGCATACACATGCTCATCCCCAACAGGTAACCCTGGATAGCCTAAACATAAATGAGCTTGCTCTGTGTCTTTTTTTCTGGACGCATGATTTGAAAGGAAGTTCGGCTTTTCTCCTCGATATTGATGCGTAGTCGGCTTCACTTGAGCAAAGGTTTTCTTTAACCTTTCTAGTAGCTCATCCGTTATATTTCCCGCAACAGATATAACAACATAATCACCTGTATAAAAACGATCCATATAGCTTCTTAACGTCGTTTCATCAAAGGTTTGAAGGGTTTCTACCGTCCCAAGTATCGGATAGCCTAAAGCGTGCTTACCATATGATACTTGACTTAAAAGATCGTGCACAATATCATCTGGTGTATCATCAACCATTTTGATTTCTTCATAGACGACGTTCCGTTCTTTTTCCAATTCCGCTTTTTCAAAGGTAGAGTTAAAAAACATATCAGAAAGGACATCGACAGCATACTCAGCATGTTCATCTAACACTTTTGCATAATAGCACGTATATTCCTTCGACGTAAAAGCATTAACTTGACCACCAATCCGGTCAAATGACTCAGCGATTTCAGCAGCTGTTCTTGTCTTTGTACCTTTAAAAAACATATGTTCAAGAAAATGAGAGATCCCGTTTTCTTCAGGTTGTTCAAATCGCGATCCTGTTCCAATCCAAATTCCTACTGAGACGGAACGAACCGTTGTGATTTTCTCCGCAATAATTCGTACGCCATTCTCTAATTCAATTTTCTGTATCAATCTGCAGCCCCCTGTTTTTTGTCAAGGCTTACGCCAACGTGTACACGTGATTCATCCATAAGGTCTGAGACATTTCCAATCTTTAATCCCTTTTCCTTGATCCCAATAATGAGTTGCTCCAGCCCTTTAGCACTTGCTTCCGTTGGATGCATAAGCACCATTGCCCCAGGGTGCATTTTCGCTAAAACTCGGTGAACCATCTCATTCGGATCTGGCTTTCGCCAATCAATGGTATCGACGGACCACATAATCGTTTTCATATTATGCTTGGCCGCTCTTGCTACAACGGTATCATTGTAGCTTCCACTTGGTGGTGCAAACCATTCTGGTGTAACATCTAGCGTCGCCTTGATGACATCGTTTGTTTTTTGTAGCTCTTCATCGATTCGTTCGATGGTGATCCTCTGCATATCAGGATGAGAGTAAGCATGGTTCCCAATTTCATGGCCTTCCTCTACTATCATTGTAGCCAATTGTGGGTTTTTTTTCACCCAAGAACCATCGAGAAAAAACGTTGATTTCACACCTTGCTCATTCATCACCTTTAACATATCAGGAATATACTCATTGCCCCATGCTACATTCACAAGGAGAGTGACCATTGGTTTTTGCGGATTGCCACGAAAAATTGGTGCAGGGGGCAGGTCTTGAAGATGTACCTTAGGCTTCGTTTCTCGATAAACCAACTGCCTTGCATCAAAGGTTCCGTGAAGTTTCATCCGTTCATAAGACTCGTCAATATCTATTTCTACCCCGTTATAACCTGGTGTAGCCTTCCACACCTGATCAATGACAGCATCGGTTGCTGGCTCCATGTATTTCTTCGCATGAGTAACGATTTCAGCGTACAACGGGTCGTTGTTTGTCGCAACCATTTGACTGTCCTCTTTGATTGCATCTATATAACTTGTGGAAAATGGGTTTTGGACTGCTCCATATGAGAGAAGAACGACAACACAAAATACACAAGCATGAACAATGATTTTTTTCAATCCATCTCTCCCTCCTTCTTCTTCACCGTATGCAGAAGAAGGACAGGTTAGAACAGACCTAGTGTTCAGCTAAGCTGTTGTCTTACGATTCAACGATGAAAAAGAGACTGGCTTTTCCCCTTCCAGTCTCCTTCCATTATCCTTGCTTTTGTTTTTCTTTTTCTTCCTTAAGGACAGCTTTGCGGGAAAGATTTACGCGCCCTTGTTCGTCGATTTCTGTCACTTTAACCATGATTTCGTCGCCAAGCTTCAGCACATCTTCCACTTTGTTCACCCGTTCTTCCGCAAGCTGGGAAATGTGAACGAGGCCATCTTTTCCTTTGAAAATTTCAACGAATGCCCCGAATTTTTCAATTCGCTTGACTTTTCCAAGGTAGATTTGACCAACCTCTACCTCACGAACAAGATCCTCAATAATCGTTCGAGCTTTTTGATTCATTGACATATCGATCGATGAAATATAGATTGTACCATCTTGCTCGATATCAATCTTAACACCAGTGTCCTCAATGATTTTATTAATGATCTTTCCGCTTGGTCCAATCACATCGCGAATTTTATCCGGATTGATTTTCATTGTCATAATTTTCGGTGCGTACTCAGAAAGTTCTTCACGAGATTCGCTGATTGCTGAAAGCATGCTTTCAAGGATAATCATCCGACCACGTTTTGCTTGTGCCAACGCTTCCTCTAAGATATTCCGGTCAATACCAGAAATTTTAATATCCATTTGAAGCGCTGTTACGCCTTTTTTCGTGCCCGCAACTTTAAAGTCCATGTCCCCTAGCGCATCTTCCATTCCTTGAATATCTGTTAATACCGTAACATGCTCGCCTTGCTTGACAAGACCCATGGCAATTCCAGCAACGGGTGCTTTAATTGGTACACCGGCATCCATCATCGCAAGGGTGCTCGCGCAAATGCTTGCCTGTGAAGTCGAACCATTTGACTCCAGCACTTCCGATACAAGACGAATCGTATATGGAAAGTCTTGTTCACTTGGAATAATTGGTTCAAGTGCTCGTTCGCCTAATGCCCCGTGTCCAATCTCCCGTCGACCTGGTCCACGAATCGGGCCTGTTTCACCGACACTAAATTGCGGGAAATTATAATGGTGCATAAAGCGCTTGGATTCCTCAATACCAAGCCCGTCCAAAATTTGTACATCGCCAAGAGCACCAAGAGTACAAATGCTCAATGCTTGCGTTTGTCCACGTGTAAACAAACCAGACCCATGCGTACGAGGCAAGAGTTTTACTTGAGAAGAAAGGGGACGAATTTCGTCAATCGCCCGTCCATCTGGTCGGATTTTTTCAACGGTAATGAGACGGCGCACTTCTTCTTTTACAATCTTATGTAAAATTTCCTTCACTTCGCCAACATTTACGTCTTCTTGCTCCTCATAGTTTTCCACGACTTTGTTCATGACTGCGTCGATAGCATCTTGACGCGCATGCTTTTCTTGAACTTGAACCGCCTTTTTCAGTTCTTCCTCTGCTTGTTCACGGACTGCTTTTTCTAATTCAGGATCAAGCTGCTTTAACTTAACTTCGCTTTTTTCTTTTCCTACTTCAGAGGCAATTTTTTCTTGGAACTCAATGAGTCGCTTTATTTCATTGTGTCCAAACATAATCGCTTCAAGCATGACTTCCTCTGGAACTTCATTTGCCCCTGCTTCAACCATGTTGATGGCTTCTTTCGTTCCAGCTACAACAAGGTTGATATCACTTTTATCTAGCTGATCTGTCGTTGGGTTAATCACAAACTCATCATCAATCCGACCAACTGTAACACCAGCAATTGGTCCTTCAAATGGTATATCAGAAATACATAGGGCCATCGATGAACCTAACATGGCTGCCATCTCAGCTGAACAGTTTTGATCAGCACTCATGACGATGCTAATCACTTGTACTTCATTCCGGAAACCGTCTGGGAAAAGAGGACGAATTGGACGGTCAATTAACCGGCTCGCTAATATCGCCTTTTCACTTGGACGACCTTCACGCTTAATAAAGCCACCAGGAATTTTTCCTGCCGCATAAAGTCGCTCCTCATAGTTAACAGTTAGAGGAAAAAAGGGTAAATCTTTAGGTTCCTTCGATGCTGTAACAGTTGAAAGTACAGCTGTATCACCATAACGAACTAGGACAGCACCGTTAGCTTGCTTTGCTAGTTGACCTGTTTCAACCGTTAGCTCACGACCGGCCCAGTCAAGGGAAAATACATGTTTTTCTTGTTCCATTCACGAGTACTCCTCTCGTACACAAATATAATCAATCTTTCCTTATTATTGCCTATTTATAAGGAAATTAAAAGAGAAATCGAAAATGATTAGCATGCTTGATGAATTTTACCACCGTTTTTAACCTAAGAAAAAAGCGGGAATGATCCCGCTTTCCTTTTTCCTAAATTATCGACGTAAACCAAGCTTATCAACTAGGTTACGATAACGAGTAACATCCTTGTTACGAAGGTACGTTAACAAGTTACGACGTTGACCGACCATTTTCAAAAGACCACGACGTGAGTGATGATCTTTCTTATGAGTACGTAAATGATCATTTAGAGTGTTGATTTGCTCTGTAAGGATAGCTACTTGAACCTCTGGAGATCCTGTATCGCTGTCATGCGTTTTAAAAGCAGCAATGATTTTATTTTTGCGCTCTTGTGATAATGCCATCCTGTCCACCTCCTTTTTTCTATCTCCAATTCCCTAGCAAGCGTCGGTGAATCGCTATGCCAAGCAATGGATCGGTACATAAGTACAAAGAGTAGTTTACACGTTTTATAAACAAAAAGCAAGGATGAAAAAAGAACATGCTAGTAAAAATTGAGAGAATCTATCGGACGAGGGTGACATTTCTGTTTCATTGATTTGAGCTTGAATCATATGGTTCGTGCCCATTTACACCCTTTGCTCAAAAAACGCCTGAGCTTGATGGCTATCTGCTTTAATTTGTTCAACAAGCGCTTCGATACCAGTAAATTTTTTTTCTGCTCTGATATAGTGCTTAAAGCGAACACGAACAAAAGCGTCATATAAATTCCCTTTAAAGTTAAAAAGGTGGACTTCAATTGATGGAATCTTTTCTTTTTCATCATAAAAAGTCGGTTTGTAGCCAACATTGCAGACACCCTCATACCTTTGTCCCTCATGAAGAAATTCTACTGCATACACCCCTGTTTTTGGAATAATATAACGGTCCTTTGGTTTGACATTTGCCGTAGGGAAGCCAATTGTTCGTCCTCGCTTGTCTCCATGAATGACCGTCCCTGAAACTTCATAGTCTCTTCCTAAATAGAAAGGGATTTTTTCAACCTCGCCCTTTTCTAGCAATTCACGAATTTTTGTTGAGCTTATTTTTACCCCTTCTCGCTCTATTTTTGCCACCGTTGTTTGCGTCAATTGGTTACGCGCATGGAACGGAAGCGTCTCCATTGTCCCTTTCCCAAGCTGACCATATGTAAAATCAAAACCAGCGACAACATGAACGACATGTAAACCGATCAAATACTGATCAACAAATTGCTGTGGTGTCAATTGAGCAAAAGCATGATCAAATTTCACAAAATAAAGTCGATCAATCCCGAGCCGTTCCATTTGCTCTATTTTATCTTCCACTGGTGTGATGTAGGGCATCTGCTCCGATTCTTTACGAAGTACTTCCTTCGGATGAGGATGGAACGTCATGACTGCTAATTGAATGCCTCTCTTTACAGCTTCATGTTTTCCTGCTTCAATCACATGCTGGTGACCAATATGAACGCCATCAAAATAGCCAAGAGCCATGACGGTTGGAGGGGATTGCTCTTTTTTTACATCTAATGGGTGCTGTAGAAAAATCGTTTCCATCGTATCTATCACCTTTCCCTGAAAACTTCCATTTAATCAATTCTATGACAGTGAAAATAACATTTTTTCAGGTTTGACCAAGTCTGGCTTTGTGGGATGCTGCTTATATACAGCCAAACAAATCCCTTTTTCATTATATACACTAAAATGGTTTTCATCGAACAATTCGCGAGGAAGTACAGCGCCGTTCTTTATTTGCTCTTCTATCCTTGAATTTACGACCTGCTTTGGTAAGTGAGCGATGGCTAATTCCAATGGTAATAGCACAGAAGCCACATCGTTTGTTGCCAAACGTTTTTCTAGCTCTGCAAAGGTCAAGCACTGCTGAAGCTCAAAGGGTCCCGATGCCGTTCGAGTTAAATCGGACATGTGTGCGGGATAACCTATTTTTTCTCCGATATCAACTGCAAGTGTTCGCACATACGTCCCCTTGCTGCAATGAACGCGAAAACGAAAGCGAACAAGACCATTTTCTTCAACCACCTTACTCGTTAAATCAAGGGAATGAATATGCACACGTCGCTCGGGGCGTTTGACCTCAATCCCAGCGCGAGCATACTCATAAAGCCGTTTCCCTTTTACTTTAACGGCAGAAAACATGGGTGGAATTTGAACGATTTCTCCCAGAAACGTATGCAACACGTTTGAAACTTCTATCTCATCAATCGTCCGATCAACGAGACGTTCGTATACCTTTTCTCCACTTCGGTCTTCCGTTGTCGTAGAGTAACCAAGTGTAACCTCACCTTCATAGGTTTTCGGATAATCAGACATATATTGTGCAACCTTTGTTGCCCGACCTAGACAAATGGGAAGAACTCCCTCAACATCTGGATCGAGTGTTCCTGTATGACCAACTTTTTTTGTATGAAACAGCTTTCGAATTTTCACAACACAATCATGTGACGTCATTCCTGCTGGCTTAAATAATGGAAGAATGCCAGTTACATCCATGCTTACACCCACTTTATCCTGCTTTTTTATCAATTCCCTCTACGATCTTATTGTCTTACTCATTATGTAAATGAAGGAAGGGATAGGCAGACATTCTCCCTATCCCTTTATCTTCCTAATTGTTATTGTGATTATTTATCCTCACGGTTAAGGTTTTGTAAAAGACTCTCAATTCGATTGCCATATTCAATAGAATTGTCAAATTCAAAAATTAAATCCGGCGTTTTTCGAAGGCGAATCCGTTTCCCTACTTCTGAACGAATAAAGCCTTTTGCCTTGGATAACCCTTGAAGTGTTGCTTCTTTTTGCTCGTCATCCCCAAGCACGGTAATGTATACTTTTGCTTGCTGCAAGTCACCTGTGACATCAACGCCCGTTACAGTTACAAACGTAATCCGCGGGTCTTTGATTTCTCTCATAAGAATGTCACTAAGTTCTTTTTTCATTTGTTCACCGACACGGTGTGCCCGTACGTTGCTCACTAATCATCACCTCACCTTATATTATAGCCACTCAAATTGAGTAACCGTTCGCTCCGATTCCGTGCTCCCATCGATGAGAGCAAGAGCACGCTGTAATTCTCGTTCAGCCGCCTGACGATCCGAAGCGACAGTGACAATAGACAGCTCGGCTCGCTGCCATACGTCTTGATGGTTCGTTTCGGCCACCGCTACATTAAAGCGTTGCTTTAAGCGAGTCTGAATGCTTTTCATAACGGACCGCTTTTCCTTTAACGAACTGGCATCGTAAATGAGGAGTTCGCAATAGACGACACCGATGGTCATTTTCGTTCGACTTCCTCCATCACATACGCTTCAATGATGTCTCCTTCTTTTACATCATTAAAGTTTTCAAGGGTAATTCCGCACTCGTAGCCTGCTGCGACTTCTTTTGCGTCTTCCTTGAAGCGTTTTAACGCATTGATTGCTCCTTCATAAATCACGATGCCGTCGCGAATTAAGCGAACGGTTGAATCTCTCGTAATTTTCCCATCTGTCACATAAGAGCCTGCAATCGTACCGATCTTCGACACTTTAAAGATTGTGCGGACTTCCACTTGACCTATGACTTTTTCCACAAATTCAGGGTCTAACATCCCTTTCATTGCTGCTTCGATTTCATCGATCGCATTATAGATGACACGGTGCAAACGAATGTCTACTTTTTCTACTTCAGCGGTTCGTTTTGCATTCACATCTGGGCGAACGTTAAATCCAATAATAATTGCGTTTGATGCAGATGCCAAAATAACGTCAGATTCTGCAATCGCACCAACACCTGTATGGATGATGTTAACTTTTACACCTTCCACTTCAATTTTTTCAAGCGATCCTCTCATCGCTTCAACAGATCCTTGTACGTCCGCTTTAATAATGACGTTAATTTCTTTAACCTCACCTTGTTGAATTTGGTTAAAGAGATCGTCTAGACTTACTCTTGATGTTTCAGAACGCTCCTCATCACGTTGACGAATCGCACGAGACTCACCAATTTGACGTGCTTTTTTCTCATCATTAAATGCTTGGAATTGATCACCTGCCTGTGGGACATCATTTAATCCAGTAATTTCGACTGGGGTAGACGGACCAACAGTTTTCACACGGCGACCAAGGTCGTTCACCATTGCACGCACACGACCAAAAGCATTTCCAACGACAATCGGATCTCCAACCTTTAATGTTCCATTTTGAACAAGCAAGGTCGCAACAGGTCCACGGCCTTTATCAAGCTTTGCCTCAATGACCGTCCCCCGGGCAAGCTTGTCAGGATTTGCTTTTAGCTCCTCCACTTCAGAAACAAGCAAGATCATCTCAAGCAGTTCATCAATACCTGCGCCCGTCAATGCTGATACTTGAACAAAAATGGTGTCTCCGCCCCATGCTTCCGGAACAAGCTCGTACTCGGTCAATTCCTGCATCACCCGATCAGGATTCGCACTTTCCTTATCAATTTTGTTCACTGCAACGATAATCGGTACACCTGCAGCTTTCGCGTGGCTGATGGCTTCCTTTGTCTGAGGCATGACACCATCATCAGCAGCAACAACGAGGATCGTAATATCCGTCACTTTCGCACCACGTGCACGCATCGTTGTAAATGCAGCATGGCCTGGTGTATCAAGGAACGTAATTGGCTTACCAGCTAAATTAACTTGGTATGCACCGATATGCTGCGTGATTCCACCCGCTTCTCCTTCCGTTACTTTTGTGTTTCGAATGGAGTCAAGTAAAGTCGTTTTCCCATGGTCAACATGACCCATAATTGTGACAACTGGTGGACGTTCTTTTAAGTCTTCCGGCTTATCTTCGTCGATATAGCTCTCAATATCTGTTTCATCGATAATAATTTCTTCTTCTACCTCTACCCCGTAATCTCCCGCAATCAGCTCAATAGAATCTTTATCAAGCTCTTGGTTAATGGTTGCCATCACACCAAGAAACATGAGCTTTTTAATGAGTTCAGAAGGCTCTTTATTCAATTTATCAGCAAGCTCGCCAACAGTAAGGGAGCCAGAGTACGTTATTTTATCAGGTAATGGCTTTGCCTTCGGTGGCTCTTGGCGACCACCAGCTCCACCGCGGGTTTTCTTATTTCCGCCACGGTTGTTTTGCTGGTTTTGCGGCCGATTTTGAGGCTTGTTTTTCCCTTTTTTCTTCCCACCTGCTGTTTGTTGTTGACCTTGCGAACGGTTATCATCACGCTGACTATTCTCTTGTGCTCGATTCTCCTGTTTGTTATTCGTTTGCGGCTTTGAAGCTTTTTTATCCGTTCCAGCTGAAGCGGCTCCATTTCCCTCTAACAAGTTAATCGCATGCTCATCAATTACCGACATGTGATTCGTAACGGCTACATTATACGATTTTAACTTTTCAATAATATCTTTACTTGCAACATTTTTCTCTTTGGCATATTCATATATTCGCATCTTCCTCATATGTTTACCTCCACCTTTATTGGTCGATCATTGCGGTTAGCTTTTTGCCAAATCCAACATCCTTCACTCCGATAACGACGCGTTCAGGTTTACCAATTGCCTGCCCTAACGCATAACGATCAGCGACAATCCGTACAGGAATGTTGTAATATCCGCATTTGTCCAATACTTTTTTCTTTGTCTGTTCTGACGCATCAGAAGAGAGTAAAACAAGAGCAAGTCCACGCTTTCGAACCTCTTTAATGACAAGCTCTTCACCAGTCACAAGCTGCCTCGCCCGTGCTGCAAGACCTAAAAGGGACATCCATTTTGATTCCGTCCCATTCATTTCCTTACACCTCGTTGTCTCGCCTCTTCTAGTTGATCATAAATTTCTTCACTTACTTTTACATTTAAGTGCCGAGAAAGAATATCCTTCTTCTTCGCTAGTTCAAAACACTCTTTGCTGTTGCTAATGTAAGCACCGCGACCATTTTTCTTCCCCGTTAAGTCAATGGAAACGTCTCCTTCAGGTGTGCGCACAATTCGAATTAACTCTTTTTTCGGCTTCATTTCGTTTGTGACGACACACTTTCGAAGGGGAACTTTTCGTTGCTTCATTGGCTCCATCTCCTTTACACTACTCTGATGCTTAATCGCCTTCGATCTCGTCTACATTCTCAATCGGTTCAAGACCGTCTTCTGCAGCTGCTACGTCTTCTTCTAGGTCTTGATCATCGAGCAAGCCTAGCTCTTCAGCTTCAGATTCACTTTTTATATCGATCTTCCATCCCGTTAGCTTAGCTGCAAGACGTGCATTTTGACCGCGTTTGCCAATCGCAAGTGATAATTGATAATCTGGAACGATGACTTGAGTCATTTTTTCTTCTTCATTCACATTTACTTGAATGACCTTCGAAGGGCTTAACGCATTCGCCACATAAACCACCGGATCCTCAGACCAGCGAACAATGTCGATCTTCTCCCCTTTTAACTCACTGACAATCGCTTGAACACGTTGCCCTTTAGGTCCGACACAAGCGCCAACTGGATCCACCTCTGGATTTTCCGCATGAACGGCAATTTTTGAGCGGTCACCTGCTTCACGAGCAACCGATTTAATCTCGACTGTGCCATCATAAATTTCAGGTACTTCAAGTTCAAACAAACGCTTTAGTAACCCTGGATGAGTACGGGAAATTAAAATTTGTGGTCCCTTTGTTGTCTTTTCAACTTTCGTAATAAACGCTTTAATGCGGTCATTATGCTTATAGGATTCATTTGGCATTTGCTCATTTAAAGGGAGCAATGCCTCCACTTTCCCTAAGTCCACGTAAATAAATCGGTTGTCTTGACGCTGGACAATCCCTGTCATAATATCTTCTTCTCGATCGATAAAATCTGAATAAATAATTCCTCTTTCTGCTTCACGAACTCGTTGCGTAACAACTTGTTTTGCCGTTTGCGCAGCGATACGCCCAAAATCCTTCGGCGTCACTTCAATTTCAACGACATCGTCAACTTCATAGTTCGGGTTTATTCGTTGTGCTTCATCTAAAGAAATTTCAAGACGCGCATCAAACACCTCTTCAACCACTTCTTTTCTAGCAAAGACTCGAATGCTACCATTTTCACGGTTAACATCAACCCGAACATTTTGGGCCTGATTAAAATTTCGTTTGTATCCTGAAATTAGCGCTGCTTCAATGGCTTCAATAATGACTTCTTTGCTAATTCCCTTTTCTTTTTCTAACGTAGTCAATGCATCCATAAATTCACTATTCATGGAATGTGTTTCCCCCTTTCATAATAGAGAAGCTTGGTTGGCAGTATGAAAACAGCTGATCCTCCTACCACTGTACAAGCAAGCTAAACGAGGAATCGATGCCCATAATGCTTTTTAACTCGCTTGCTATCACGCAACTCACGTTTTCCACGCTCACATGCATGGTTAAAGCTCGACATTTCAATTTCTCAACTCGTTTTTAGAAAACGACCGCAAGACGCGCACTTGCCACTTTCTCATATGGAATCATCATGGTTTTTATGCGTGTTTTGATTTTGATTTGAATGGTTATCGTTTCCCCATCAAAAGCTGTTAATAATCCTTCAAAGGCCTTTTCTCCGTCAATCGGCTCATAGGTTGTGATGTGAACATTTTTTCCAATTGCTTTATTGATGTCTTCTGCCTTTTTAAGTGGACGTTCCGCGCCAGGAGAAGAAACCTCAAGAAAATAAGCTTGGTCAATTGGATCCTTTTCATCAAGCTTTTCACTTAATCTTTCGCTCACAATTCCACAGTCTTCAATGTCAACTCCTTTCTCAGAGTCGATAAAGACACGGAGAAACCAATTTTTCCCTTCTTTTTTAAACTCCACATCAACAAGCTCTAGATTCAATTCGTCTAGAATCGGCGTCACAAGTTCTGCTGTTATGTCCGTCACTTTTTGACTCATCTGTACCCTCCTTGCTGCATCATTGTTTATTTCGTTCCAACTCCGGTCATTCGCTTACACCGAAAATCTGTCCGGAGTTATCAGTGAATTCGTAAAAGCTTGACGGCAAACCATCTCTCAAACGTATGTCATTTAATGACTTGCATCCGTTACCGCTAGTGGTTAGCTGCAGTCGATTCTACCTTAAAAAGTACTGAACGAACAACGAAAGAGTGGGTTTCCCCACTCTTTGCCCGTAACTATTTAAAGTATTACCATAAAAACAATATCACAATCTCCTAGGCTTTGCAACTTATCAACTGGTATGATAAGGGATTTCGGTAAGATTAGAACAGCGAAAGCTGGTTTGATTCTGGAAGTCCTTCTAGGCAGCCATGGTCATCCAAAATCTCAAGAACTGTTTTCGTTAATTTACTTCGTTGCTGCAAATCTTCTTTCGACAAAAACTCTCTTTCCTCTCTTGCTTTCACAAGGTTAATCGCTGCATTTGTTCCGACACCCGTTAGCGCATTGAACGGAGGAATTAGTGTGTTTCCTTCCACAAGAAATTCCGTCGCACTGGAGCGGTAAAGGTCAACCTTTTGGAATGAAAAGCCTCGTTCACACATTTCAAGGGCAAGCTCAAGAACTGTAAGCAAGCTCTTTTCTTTTGGTGAAGCGTCTAACCCTTTCCCGTTAATTTCTTCAATTTTTGTGCGAATCGATGCTGACCCACGAATCATCGTGTCAAGGTCAAAATCATCAGCCCGTACAGTAAAATAAGATGCGTAGTACAAAATTGGATGGTGCACTTTAAAATAAGCAATTCGAACCGCCATTAATACATATGCTGCAGCGTGTGCTTTCGGGAACATGTATTTAATTTTTAGACATGAGCCGATGTACCAGTCAGGAACACCATGCTTTTTCATTTCTTCAATCCATTCCGGCTGCAGGCCTTTCCCTTTACGAACAAATTCCATAATTTTAAAGGCTAAAGAAGGTTCAAGGCCTTTATAGATAAGGTACACCATTATGTCATCACGGCAGCCTATCACATCTTTCAATTCACACGTACCATTATAAATCAATTCATTCGCATTATTTAACCAAACGTCCGTCCCGTGTGACAAACCAGAAATTTGTACAAGCTCAGAGAACGTGCTTGGCTTCGTTTCTTCAAGCATCTGACGAACAAATCTTGTTCCAAATTCTGGGATACCTAGTGTTCCTGTCTTACACATAATTTGCTCATCCGTTACACCTAACACTTCTGGCCCACTGAAAATTTTCATCACTTCAGGATCATCCGTAGGTATCGTCTTAGGATCAATCCCGCTTAAATCTTGAAGCATACGTATCACGGTCGGATCATCGTGACCGAGAATATCAAGCTTTAATAAATTGTCATGAATCGAATGGAAGTCAAAGTGCGTTGTTTTCCATTCAGCATTTTTGTCATCTGCTGGATACTGAATTGGGCAAAAATCATGAATGTCCATGTAATCAGGAACAACGATGATCCCACCTGGATGCTGCCCTGTTGTCCGCTTGACTCCCGTACAGCCTTTGACGAGTCGGTCGATTTCCGCACCGCGCATGTGTAAATCATGATCTCCTTGGTACCCCTTAACATAGCCATAGGCTGTTTTCTCTGCGACGGTTCCAATTGTCCCTGCACGGTACACATAATCCTCACCAAATAATTCTTTCGTATATTGATGGGCACGGGGCTGGTACTCACCAGAGAAATTCAAATCAATATCTGGTACTTTATCCCCTTTAAAGCCAAGAAATGTTTCAAACGGGATATCCTGTCCATCTTTAACATATTGCGTTCCGCATTTTGGACAAGTCTCATCTGGTAAGTCAAAGCCGGAGCCGACCGACCCGTCATCAAAGAAATGTGAATGATGACACGATGGACAAACATAATGAGGCGGCAGAGGGTTCACCTCAGTAATTTCGGTCATCGTCGCGACAAAGGAAGAGCCGACCGATCCCCGTGAACCAACGAGATAGCCATCAATTAACGATTTTTTTACAAGCTTATGGGAAATTAAATAAATAACCGCAAACCCATGCCCAATAATGCTTTTCAGCTCTTTTTCAAGCCGAGCCTCAACAATTTCAGGCAATGTCTCACCATAGATCCTTTTCGCTCGAGCATAGCTCATTTGACGAATTTCATCATCAGCTCCTTGAATCTTTGGTGTGTAAAGCTCGTCTGGGATCGGATGAATCTCTTCGATTTGCTCGGCAATTTTTTGTGAATTTGTAACGACAATTTCCTTTGCCTTTTCTTCCCCTAAAAAGGAGAAGGCCATAAGCATTTCATCTGTCGATTTAAAATGTACCTGTGGTAAAGTTTGTTTGTTTAATGGATTTGCTCCTCCTTGGGAAGCAATTAATATTTTCCTATAAATATAATCTTCTTCATTCAAATAATGGGCGTTTCCTGTTGCTACAACAGGCTTTCCGAGCCTATCTCCAAGTTTCACAAGATTTGTGACAATCTCTTTTAAGGCTGCTTCACTTTTTACAAGCTCTTTTTCAATTAAATGCTGGTAGTTTGATAAAGGCTGGACCTCAATGTAATCGTAAAATTTTGCAATTTCTTCTACTTCTTCAGGAGATTTTTGCATCATTCCCTCAAACACTTCCCCTTGATCACAAGCCGAACCAACGAGCAGTCCTTTCCGGTATTTTTGCAGCTGGGATCTTGGAATCCGCGGTGTTCGGAAAAAGTATTCCACGTGAGACATGGAAACGAGCTTGTATAAGTTCTTTAACCCTTCCTGTGTTTGAGCAAGGAGGATGCAATGAGATGGTCGTTGGCGATGGAAGTTTCCTTGCCCCATGTTATTGTTTAAATCATCATGGTACGTAATTCCTTTTTCTACTGCATCCTTAACCATTTTCCAAAGCAAGTATCCAGTTGCTTCCGCATCATAAATGGCTCGGTGGTGACTCACAAGCTCAATATCAAACTTTTTACAAAGTGTATTTAAGCGGTGATTTTTCAACTCTGGGTATAAAAAGCGTCCAAGCTCGAGTGTGTCAATCACAGGGTTTTTTGCTTCACCGAGCCCGATTTTTTGGTATCCAACGTTTAAAAAGCCCATGTCAAAGCTTGCATTATGGGCAACTAAGACCGCATCTCCAACAAATGCATGAAAATCTCGAAGCACTTCCTCAACTTCCGGTTGACCTTTCAGCATATCGTCTGTTATTCCCGTCAGTTCAATAATTGTATTTGTCAATGGTTCATGGGGATCAGCAAATGCTTCAAAGCGGTCGATGATTTCTCCGTTCTTTACTTTGACAGCAGCGAGCTCAATAATCGTATTGTATACCGCTGATAACCCCGTTGTTTCCACATCAAATACAACATACTCATCGTCAAGCAATGATCGATGTGCCTCATTATAGGCAATCGGAACCCCATCATCAACAAGGTTAGCTTCAACCCCATAAAGGACTTTAATTCCATGCTTCTTACCTGCCGAATATGCTTCAGGGAAAGATTGGACAACGCCATGATCGGTAATCGCCACAGCTGGATGCCCCCATTTACTCGCTTGTTCAACATAGCGTCCGGCAGAGGTCATGCCATCCATTTGGCTCATCACTGTATGCAAATGAAGCTCGACACGTTTTTCCCCTTCTGGTGCACGATCCTTTCGTTCTTCAGCCTGAATCTCATTAACATCGTTTGCAATCATCACAAGATCTCGAACGAACGTATCATTTTGTACGCCGCCTCGTACCTTCAACCACATTCCTTTTTTTATTGCTTGAAGCATTGGAATGTCTTCTTTATCCCGCGAAAACATTTTCACAAGAATTGAATCAGTGTAATCTGTGATTTTAAACGTCAGAAGAGTTCGCCCGCTTCGAAGCTCTCTTGTCTCAGCATCAAAGACATATCCTTGAACGGTAATGCGACGCTCCTCGTCAACAATTGATTCAAGGGGAACAGGCTCGTCTTTTATTTGATAGCCAATGACCAACTGTTTTGCAGCGATTTGTTTATCCACTTGAGACTCGAGTTTTTTCTTTTCAAGAATGGCTTCCACCACTTTTGAATGGTCTTCTTGTTCTCGTTGCTCGACAAATTTTTTAAATTCTTGCTTCGATTCCTTTATTTCCGCTTCAAGTTGAACAGCAGGGAGCCCAAGAGAACGCAAAGACTGATGAAGTGGGTCGGTTAGCTTTCGTTTTAAAGCAACTGCCTCCGTTTCATTTCTAACTTGAATGACAAGACGCTTCCCATCAAAGCTAGGTGTTTGCTTTTGCAGCAAGTCTTGCAATGCAGAGGATATCCCTTGTAAACGCTGGATAATAAAGGGCCAGTACAACACCCATTGCTCTGCAACTAGCTCTTTTTCTTCATAATCAATGGAAAAAGAGACATGAGCAATATGCTGAAACGTTTTCGTCAAACGATCAGACAAGAGCTCATAGATAGGAGCAGGTAGCAAAGTAGGCAGCTCAAAATGAAAATGCCACGTTTTTTCCTCTTTGTTAATCGCGAGTTTTCGAATTTTTCCTTCTTTCAATTCATCATTGACTACATCTTCAGGGATTAGAAGCTGCTGCATGAGTAATTGAAATCGTTCTTTACGGACGTGCTCATCTTGGTTCATGATGTTTCCCCTCCAAGCCTTAACAGTTTCTCATCATGATAGCTATTCAAAAGAGAAGGTACCCCAAGGATGAGGTACCATCTTCTTCTCTCTGGTTTATTGCGATAGACGCTCTAATTGTTCGGTGAGTGTCTGAAGAAGCTCATCAACATGGACTTCAATCATTTCACCTGTTTTCCTTATTTTCATTTCAACAATGCCTTCATTCGCTTTTTTACCAACAGCCACTCGAATCGGTAAGCCGATTAAGTCTGCATCTTTAAACTTCACGCCCGCTCTCTCTGGACGATCATCATATAAGACTTCCAAACCAGCCTTTTGCAACTGCTCATATAGCGATTCACTAAGGCTCACTTGCTCCTCATTTTTCATATTCAATGCTAGCAAATGGATGTGAAACGGCGCCACAGATGGAGGCCACTGAATCCCATCTTCGTCATGATGCTGTTCGATGACAGCAGCGACCGTACGCGATACACCGATCCCGTAGCAACCCATAATCATTGGCTGAGATTTTCCGTTTTCATCTAGGAAGGTTGCACCCATTTTTTCTGAGTAAACCGTTCCCAATTTGAACACTTGTCCTACCTCAATCCCCTGTGCAAAACGAATCGTTCCGTTCCCGTCTGGTGAAGGGTCTCCTTCTTGAATAAAACGCAGATCAAGGTACTGCTCCACATCGAAGTCTCGTCCAACATTTACACCAATAAAATGACTGTTCGTTGCATTCGCTCCACATATTCCATTTACAATTACCTCAACTGCATGATCTGCAACAATTTTTACATCTTTCACACCAATGGGGCCAATGTTTCCGATTGTTGCACCTAGGACTTGCTCCACCTCATCAGCTGTAGCAAAACGGATTGAGCTTGCATTTAACTCATGCTTCAATTTAATATCGTTTAATTCGTGATCACCGCGCAGTAAAACGAGAACCCACTCATTATCCACTTGAACTAGGAGTGATTTGATGATTTTATCCGCAGTTACATTAAGCTTTGATGCTACCTCTTCAATCGTTTTTGCTTCGCCTGTATCCACTTTTTGCAAAGTCAGTGGAGCCTCATCGCTTTTCACGTAATTCACCTTTACTGCTGCCATCTCAATGTTTGCAGCGTAATCGGATGAATCTGAGTAGGCAATCGTATCTTCACCAACTTCAGCTAGTGCCATAAACTCATGCGTATCTTTTCCACCGATTGCTCCTGAATCAGCAATGACTGGCCGAAAGGTTAACCCGACACGGGCAAATACATTTGAGTAAGCCTTATACATAGTCTGATACTCTTCATCTAAGCTCTCTTGTGTAGCATGGAATGAATAAGCATCTTTCATAATAAATTCTCTTCCACGTAAGAGACCAAAGCGTGGACGTCGCTCGTCACGGAATTTGGTTTGAATTTGGTAAAGGTTTAGCGGTAATTTTTTGTACGAATTAATACTGTCTCGAAGCAAGCTCGTAATAACCTCTTCATGGGTTGGGCCAAGGGCAAAATGGCGGTTATGGCGGTCTGTTAGACGGATTAACTCACCACCCATTACATCCCACCGTCCAGTTTCCTGCCAAAGCTCAGCAGGATGGAGCGTTGGCATCGTTAATTCCTGTGCTCCTGTCCGGTCCATTTCTTCCCGAACAATCGTTTCCACTTTATGAAGGACACGCTTCGCAAGAGGTAAATACGTATATACCCCTGCAGCAACTTGTCGAATCATTCCTGCACGAAGCATTAATTGATGACTTGCGACGTCCGCATCTGCCGGTACATCACGCATCGTTGGTACGAGAAAATATTGTTGTCTCATTGCAACGTCCCATCCTTTTTTCTATATCTATCTGACATCGTCAAGCAAACGATGAACCCGTTCGATTTTAGAGGAAAAATTTATTGATGTCATTCCATGTAACAACAATCATTAGTAACATTAGCAACGCAAACCCGATAAAATGAACAAGTCCTTCTTTTTGAGGATCGAGTGGCTTTCCACGTAATCCTTCTAGACCTATGAACACAAGGCGTCCACCGTCAAGGGCCGGGAGTGGAAGTAGGTTAATAATCCCAAGGTTGACACTTAAAGCTGCTGCCCAGCGCATTAAGACGAAAAAGCCCATCTCAGCTGCCTGCCCTGTGTAATTATAAATGCCTACAGGACCTGCAACATAGTCGAGTGAAAATTGACCGGTAACAATCATGCCTAATACATCAAAAATCATCACCATAAAGGCATAGGTCTCTGTCAATCCAAAAGCTAAAGCACTTAGGATCGTCGGCTCATGATTTCCTGGTCTTTCAATCCCTACAAGTCCAACTTGCTCACCATTTTGTCCAGTGTGCTCTTCAGGCGTGATCTCGACTTGCTGTCTCACACCATCCCTTTCAATTTCAAATGTAATCGGCTCATTCGGATGCTCTTGAATAATTATCGTCATGTCAACCCAATTGTCGACTGCCTCACCGTCAATGCTGACGACAAGATCCCCTTCTTGCAATCCTGCTTCCGCAGCTGGACCATTAGGCTGCACACCACCAACAAGAGCATTGTTTTCAGGTACTCCTTGCATAAAAGCATAGGCCGTTAAAATCACAAAGGCTAGTATAAAATTCATCATTGGTCCTGCAAAAATGGCCAATGCACGCTGCCCTACAGTTTTCGATCCGAATTGTCGATGGTAAGGAGCAATTTGAGTTGCCTGTTCGTCTTGGATCGTTTGAGCTTTCTCGTCAACCGCGTAGCGAACCAGCTTTCCTTCGTCATCATAGGCTTCGATGAACAATTCATGCTCCAAATCGATTCGTTCAACTTGAACAACCCGAGCTTCAGGATGCTTTGATTTATTGTTAATAATGATTTGCGAAACTTTATTTTCCTGGTTAAACAGCAATCCAATTTCATATCCTGGTTTAATCGTAATCTGTTCAGGGTCTTCTCCTGCCATACGAACAAAACCGCCTAATGGTAAAAGCCGGAGCGTATAAACCGTTTCATTTCGTTTCCATGAAAAAAGCTTTGGACCAAATCCAATGGCAAACTCTCGACAAAGGATTCCTGCCCGTTTGGCAAAGTATAAATGTCCCCATTCATGTATTGAGACAAGCAGACCAAAAATAATAATGATCGCAATAATTGTATTCACGTTATACACCTCCCTATTACTTAATCAATGAGTGGACAAACCGCCTTGCTTCTTCATCAGCCGCTAAAATTTCCTCTAAACTCGGTCCATTCGTGACTTGATGTCGTTCAAGTGCCTGCTCAATTAAGTCTTCGATTTGAAGAAAAGAAATTTTATTTTGTAAAAAAGCAGCGACCGCTTCTTCATTTGCAGCATTTAATACGGTTGGTAGCGTCCCCCCCGCCTTGCCTGCTTCATAGGCAAAGTTCATGCACCGGTATCGCTCAAAATCAAGTTTAGAAAATTGGAGCGTCCCCACTTCCCATAAGTTTAACTGTTGTCCTTCAAAAAATTCAAGTCGGTCAGGGTACGTAAGCGCGTATTGAATGGGAACTCGCATATCAGGTGTACCGAGTTGCGCAATCACACTTCGATCAACAAATTCAACCATGGAGTGGATAATGCTTTCCTTATGTAAAACGACATCTATCGCATCATATGATTTTCCAAATAACCAATGTGCTTCAATTACTTCTAATCCTTTATTCATCATTGTTGCAGAGTCGATGGTTATTTTTGCGCCCATTGCCCAGTTTGGGTGATTTAGCGCCTCTTTCACAGTGACTTTCTCTAGCTCACTTCTTTTCCGCTCACGAAAACTACCGCCAGACGCCGTTAAAATTAAGCGCTCTACACGCTCAGGGCTCTCTCCTTGAAGAGCTTGAAAAATCGCAGAATGCTCACTATCAACTGGCAAAAGTCGAACACCATGCTTTTTTGCTTCATCTGTCACAATATGTCCTGCCGTTACCAATGTTTCCTTATTGGCAATGGCAATGGTTTTTTTTGCTTCAATTGCTGCTAAGGTAGGAGCAAGTCCAACGCTTCCAATCACAGCATTTACAAGAACCTCAGCCTCTGGCAGTGTGGCTACCTCCAGGAGGCCTTCATCACCGTAAAGCACCGTTACATTAGCAGGTACGTTTTTCTTTAGCCTTTCCTGGTCATTTTTGTCAATCACTGAAACAAGGCGTGGCTTAAATTGATGAATTTGCTTAATTGCAAGCTCGATGTTTCGACCAACCGACATGGCAACAAGCTTAAACTTATCTTCGTTTCGTCTGATTACGTCCAATGTTTGCGTTCCAATGGAACCTGTAGCCCCAAGGAGGCTTATCCCTTTCATACGTTCACCTACTATACGGATATTCCATCATCCTTACTTGAATGAATTATATTAATTGTAACAGATGGAGGATGGGCATGACATAAATTAAGCTATCAAACCGGTCTAACACCCCACCGTGCCCTGGCAAGACGTTTCCTGAATCCTTTACAGCATAATGCCTTTTTAATGCTGATTCTACAAGGTCACCGATTTGACCAAAAACGGAAGCAACAATCATAACCGTCAGCGCCATTGCATAGGAAGGAAAGATTGGAACAAGCCAGTAAAAAATCGATCCGATAACAACTGCAGAAACAATACCGCCAATGGAGCCTTCAATCGTTTTCTTTGGACTAATTTCTGGCCATAGCTTATGTTTTCCGAAAGTTCGTCCTGCAAAATATGCTCCAGAATCAGTTGCCCATATAAGAAACATGACAAAAAAGACAAGCATCATGCCAATTTCAGGTATTTCACGACTCATAATCAAATAGTGAAAGCCAAATCCAACATAAACAGAAGCTAATATTACAAAACCCACTTCGTCAAACGTAAATGCATTTTTCGTCACGACCGTGAGCATAAGCAAAATCAAAATCAAAAACACAAAAATTTCAACTCTCGAAAACGTTGATGAAATCATAGCAAACCAGCTTGTGGGAACAAGCAATAACCACATCGATAATAAGCTAATCATTCCCATCAATGAAAAGAGTTGAATCTTTTTCATCTTAAGTAATTCTATCATCGCCACGGTAGCGACCAAGCTTATGAAAATTGCAAAAGGGGTCCCACCAAGTATGATCATTGTTAATACGACGATGCCAAAAATGACTCCTGTAATAATTCGTTGCTTCAAAAAGCTCGCCCCTTTCTATTACACCCCTCCGTAACGACGTGCACGTTTTTGATATTCGGCAATTGCTTCTGCAAAGTGTTGTTCTGTAAAGTCTGGCCACAGTACGTCTGTAAACCAAAATTCACTGTATGCAAGCTGCCACAGCATAAAGTTGCTTAAACGAATTTCACCGCTCGTTCGAATAAGGAGATCGGGGTCACGAAGATCTGATGTCATTAAGTGTTGTTCAAGTACTTCTTCATTTATGCTCTCCGTGTTTAATAGACCTGCTTCTACTTTAGTGGCGATTTCTTTGATCGCTTTGATCATTTCATAACGACTGCCATAATTTAAAGCAAAATTTAGAATAAGCCCGTCGTTTTCCTTTGTCGCCTCTACCGCTGTCATCACAGCCCTTAACGTATGATCTGGTAGATTTTCTAAAGAACCCATTAAACGAACTTGCACGTTCTCTTCAATGAGTTTCGGTAACTCCATACTTAAAAATCGCTCTGGCAGCTTCATTAAGTAATCCACTTCTGTTTTTGGTCGCTTCCAATTCTCCGTCGAAAAAGCGTAAAGCGTCAATACATCAATTTTGACTTCATTTGCTTTCCGAACAATTTTGTTTACGACTTTCATTCCTTCTCGATGGCCTGCAATGCGCGGAAGTCCTTTTTGCTTTGCCCAGCGTCCGTTGCCGTCCATAATAATGGCAACATGCTTCGGTATCGCTTGTGTTGCTGCGTCCATTGTATATGAGGGTACCGATTCGGCCCGATTTGCTTTCCATTTCGAAAATTTTTCAAGCATGATAAGCCCTCCAACTACGTTGCAGATGCAAAGATGCACCTTTTTATCCTTGCCATTCTCTGCTGATTATTATGCAATCAGTGGTCGTAAATGAAATGCGCTCAATAAGTGTAAAAAAACCCCCTATCATAAGAGGGTCTCTTATATTAATTCTATTTTACCTTGATTTTGTTTATACTTCCATGATTTCTTTTTCTTTCTTTTCTGCGGTTTCATCAACTTGAACGATAAATTTATCTGTTAGTTTTTGCACTTCATCGGTTTCACGGCGAAGATCATCCTCTGTCATTTCTCCGTCTTTTTGTAGCTTTTTCAATTCATCATTTGCATCACGACGGATGTTACGAATAGCGACCTTCGCATCCTCTGCTGCTTTTTTCACAAGCTTTGTTAGGTCACGACGACGTTCTTCTGTTAATGGTGGGATTGAGATACGGATAACCGTTCCATCATTTGAAGGTGTTAATCCTAAATCAGACTTTTGAATTGCACGCTCCACATCTGCAATGGACGACTTATCAAAAGGCTGAATGACAAGCAATCGAGCTTCTGGTACAGTAATGGTAGCTAACTGATTCAACGGAGTCTCAGCACCGTAATATTCAACTGTGATACGGTCTAAAAGTGCAGGGTTAGCACGACCTGCTCGAAGCTTAGCTAATTCACGACTTAGTGCTTCTAACGCTTTTTGCATACGTTCTTTTGCATCATTGATAACTTCCTTTGACATTATTGATTCCCCCTTACAACTGTTCCAATTTCTTCACCAAGTACAGCCTTCTTAATATTACCTTCATCCATAATTGAGAAAACAATTAGCGGTATATTATTATCCATACAAAGAGAAGAGGCCGTTGAATCCATGACAGCTAGTCCTTCTTTTAAAACATCCAAATAAGAAATTGTTGTATATTTCTTTGCTGAAGCGTCAATTGAAGGATCCGCGCTATATACTCCGTCCACTTTATTTTTCGCCATTAAAATAACTTCAGCTTCAAT
>NZ_ANNK01000079.1 GCF_000334155.1 Halalkalibacterium ligniniphilum | reverse complement strand
TCCATTTCGAAAATTTTTCAAGCATGATAAGCCCTCCAACTACGTTGCAGATGCAAAGATGCACCTTTTTATCCTTGCCATTCTCTGCTGATTATTATGCAATCAGTGGTCGTAAATGAAATGCGCTCAATAAGTGTAAAAAAACCCCCTATCATAAGAGGGTCTCTTATATTAATTCTATTTTACCTTGATTTTGTTTATACTTCCATGATTTCTTTTTCTTTCTTTTCTGCGGTTTCATCAACTTGAACGATAAATTTATCTGTTAGTTTTTGCACTTCATCGGTTTCACGGCGAAGATCATCCTCTGTCATTTCTCCGTCTTTTTGTAGCTTTTTCAATTCATCATTTGCATCACGACGGATGTTACGAATAGCGACCTTCGCATCCTCTGCTGCTTTTTTCACAAGCTTTGTTAGGTCACGACGACGTTCTTCTGTTAATGGTGGGATTGAGATACGGATAACCGTTCCATCATTTGAAGGTGTTAATCCTAAATCAGACTTTTGAATTGCACGCTCCACATCTGCAATGGACGACTTATCAAAAGGCTGAATGACAAGCAATCGAGCTTCTGGTACAGTAATGGTAGCTAACTGATTCAACGGAGTCTCAGCACCGTAATATTCAACTGTGATACGGTCTAAAAGTGCAGGGTTAGCACGACCTGCTCGAAGCTTAGCTAATTCACGACTTAGTGCTTCTAACGCTTTTTGCATACGTTCTTTTGCATCATTGATAACTTCCTTTGACATTATTGATTCCCCCTTACAACTGTTCCAATTTCTTCACCAAGTACAGCCTTCTTAATATTACCTTCATCCATAATTGAGAAAACAATTAGCGGTATATTATTATCCATACAAAGAGAAGAGGCCGTTGAATCCATGACAGCTAGTCCTTCTTTTAAAACATCCAAATAAGAAATTGTTGTATATTTCTTTGCTGAAGCGTCAATTGAAGGATCCGCGCTATATACTCCGTCCACTTTATTTTTCGCCATTAAAATAACTTCAGCTTCAATTTCCGCTGCTCGCAGCGCGGCTGTTGTGTCTGTTGAAAAATATGGGTTACCTGTTCCTGCAGCAAAAATAACCACGCGTTTTTTCTCTAAATGACGAATCGCTTTGCGACGAATATAAGGCTCCGCCACTTGTCTCATTTCAATCGATGTTTGTACTCGTGACTGAACATTAATATTTTCTAAGCTATCTTGAAGAGCAAGGGAATTCATCACCGTTGCAAGCATTCCCATATAATCAGCGGTCGCCCGGTCCATTCCTTTGGCGCTGCCTGCCATTCCTCTCCAAATGTTTCCTCCACCAACAACGACAGCAACTTCAACACCTAGCTCAACAATTTCTTTAATTTGCGAAGCTATGGACTGGATTACTTCTGGATCAATGCCATATCCTTGTTCTCCTGCTAATGCTTCTCCACTTAATTTTAACACCACTCGATTATATTTTCCCATTTTTCCCATCAAGCCCCTTTGTGAAGTAGTATTTCGCCCATTACCTTGAAAAAAGGGACACGTTGTGCCCCTTATTCTTTCTTACTTCTTCACTTGAGACATAACTTCTTCTGCAAAGTTATCTTCACGTTTTTCCATACCTTCGCCTACTTCATAGCGAATAAAGCTCTTAACAGAAGCTCCTTTGTTTTGAACGTACTTTCCAACTTTTTGGTCACCATCTTTTACAAATGGTTGATCAAGTAAGCACACTTGCTCAAAGTATTTGCTTAGACGGCCTTCTACCATTTTTTCAACAATGTTCTCAGGCTTTCCTTCGTTAAGCGCTTGCTGCTTTAAGACTTCACGCTCACGCTCTACCTCTTCTTTTGATACTTCATCACGTGTGACATACGTAGGTTTAATTGCGGCTACGTGCATCGCAATGTCTTTCGCAAGCTCTGTGTCATTTGAACCACCAATAACAGTTAATACACCAATGCGTCCGCCCATGTGAAGGTATTCCCCAAACACATCTCCGTCTTCTTTTTCAACGATTTCAAAGCGACGTAACGAAATTTTTTCACCAATTTTTGCAATCGCTGAATTGATGTATTCTTGTACAGTCTCACTAGAACCATTAAGTGGTTGCTCTAAAGCTTCTTCAACTGAAGTAGGACTTTGTGAAAGAAGGTGGGAAGCTAGCTCAGCCACAAGATTTTGGAAGTTTTCATTCTTTGCCACGAAATCCGTTTCTGAATTCACTTCAACAATAATTGCTTTGTTTCCTTCAGATTTCACATATGCAAGACCTTCAGCTGCAACACGATCCGCTTTTTTCGAAGCCTTCGCAATTCCCTTCTCGCGAAGAAGGTCAATCGCCTTTTCCATATCTCCATTTGTTTCAGTTAATGCTTTTTTACAGTCCATCATTCCAGCGCCTGTTCTTTCGCGCAATTCTTTTACCATGCTAGCTGTAACTGCCATGTTTATCTTCCTCCTTAATGATACTATGTACTAATTTTTCTAACTTTAACCATAACTTTCCACCAATGACATAAAGCTTTAAAAAAAGGTGATAAAGGGTAACTCCCCTTTACCACCCTTTCCGAGAGCAAATAAAATTAAGCCGTTGTTGTTTCTTCTTCTTCCGCTGCCTCAACATCTTCTACCTCAGCAGAAGTTGCTTCGATTACAGCGTCTGCCATTTTAGCTGTTAGAAGTTTTACGGCACGAATTGCATCGTCGTTACCTGGGATAACATAATCAATTTCATCTGGATCACAGTTTGTATCAACAATCGCAACGATTGGGATGTTCAATTTATGAGCTTCCGCAATCGCAATGCGTTCTTTACGAGGGTCAATAACAAACAATGCGTCTGGAAGGTTCTTCATCTCTTTGATTCCACCTAAGAACTTTTCAAGACGTTCCATTTCTTTGTTAAGAAGGATAACTTCTTTTTTAGGTAGAACTTCAAACGTTCCATCTTCCTGCATTTTTTCGAGTTCCTTAAGACGTGAAATACGCTTTTGGATTGTCTCAAAGTTTGTTAATGTACCACCTAACCAACGTTGGTTAATGAAGTACATGCCACAACGAGCAGCTTCTTCCTTAACGGAATCTTGTGCTTGTTTTTTTGTACCAACGAATAGAATTTTCCCACCATCAGCAGCCAAGTCACGTACAAAGTTATACGCTTCTTCAACTTTCTTAACTGTTTTTTGTAAATCGATGATGTAAATTCCGTTACGTTCTGTGAAGATGTAGCGATCCATTTTTGGGTTCCAACGACGAGTTTGGTGACCGAAGTGTACCCCAGCTTCTAATAATTGCTTCATGGAAATAACTGCCACATCCAACACCTCCTTTAAAATGGTTTTTTGTCCTCCGCTCTCATCATATTTAAGCAAGACTGTCAGTTCAGCACCTTTGCCTAAATCAGAGGCGTGTGTGATTAACACCGTGGATTAATATACCACAATGCATAAGTGAAGGCAAGAGAAAGTCGTGATTTACCCATAAAATTTTAATAGTAATTCTACTTCCCCTTTGCCCATTTTTAATTTCTTGGCAATCGCCTCAACATCATAGCCTTGTTTTGCAAGGGCTAGGACACGACTTGTCTCTGATTGTTCATATAACACATCTTCGCCGGACTCATCAACGAAAGGAGGTTTATAATCTCCGTAGGCGTCATCTTGTGGCTCGTTCACCGTTGTTTTGGACGATTGTAGGCTCTTTGAAGCCTGAACCCTCTTTGATGAAAGCGGCTTGGGCTCTTTTTCCGTCCTCACAATCGTTGGCGTAGCAGCATCAAGAGCCTCCATAGAATGTTCATCTACTTGGCTGCCTTTTCGATTCGCTCTCTCTTCAAGCTCTTTGACCAAACGCTCATTTTCTTCTTTTATTTCCGTTATATACGCCATTAAAACATCTTCAATTTCTTTTTTATATGCCTCTAGCTCCTCGCTCGCATCACGAGCTGATTGCTTTTGCATCAGCGTTAAAATCCATAACATTGTGACGCCATGCAGGAGAAGGCTTATGACGACTAATCCTGTTATCATTGTTCATCCCTTCTTTTCAGCCAGAAAAATCAATAAACTTACCTTTGAAGGGGTGTTTAGCTTGACTCTCTGCATGGTTTTCATGCTTTCGGTTCCCTTTTTCCTGTTCTTGACGGCTTTGCTCGTTACCCTTCTCTTTATCACGAAGCCTCGCCATATCTGTCTCATCCGTCTCATGTACTTGCTTCCGCTTTGCTTTTTCTTCTTCACGCAGCTGTTGGGAAATAATTTCTTGTCCCACTTGTCCACGTTGCTGTAATTGTTCTTGCAACTTCCCTGCATCCTGAGAACGAGGATAAGCACCTTGCCATTCAATCGGTCGAATACTCATCATTAACCCTCCCAGTTTATTGAGGACTTAACGTAATTTCACTATTTAAAAGTGCTACTCGAACATATTCATGTTTAGATAAAATTCTACGACGATATTTCCCAAAGTGTATCTCTACATTTTGGTGCAATGCTTGATCAGCAAGGACGAGCCCGTGTTCGTTTATATTTAGTTTCTCCTTTAAAGCTACTAGTTCTTCTTTTGCGGTGTCAAGGGACTCTGCTAACACCTTCATTGCGTTTCGAACCCGTAATTTTTGTACACGTTCGCTTGCCGTTAAGCCCGCCTGTTCTTCTTTTGCAACGATTGCTTTCAATAGTGTCGAAAGCTTTGCCATCTCCTTGTCCCCTTGGTTAACCTGTTGCTTCAGCTCACTTTCACGGTCGAGCCATTTTTGTCTTGCTCCTACAAACAGCAATGTTTTTGTTTGCATCGTGTTTCCGATCTCTTTTGCATGAATGGACGCTCCAGCTGAGATAGACCCTCCGGCAATATTACCTTTCCCTTTTATGCAAAGAATTCGACCACCAGCTGTACAGTTGCTATGTAAAATCGATTGAGCAACCTCTATATCCCCTTCAACTTCTACGTTCCCTTGGTTAATAAACGTTGTGTGGAGATTTCCTTTTGCGATAATCTTCCCTTTGCCTTGTCCAACAATTCCAGCCCCGACAAAAATTGATCCCTCCGCCTCTAAGGTAGCGCTTTCCACCGTTCCATTAACACGGATGTCACCTTTTGCCTTCACTTCAAAGCCTGCAGGAACATTCCCCTGAATGTTAACGTTACCAATAAAGGAGATATTCCCTGTTTTCAAATCTAAATCTCCTTTTACCTCATAAACAGGGTAAACATGGATCACGTTTTGATTGATACTCATTTGGCCGTGGACAAGGGCGTAAAGACGTAGCCCCTCTTCATCGACACGAGTATTTTTCCCTGGTCGTAGCTTGAAATCTTTACCTGGTTTTGCTTCGATTTCTGCACCTAAAACATTTTTCCCATTCGTACCCGCTGTTGCAGGGACTTTTCGACCGACCATTTCCCCTTGTTTCACTTCAGGAATCGTCAATAAATCCTTTACATCAATCGGCTGGTTTGAATCAACGTCTCGGATTTTCTTTTGAAATTGAACCGTCTCTAAAAAAGCATCCGTTCCATTGATAGGGGCATCCCCGTTAGCAATAACACGAGTAACATGTAGCGAAGGAGCCCCATTAACTAATTTCTCTATTTCAGCTTCAACAAGCCCATGAACAACCCCTTGTTCACGAAGAAATTGTTTGATTTCACCCTCTGTTACTCTATCATCTTCTTTGAGATCGTTGAACTGGATAATCGTTGCCATCATTTTATCTTCAGAAACGTTTACTTCGAAATAATGTCCTAATTCAGCCATCGATTTCCATTCCTTTTCTATTTTATCTAAATCTTTCTCATTCACTCGTCCGTTTCATCACTTGTTGCAAGCGAAACAGTGCTTTTGAATGAATTTGCGAAATTCTAGAAGTCGATAGATTTAAGATGTGTCCAATTTCAGTTAACGTTAATTCTTCAAAATAAAATAAGCTAATTACAAGCTGTTCTTTCTCACTCAGCAAAGAAATGACATTTGCCAGCTCTTCTTTTGTGGCAGCATCTACGATTGCCTGTTCAGGTGTTAAGGTTTGTTTGTCTTCAATGGACGAGGCATACGTTTCCTCACGTTCTGTATCATGTGTTCGTTCATCCATGGAAAGCATATTTGCGACAAGGCTTTCTGTCATTACTTGTGCGATCTCATGCTCGTCCATTCCTAATGCCTCCGCAACCTCTTCTACTTTAACATAACGCCCATGACGCTGTTCTAATTGCTCTGTGGCTGCTTCAACCTTTTTCACTTTTTCCCTCAGAGAGCGGGGAAGCCAATCCTCTTTTCGAAGTCCATCTAAGATCGCGCCTCTGACTCGAAAAGATGCATAGGTATCAAACTTCAAGTCACGATCAGGGTTAAACTTTTCCAATGCATCAAGAAGCCCAATCATGCCATGACTTATCAAATCATCCTTATCTACATTTCGAGGTAAGCCGACAGAAATTCGCTGAACATGATACTGAACAAGAGGAAGATAAAGACGGATGAGACCATCACAGGCATCCGAACTTCGTTTTGTTAACCAATCTTTCCACAGTTTTTCATCTGCCCTTGTTGAAGTGTGGGCCATAACGCTTCCTCCTTCACTTTACTTTGTGTCCAATAGCTCTTTCACGTAGGCCGCTGTCTTCTCCGTCTCTTCATCCGATAAGGTTGGGGTGGGTTTTGCTTGAAGTGGTTCCTCTTGTTCAGAATGGTTCAATTTTTCGTCTTGACTAGTGGCCTCTACGGCATTTTTTATCTCAGTAGAATCCTCTTCAGGCGCATACTTATTTTCCTCATGAAAAGCGATGGCCCAAAGCCAGCGAAATCCATAGGCGATGATAAAACAACCAGCCATTGCAAATGCAGTTCTTGTTAGGGCTGTAGACATTAAATTAATCGTCACATTTCCGATAAAAATAATGAATCCTGCCACCAATGCAAAAAGAAGGTTAATCACCCATGAGCCAGCTAGTCTCATAACTCCTTCACTCCTTGACTTACAGTCCGAATACGAAGCAGCCTCGTCACTGGGTCAAATTCGATCGTACGTCCACTATTGCCACCTACATCCTCGGCTACAATGGGAATGTGAAGCTCCGCTAATTTTTTCTTCACTGCTTCTACGTTTCTTGGTCCAATTCTCATCATTTCGTTTGCCGATGAAAATGAAAACATTTGCGCGCCGCCAGCAATTTTCGCTTTCATCGCTTGGACATTCGCTCCTGCTTTTACTAGTTCTTCAATTAAATTATCTAACGCAGTATCTGCATATTTTGCACGATTGAGCTTCGTCTGTCTTCCGATTGTTGAATCAGGCAGCATGACATGAGCCATGCCTGCGATTTTCGATTGTTCATCATATAAAATAACACCAACACAAGACCCTAGCCCTGAAGTTCGAATCGTATCGGGGGCAATTGCTACATTTAAATCTGCCATGCCTACTTTTATGACTTCAGCCATTCGTGTCAACTCCTAATGAGGAAAAAAGAATATCAAACGAATCAGGATCTGGCAATAAAAAGAAATGACCCGCCGCTTTGTGAGACTCTCGAATTTCAGTAATATGTGTATCAATGACAATCGCTGTGTCCCCAACTTGCGAAAGAGGAATCAGACCATAGCTTAAAATTGCACCAGCCATATCGATGCTTAGTCCTGGAACGGTAGGTTGAAGGTTTAATTTTGTAAAATCAGAAAGGGATGAAAGATAGGAACCAGCCAAAATGTTCCCAACTTCTTGAAGAGCGGAAATACCCATTTCCTCATATGGAGGCTGCTGCAATTGAAAGCTCTTATTCCCCGTTAACCGTTGAATAAGGACCTCTGCTTCTGTAATAGGAACCATAAAAAACATGCTTCCTGGAACGTCACCCTCTATTCTTAAAAAGGTTCCCGCAACAATGACATCACTCCCACCAACCAAATCTGTTATTTCTTGAAAGGAAATGACACGAACATCCGGCACTTTCATGTCAATCGTTTTTCCTAAGAGCTGCGAAAGGGCAGTGGCTGCATGCCCTGCGCCAATGTTTCCTATTTCTTTTAACACATCTAAATGATATGGTTTTAATCTTTCTAAAAAATCCAACTCATCACCTCCTAGTCCTTTTGTTAGCATTGCCTCATAATGCTTGATGCGATGGTTTGCAAATGGGCGACCTCATCGACCTGGTTTGATTGAATCGCTGCTTTCGGCATCCCAAAAACAATGGAAGACTCCTCTGACTCTGCGATTGCGTAGCATGAACCTTGTTTCTTCATTTTAATCAGACCTTCTGTACCATCGGAACCCATTCCTGTCAAAATCGCAACAATCTTTTTAAAACCACTTAATTCAGCTAGCGATTCTAGCATAACATCAACAGAGGGACGGTGGCCCCTTCTTGGTTCTAATTGGTTCAACTTAATAGAAAGCTCATTCCCAACATTTTTCACCGTAAGATGATAACCACCTGGTGCGATATACGCAACTCCGTTTTCAAGAAGCTCCCCATCACTTGCTTCTTTGACTTTTATCGATGATAGACTGTCAAGCCTCACCGCCAACGATTGAGTAAATCCTGGTGGCATATGCTGGACAACCAAAATAGGCGCATTGATATCTTTCGGGAAGCGTGTTAACACTTCCTTTAACGCTTTCGGTCCTCCAGTTGACGTGCCAATTGCAACCAAAGTTTTCTCGCCTTGAAGACGCTGATTGACATGTATCATGCTTTTTTCCACATTAGGCTGAGGAGCGCCAAGTGGTTGTATCTTAGCTTTCGCTGCATGAATGACTTTGTCTATAAGGGAAGATTGAACTTTTTGAAGGTCCAGAGAAATCGGACCTGATGTTTTTGCAATGAAATCAAAAGCTCCTAGTTCCATGGCCAGCAATGTATGTTCTGCCCCTTCTTTTGTCGTACTACTTAGCATAATGACTGGACACGGAGCTTCACTCATTAATCTCTTAAGCGTTTCTATCCCGCCCATTACCGGCATTTCAACATCAAGGGTGATGACATCAGGTTGTAGTTCAGCTCTTTTTTTTAAGGCTTCTTCTCCGTTTCTAGCTGTCCCAACAACACGTATGCGTTCATCTGATTCAAGCATCTCGCTAATCACCTTTCGCATAAAAGCTGAATCATCGACCACAAGTACATGTATCCTCTGATTGTTCATAATCTCCCCCCTCTTAAAATGATTCACACATATTTTTATTTATTAGCGAAAAAAGCGGCGCAGCCTTGACATAAATGAGTTTAAGCCCTTATGTTCCAAGCTTTTATCTAAACCAAGATAGGCGGCTGCAATGTCTTCAATGGCGACACTGCTTTTTGCTTTTGGATTAAAAAGGAGAAAAGGTGTTTGGGCCTTTACTGCTCTGATCACTTCATGATCCTGCGGAAGGTAACCTAACAAACGCATCTCCTTTGCTAAAAAATGATTGACGACACGCTGGAAATTCGCCGCTGTTCGCTCTCCTTCTTGTTTCGAATCAGCTCGGTTTACAAGAAGAGAAAGGGTAGAATCCTCCCCTTGCTGATGAATGTATTTCACCATTGCATAAGCATCTGTAATTGATGTTGGTTCAGGAGTCGTAACGACAAAAACCTCATGAGCTGCTAAAATAAACTGGAGACTTTCAGCTGTGGCACCAGCACCCATATCAAGAAATATATAATCAAATGATTTCGCTGCTGATTCGAGCTGCTGAAGAAATCGTTGAATTTTCTCTTCATTCAACTTTACAAGCGTTGAAAGCCCAGAGCCACCTGCAATATAGTAGATTCCTTCAGGTCCAGCTTCAGCAATGTCCCAAATGGTCAGCTCTCGTTCAATCATGTCAACAATATGATAGCTTGGCTGTAAGCCCATTAGGATGTCTAAATTTGCCATACCTATATCAAGGTCAATGACAGCGACACGCTTCCCTCTTTTCGCCAAAGCAATGGCAAAATTCAACGAAACATTGGACTTACCGACACCGCCCTTGCCACTTACCACAGCAATAACTTTTGCTTCAGTCTGTGACGATTCATTCATTATCCGTCGTAAACTTTCTGCTTGGTCATTCATCGTTCTCTGCCCCTAAAATGAGTTCAATGATCATGTCTCGATCTACTTCCATAATATCATCTGGTACGTTCTGTCCATTTGTTAAATAAGCGACACCTTTTCCTTGCTCTAGCATAACATTCAGCACTGCGCCATAGCTGACAGTCTCATCCTTCTTTGTGAACACAATCCGTTGAAGCGGGATGAGGGAAAATTGTTCAATAATCGCCTTCATATCCCGATACTTTGACGTCAAGGATAACACAAGGTAATTTTCTGCTTCAGTGTGAAAATCAATAATCTTCGCAAGCTCCTCTACATAGAGCGAGTTGCGAAAATTTCGCCCAGCTGAATCAACAAGGACAAGATCATAATGCTGAAAAAGCTCTTTCGCTTTTTTAAAATCATCAATTGAATAAGCCACCTCTAGCGGAATGTTCAAAATTTTAGCATAGGTTTTCAGCTGCTCTACCGCTGCAATCCGATACGTATCAGTCGTGATTAAAGCAACCTTTTTTTGCTTTTTTAAGACACTATGGGCTGCTAGCTTCGCGATCGTTGTTGTTTTCCCTACACCTGTTGGACCGACAATGTTCACAAATTGCTTTTGATAAGAAATTCCTCCTACCGAAATGGGAGAAAGTTCTTTTTTCAAATACCCTCGAGCCTGTTGAAGGAGTGTATCCTTTGTCGGTTTTTCAGTTATGGCTCTCTCTTGATTGTACCATGAATTTAGCAAATATTTCATAATCTCTAAGCGAATCATTTCAGAAACTTCTTGCTCAAAAAGCATTTGGTCCACAGATTGAAATGGTTCAGGATAGTCTTGCAATGCTTTTGAAGATTGTTCATTTATTCCTTGAATCAGCTTTTTCAACTGTTGAATTTCATCCAGTAGAGCCTGATTTGTCTGGCCAGGCTCAGGGTTAAGATGATGGGTAATTTGTTTCGGTTTAACCGCTCTCGGCGTCCGTCTAGGTTCGACACGAACCGGATCGATTGCAGCAATGACTTCAAGCTGCTTTTTTGTAAAGAAACCGAGAATTCCCCCGGTTTCAATTTCCTTTGAATTAAGGATGACCGCATCTTCCCCTAATTCTGTTCTAATTTTTTGCATCGCTTCACTCATTGACGCGACGACATATTTTTTTACCTTCAATCTACATTCACCACCCCGACACTTTGCACTTCTACATCTGGTTCAAGCTCGTTATAAGATAAAATCGGAACATGGGCCAAATAGCGCTCAAATAATTGACGGACATACATCCGCACAGCCGGTGAGCATAGGATGATTGGTACTTGTCCCATTTGGGCAAGACGATCCGTTTCACTTGCAGCTGCTTCAAGAATCTTTTGAGACATATTCGGGTCCATCGAAACAAAGTTTCCATGCTCCGTTTGTTGTACTCCATCTGCAATCGCTTTTTCAACTGCGCCAGCTAACGTTATCACATACAAAGGTTCGCCAGGTGATATAAATTGTTTTGAAATTTGCCGTGATAGAGCTTGTCGCACATATTCTGTAACAAGATCCATATCCTTTGTCATTTGTCCATAATCAGCGAGCGTTTCAAAGATGACCGGTAAATTTCGAATGGAAATGCCCTCTTTTAATAATTTCGTCAATACCTTTTGAATTTCACCAATGGAAAGGGTATTCGGTGTCACTTCTTCGACTAAAGCTGGATACGATTCTTTCAAATGATCAACAAGCTGTTTTGTTTCTTGGCGACCAAGTAGCTCATGGGCATGTCGTTTAATAACCTCCGTTAAGTGCGTGGAAACAACAGAAGGCGGATCAACAACCGTATATCCTGAAAGCTCAGCCTGTTCTTTCATTTCTTCACCAATCCAGAGAGCTGGCATACCGAAAGCTGGCTCAACTGTGTCTATACCAATGATGCTTTCATCCTCTACTCCTGGACTCATGGCCATATAATGATCAAGAAGAAGCTCTCCTCTCGCGATTTCGTTTCCTTTTATTTTAATCGTATATTCATTTGGTTGAAGCTGAATATTATCACGAATTCGAATAACAGGAACAACCATACCAAGCTCAAGTGCCATTTGCCGTCGAATCATAACGACACGGTCTAATAAATCCCCACCTTGGTTAGCATCAGCCAATGGAATTAACCCGTAGCCAAATTCAAACTCAATCGGGTCAATTTGCAACAAATTAACGACACTTTCAGGAGATTTCATATCATCTGTCTCTTCCTCCTCATGATCGCTTTCTTGTTCCATGACCGTTTTCTGCTCTTGTCTCGATAGCTGATAGCCTCCAAAAGCTAAAATACCAGCAATAAGAAACGTCAATGTTTTTGTAATTGGGGTGACGACTCCCAATAAAAAGATCGTTCCAGCCGCTACATATAGCATTTTCGGATAAGCAAACAGCTGCTTTGTTACATCATGACTCAAGTTTCCGTCTGATGCGGCCCTTGTCACGACAATACCAGTTGCTGTAGAGATAAGCAGTGCAGGAATTTGACTGACAAGACCGTCCCCTATTGTTAAAAGGGTGAAGGTACTCACAGCGGTTCCAAAGTCCATTCCCATTTGCATCATCCCGACGATGATCCCGAAAATTATGTTGATAAGGACAATGATAATCCCCGCAATGGCATCCCCTTTTACAAATTTACTTGCCCCGTCCATTGAGCCGTAAAAATCGGCTTCTTTTTCAATTTTTTCACGGCGCTCTTTTGCCTCAGCATCAGAAATCATTCCGGCATTAAGGTCTGCATCAATACTCATCTGTTTTCCTGGCATCGCATCAAGCGTGAAACGGGCTCCTACTTCTGAAACACGTTCCGCACCTTTTGTAATGACAATAAATTGAATGACAATTAAAATGATAAAGACGACAAAACCAACGAGAGCATTTCCACCAACAACAAAATGTCCAAACGTTTCAATTACATTCCCTGCATCTCCATTTGCTAAGATCGCACGGGTAGTGGAAACATTTAACCCGAGGCGAAATAAGGTAACGAGTAGGAGTAAGGTAGGAAAAATTGAAAATTGTAACGGCTCTCTTGTGTTCATCGCCACGAGAATAATGATCAAAGCAAGAGATATATTCGTTAGAATTAAAAAGTCTAATAATAATGGTGGTAGCGGTATGATCAACATGATGACAATCAAGATAACACCTAAAAGTACGGATAAATCTCTTGCTCCCACGATCTTCTCCCCTAACATTACAAAAAATTATTTAACAAGCTGATTCTTTAATCGGTATACATAGGCAAGGACTTCTGCTACAGCTTTAAATAAATCTTCAGGCACCTGATCACCAATGTCAGCTTGTGCATATAAAGCACGAGCCAGTGGTTTATTCTCAACTGTAATAATCTCTTGCTTTTCGGCAATCCCTCTGATTTTCAATGCCAAATAATCAACGCCCTTTGCAATCACTACAGGTGCATCCATTTTCGCTTCATCATAACGAAGAGCTACTGCATAATGAGTCGGATTGGTGATTACAACATCCGCTTTCGGAACCTCTTGCATCATCCGGTGCATCGCCATCTCCATTTGCTTTTGCTTTCGCTTCGATTTAATTTTCGGATCACCTTCCATGTTTTTATGCTCTTGCTTCACGTCTTGCTTCGACATTCGAATTTGTTTTTCATGGTCGTAGCGTTGATATAAATAATCTGGAATGGATAGAATAAGCAATATGACAGCAACTGCAATGCCTAGCATTGCAGTTAACTGTGAAATTTCATAATAGCCTGTCTCCACACTTTTCTGCGATAAAAGCATGACATCCTCAAGGCTAAACCAAAGAATGGAAAAGGCAGCTACGCCCGTTAAACTAATCTTCAACATTGATTTTAAAAACTCAACAAGTGCACGTGTTGAGAAAATACGTTTCGCACCTTTTATCGGGTCGAGTTTTGAAAGCTTCATATGTAAAGGTTCAGTTGTAAATAGTGCTCCAACCTGAATAAAGCTTGAAAAAATCCCTGCCACCATGACAATACCTAGTAGTGGTAGCATGACCATAGAAGCCTCCATTGTCACTTCGTATAAAACAGTCTCAACATTTGTCACTGTCACATCCATCAATAAATAAGTTTGATACGTGTGACGAAGCATGCTAAGCAATTTATCTCCAAAAAGGGTCCCTCCAAAAAGCCATAAAAATAAAAAGACAGCAAGTAAAATAATCGCAGTATTCACATCTGTACTTTTTGGAACTTGACCCTTTTTCCGAGAATCTTGACGTTTTTTTGGTGTCGCCTTCTCGGTTTTTTCTTGGGCAAAGTGCTGCAAATCCATCCGAAGAAACGACATACCTCTAGACGCCTCCTAAAAGTTGCATTAATGTCCGCATCGTGACAAGAATTTGTTTAAACAATTGTTCAACTGCCATAAAAAAAACACCCATATAAATCATTAGAAGCGGCAAGCCTACTAAAATTTTTAATGGCATCCCAACGACAAAGACATTCATTTGCGGGACAGCTCTTGAAACGAGTCCAAGTGCCACATCGACAAGAAACAAAGATCCGACGATAGGGAACGCCATTTGAAAAGCGATGATAAACATTAAATTAAGCGTTGACGTAACATGGTCAATCACAGCTTCATTTCCAAATGGGAGAAATACTTGATCCAACGGAATAAATTGATAGCTATAAAAAATCCCATCGATAAGAAGGTGATGTCCATTTGTCACAAGCAAAAAGAGCAAGGCAACTGTATAAAGATACCCTCCAATTAGCGGGCTTTGGGCCCCAGTTTGGGGGTCAACAATATTCGCAATTAAAAAGCCAATTTTAATGTCCATTAACGCCCCTGCGGTTTGTATCGCATAGAGCAAAACCATGGCTAATAGCCCGATCATTAAGCCTACGAGAACTTCTTTAATGATGAGTAAAAAGTATGTCGTGTCAATGTTAATAATTTCTATATCAAGGGTAAAAACCAAGATCCAAGCAAGAAACAATGCAAGACCAACTTTAAATGTTGCCGGAATATTACGATACGAAAAAATCGGCATAACCGTTAAAAACGCAAGAATTCGAATAAACACTAGCAAAAAACTCGGTAACAAATTTACTAACTCAGTCATCATCCAATAAACCTATGAAGATTACTAAAAATATAATAAGTAAAGTTCATTAAGTGTGATAGCATCCACGGCCCGAAAATAACAAGACATGCTAAAACACCTACAATTTTCGGAATAAATGCCAATGTCTGTTCTTGGATTTGTGTTGTGGCCTGAAAAATACTAACGATTAGACCAAGGGCTAACGCAACGATTAATAGTGGGCCAGAAACGATAAGAACGATCCATACCCCTCTTTCCGCTATGCTCAAAACAAATTCAGTACTCATCCGTATCACCCTCTAATTAAAGCTCAACAACAACGATTGGACGACTAAATACCAACCATCCACTAGAACAAACAGTAGGATTTTAAATGGCAATGAAATCATAATTGGTGGAAGCATCATCATTCCCATTGCCATCAACACACTTGACACAATCATGTCAATAACAAGGAACGGTATAAAAATAAGAAAACCAATCTGAAACGCAGTTTTAAGTTCGCTAATGGCAAAGGCTGGAACAAGGGCGGTAAGCGGTACATCCTCTAGCGATTCTGGACGTTCAAGTCCTGCATACCCCATAAATAAAGCTAAGTCTTTCTCCCTTGTATGATTTGCCATAAACTCTTTCATTGGTGCAACAGCTAGATCAAATGCTTCCTCCTGTTCAAGCTCACCATCTAAAAATGGTGTCAAAGCCTGTTCATTCACTTGGGCAAATACAGGAGCCATAATAAAGAAGGTAAGAAATAAAGCAATCCCAATGATCACTTGATTTGGCGGCATCGTTTGAGTTGCGAGTCCCATTCGTACAAATGAAAGGACAATGACAATTCGAATGAATGACGTCATCATAATTAAAATGCTTGGAGCTAAGGACAGTACCGTTAACACGAGCAACAATTGAATCGTTGTTGCCACGCTTGCCGGATCATCCGAAAATAAGTTCGGATCTATGCCTGGAATTTGCGTTAATGAAAGGATAAACGAATGTTCCATCATGATTTGTCCTTCTCCCTTAATGCTTTACGAATGCGTTCTTGTGACTCAGTAACATTAGTAAGCTGTTTAGAAAGTACGTGCTTAAACGCCTGTTGTTCATCTGTTTTTGTTCGTTCATGGTAAGGAGACGTTTTACTTTTCTTCACGCGTCCTTGTATCCATTTCGTCACATTAGAAAGCGGATCATTCAAACTGTCAAACATTTCTTGTTGCCCTGTAAGAATCTTCTCTTTTTCACTCTCATCTTCAATCTCTTTTAGCAATTGTATCGTTTCACCAACACCGACCACGAGTAATCGATCCCCCACTTTAACCAATTGTACAGAGCGATTGGCCCCGAGTGGAACACCGCCAACATTTTGCAGAATCTGTGTCGTTCGAAACGATCGTGTGCGCTTATTAATGAAACGAAAGATAATAAATATAAGAGCGATAACGATAGCAAGTGCACCGAACATTTGCATAAACAACACAAAAACATTTTGATCCGGAAGAGCAGCCCCGGCTTCCTGGGGCTCTTCTTCATTCGTACCAAATGCCGGTCCCGTCGTGGTTCCTTCGTCTGCTTGATTTTGACATTCTTCAAGTAAAGAACCCGACACAGTTGAACAATCTACATCCTCTGCAAAAACGGTTGGCTGGATGAAAAAGAGACACGCCATAAGGAAAAACAAGCCAATTTTACCTAACAATACCTTTCACCCTTTCAGCGTTCCATCTCAACCTAATGTTTTCTTAATCGCTTCTAAGACCCGGTCCGCTTGAAATGGTTTCACAATAAAATCTTTTGCCCCAGCTTGAATGGCATCAATCACCATCGCTTGCTGCCCCATGGCAGAGCACATAATCACTTTAGCATTTGGGTCATACGCTTTGATTTCTTTTAATGCTGTAATACCATCCATTTCTGGCATCGTAATGTCCATCGTAACAAGATCTGGAGAAAGCTCCTTATATTTTTCAACAGCTTGTGCTCCATCTATTGCCTCACCTACGACATCGAACCCATTTTTTGACAAAATATCTTTAATCATCATGCGCATGAAAGATGCATCGTCTACGATTAAAATTTTCTGTCCCATCTGCTTTATGTCACCCTTTCTAACAAGACTATTTCAGCTTCCGAATTCGATCTTCTTGACTCACAATATCTGTGACCCGGACACCGAAGTTTTCATCAATCACGACGACTTCACCTTTAGCAATAAGCTTTTGATTTACTAATATATCCACAGGCTCACCTGCCAATTTATCCAGCTCGATAATTGAACCTTGACTAAATTCGAGAATTTCTTTAATCGAACGCTTTGTTCGTCCAAGCTCAACCGTTACTTGAAGTGGTATATCTAGGAGCATATCAAGATTTTTTGCTTCTGATGCTGATAGCTCAGGTACCTCAAAGCTTGAAAAAGCTGCAGGCTGTACATTAACATGGCGCTGTTGGTATGGTGAGCCTAGCTGTTGCTGTGTACGTTGCTCATATTGTGGTTGCTGCGGCGGCTCTTCAGGTACTGGATAATCCTGACGACTTTCTTGACCGTACATCGCCTGGGTTTGTGGTTCTGGTTGGTGCGGAGTTTGTGGTTCCACAGCCATTGTTGCAGCCGCCTCATTCATTTGCATCTGTTGTTCCACTTGTTCACCACCAGGGTTCATAAGGTCTTCCACCAATGATTTGGCAAACGGAACCGTCACAAGCTGCATAATTGTTGAATCAATCAATTCACCAACCTTTAGACGAAATGATACTTTAATTAAAATATCGTCTTGTGGAAGATTCCCCGTTCCTTCATCATTTCGAATATCCATTAAATCAATGCCAGGTGGAGAAATATCAACTTTTTTGTTGAACACAGTGGACATTGATGTGGACGCTGAACCCATCATTTGATTCATTGCTTCTTGGACAGCACTCACATGCATTTCACTCATATCTTCTGACGGATTTGTTCCATCTCCTCCAAGCATAAGATCAGCAATAATGGCTGCATCCTTTGTTTTAATCACGAGTAAATTCATACCTTCAAAGCCTTCAGTATACTCTACGTGTACAGCAACATGCGGATGGGGAAATTCATTTTCTAACAGGTTGCGGCTAATCGCTGTAACATGAGGTGTCGTAATATCAACTTTTTGATTTAATAACGTAGACAGCGCCGTTGCAGCACTTCCAAATGAGATGTTCCCAATTTCTCCTAATGCATCTTGTTCTACCTCAGAAAGATAGTCTGTCACTTGTAATGTCTTTGCAGCAGTAGATTGCTCAGTATCCTCTACTTGGTCGTCATCGTCTGCTCCGACTCCTTTTAATAGCTCATTAATTTCATCTTGGGACAGCATATCGTCATTCATCGTATTCCGCCTCCTCAATCACCTCTGTCACCTGGACAGCAACGTGATTTTTCAATTTGCCTGGCTGTGCTAGGAATTTCTTCCAGCCGCCGACATTTACTTGTAATGGTTGATTAATTGGTTGATTAAGCTCAATTACATCTCCTACATCTAATTGGAGAAATTCTTGAATTGTTATTTCCGAACGGCCTAGCTCTGCTTGAACGAGTAAAGGTGCTTGACGTACTTTCCGTTCAATCGCCTCTTGTTCACCAGCTTGCCGTTGCTTTTTCTTTTCCTGCATCCAGTAATGCACGGAAAGCTTAGGTAAAATATCCTCTAACACAACATGAGGCAAACAAATATTGATCATGCCTGACGTTTCAGAAATGGTTGTAGACAGTGATATCACAACGACCGTTTCATTCGGCGAAACCATTTGTAAAAACTGTGGATTGACTTCAATATCTGACATGATTGGATCAAGCTCAATGACGGAACTCCATGCATCTTGAAAGCTATCAAGCGTCCGCATAAATAATTGGGACATGATTCTTGTCTCAATTTCCGTTAAATTTTCAACTTTATTGATACTAACCCCTTTTCCACCGAGTAAGCGGTCAAGCATTGCGTAGGCAATGTTTGGATTCACTTCCATTAAGAAGCGCCCATCGAGTGGTGCCGGTTCAAAAACATTCAATATCGTCATTGTCGGAATAGAGCGAATGAACTCTTCATAAGGCAATTGGTCAACGGACGCAACCGAAATTTGAACAAAGGTGCGAAGTTGTGCAGAAAAATAAGTCGTAAGCAATCTCGCAAAATTTTCGTGGATTCTTGAAATGCTCCGAATCTGGTCTTTAGAAAAGCGCAACGCACGCTTAAAATCGTAGACCTTTATTTTCTTTTCAAGTTCCTCTTTTTTTAGTTCATCAGCATCCATTTCTCCAGTAGAAAGTGCCGATAGCAAGGCATCAATCTCACCTTGTGACAAAATGTCAGCCAAGAGGCTCACCTCTCAATCTGTGCAATCTTACCTGTTTCATTTATTGAACAACCCACTGCGTCGTATAAACTTTTACGACAGCACCGGTTTGCATCAAGCGATTAATCTCTTCTTGAAGCTCAGCTTCAAGAGTGTCAATCCCCTCTGGACCGACTAAATCTGTCGCTTCTTTTCCAGCTAAACTACGAATAATAATGTTTTCCACTTGGAAATCACGCTTTTGAATTTCCTCCAAGGCATTTTTGTTGTCCACATGGATCAAAAACTTTGCGCGAACAAAATCATTGGAACGTAAATTTGTCGTAATTTCCTCTGTCTCAAACGACAAGGAGACAATATCGTCAATCGTTGGTTCAGCATATGGGTTAACTTCGGCACGAAACTGATTCACAAGCACAACGGATACAACTCCGACCAACGTTAACGCAATGAGTATGATGAGCATGATGTTTACAAGTTTATTTTTAAACAATTACGAGCCCTCCACATCTTTAAGATGAGTTGCGATAAGTCCTATTTGTTGAAAACGTTGGTTGATTTTATTTAATACATCTTCTAAATCATCTCGAACAACAATTTTCTTTCCACTTGTCAGCGTAATTGTCGTATCTGGAAAAGATTCAACCTGTTCGATTAACATAGCATTAAGAAGAAACGTTTGTCCGTTAAGACGTGTTAATTTAATCATAGGAAAATAGGAAGGGCTAGGAGTCTACCTAGCCCAAACCTCCTTATCATAAGATAATGTTGCTTGAGCACATCATGTACCCTTTTTACTTAACGTTTTAAGTTAACAAGCTCCTGTAAAATTTCATCTGATGTTGTGATAATTCTCGTATTCGCTTGGAAACCACGCTGTGCGACAATCATCTCCGTGAACTCTTCTGAAAGGTCCACATTGGACATTTCAAGCGTACCAGCGACTAATACTCCTGTTCCGTTATTTCCAGGTGTTGCTGTTTGTGCAGGTCCTGAGTTAGCTGAAACTTGATAAAGATTTGTACCTTCTTTTGTTAAGCCTTCAGGGTTTGCAAAATACGCCAGTTCAATTGTATCTGCCACTACTAGTTCACCTTCGTTTGCTCCTTCTCCAGAAATATATCTAACCACCCCATCTTGACCGATACTAAAGCTTTGTGCAGTAGCGGGTATGGTTATATTTCCATTCACTCCTTGTAAGAAAAGACCATTAGAATTAACAATTGCTCCATTTTGATCCAAATAAAAGTTTCCAGCTCTAGTATAGTAAGTCGTTCCCCCATCTTGAACTTGAAAATATCCATTTCCAGATATACCTAAATCAAGTTCGCGGTTCGTATTTTGTAAACTTCCTTGAGTATGGATCGTATCGATGGAAGCAAGCTGCATCCCTAAGCCAACCTGCCTTGGATTCACACCACCACGGCCTGCGCCCGGAGCACTGGCTCCTGCAATTTGCTGACTGACCATATCTTGAAAGGTCGTCCGTCCTTTTTTATAGCCAAAAGTATTAACGTTCGCAATGTTGTTACCAATAACGTCTAGCTTCGTTTGGAAATTTCGCATTCCAGCAATTCCTGAGTACATTGAACGTAACATCGTTTAGTTCCTCCTTTTTTTCGGCGGCTGCTTCTATCATTCCACAGCCTCGGCTTCCTTTCGGTCCAGCCGTACTTCTCTTTTATTCGTCAATGATAATCGTACCATTGATGTTCGTGAAAATTTGGTCCTTTGCTTCCTGTCGATCTAATGCGGTTATGACCGTTTGATTTCTTGCACTTACAACGAGTGCTGCTTCATTTGTTAGCACGAGAGTTTCTTGGAGCCCTTTGTCCTTCGCTTCCGCGACTTTCTTTGAAATCCGCATCCAAGTTGCCTCTGTCATGGTGATACCTCTTGCTTCCATTCGCTGTTCAGCATGCTTGCTTAGTTTCAATTTTTCAGGCTTTGCAAGCTCTGCCTGCAATAGATTGGAAAAAGTTTCTATCTGTTTTTCTCTAATCTGCGGTCGCTTCTTTAACGCATGAAGCTGTTGAAGCGAATGGATGGAGGTTGAACCAATTCGTGGGTCCAATCGTCATTACTCCTTTCCTTCAGAAACAGCTCCTGTCTCAGCTCCTTCTTGTCCACCTTTATTTTCTTCATTCTTATCGGCTGCTTTGCTTACTTGAACTAGCTGTTCACTGCTAATCCAACGACCATCATCTAGCTGGAGACGAATGGTCCCATTCCCTTCCCGCCTTACGGAAGTAACAAGGTTATCTGCATACTCTACATGTTGCCGATATTCGTCCACATCAACATAACGCATCCACTTTACTTCTTTGCCAATGAGTTCACTATGCTGGACAAGCGTTTGGCTCATTTGCATATCGACAAATCTTTGCATCGAACTACTCATATTTGTCATTTGCTCTAAGGACGAAAACTGCGCCATTTGAGCAATGAATTCCCTATCCTCCATTGGATTCAACGGATCCTGATTAGAAAGCTGTGCCAATAGCAAACGCAGAAAATCATCTTTCCCTAAAACATTTTGGCCTGTTTGCCTTTCTTGAGCGGGTCTATTTTCATAAAAATATGACTCACTAATTCCGTTGGTTGACATCTAATCACTCCTAGACCTGTTCATCAAAGGTCAATTCTTCAAGAAATTCTCGAAACGTTGCTCGTTCTTCCTGCTCCTGTTGCTGATCATGGCGTCGTTGCTCACGCTGCTGTTGTTGCTGTTGCTCTTTTCCTTGCTGTTGAAGCCATTGTTGCTGCTGTGTTACTTCAACTCGGTCGACGTTTAGCTGCTGTTGCGTGAAGGCATGTCGTAATTGATGAAGCTGGGATTCAAGTAGCTCTTTCGACATTTGTGTAGAGGTCATAATTTTAGCAACAATCGCTCCTCCCACTTTTGTTAACAAAATGTCGAGACGCCCTAAATGTTCAGGATAGAGCTTTACCGTTAATTGACTCGCACCATTTTGAAGCTGAGTGAACGTTCCTCGTTGGAGAATTTGTTGAAATTGTCTTAGAAACTGTTGCTGCTGCACCTCTTTCGGTTGCTGCTCTCCAAGATGAATGACTTGCTGCTGTGTTCGACTTAACGCCTGTCCAAGCTCTTGGCCATTTTGTGTAAGCTGCAGACCTTGCTGAGGCCGCCCATCCGTTTCTAGTGGGATAAAACGGAATGGAAATCCTGTTTTAGCTTCCTCTCGTCCAGTTGCACCACGGATGGCTTCTAAAAAACTTGCAACATCTGACTTCAAACTAGGCGCTTTCTCAGACAGCTCTTTCACCTGCTCCATCCAATGCTTTGCCAACTTTTCGAATGACTGTTCGCTTTGACCACGTAAAAACGGAAAGGTTTTTTCCAATTGTTTTATCATCTCCTGCTGTACTTCTTGGAAGGCTCCTCCTTGTATGAATGTTTGTTGATTTTGTCTTTGAAGGAGAACAAAGAAGGCTGCAAGGACACCTTCCTCCATCCCTACTTGCTGAAATTGTTCTGAAGTAAAAGGCTCTTTTTGCTGGAGCATTGCTTCAATGTTTAATTGCCATTCGATCGGAAGCTGTGCGAGCATTTCCTTTACCGTATCGTTTGCAAGAACATCACCGGAAGTATAAGCCCATTCGTTTAATAAGTCATAAAAAGCTTGTAATCCTTCTTCGGTTTCGACTTCATTTGTTAGTAACATAGGAAGGCCATTGAGAGGTAGACCTTGAAATTGAAGTCCTTCTTCAGAGGATAATAATTCACCAAGCAAATGAGTAAATTCCGTATTAGATTGTGCCTGTTCAGCCAGTTGCGCTTTACTTGCTGGTGTAGTCATTAATGCTTTTGAGCCTGCATTTTGTAGGAACATCATAGCTGGTATCATCTCTTTTTCACCTCCTTTCTAGTCACTTCGATTATTGACTAGCCAGTCTTGTTAAGATTTGGGCTGCTTTTTCTGGATCCATTTTCGACAAAATATCAGCTCTAGCATCTGTTGACAATTGCGACATGTGAAGGAGCGCTTCATCAATATCCATTTGATCAAAAATACTCGCTGCGTTTTTCCCAGACATTGCTTCATAGGTTTGTGCCAGACTTTTTAGCTCTTGCTCAGATTGATTCGCAAGTTCTTGCTCAATTTCTAAGCGTTGTTCAAGCTGATCTCGTTCTGCTCGAATCGTCGCAATTTCTTCATCCCTGTCTGTCACCTCTTGTTGAAGCCGTTCGATCTCTGCCTGCTGCTCATAAATTGTTTGCTCGTATTCTTCGATGTTCACCTCTTCGACTGCTTCTTCCTCTTCTTCCTCAGAAAAATAGCTTGAGACGAACGGAATGTTCGTTCCAATCTCTTTTGCACGATCGACGACATTAAAACCTAAAATTGACATAATCACAGCAAATAAGATTGCTGCAAAGACCGTTGGAATGAAGATAACGAGGAAAAACCATTGAAACTTACTATATCTTTTCTCGTTTTCACTCATAAGGTTCACCTAATTTCAACGTTTCACAAATAATTGAATCGACAGCTCATCCATGACTTGCTGGTCCATTCGTTTTTCTTCCAAGAGATATTCTTCATATTTTCGTTCTTTCATTTTTTCATACTTTTTCATTTCAATGGTCATTTCTTGCAAGTCAAGCTCCTTCCGCTTCATTCGCTCCCTTGCAAGATGTGTTGTTCGCTGCTGCTTCTCAATCTCACGTTGAAATCGTAATAAAGAAGTTTCACTTTGCTGCAATTCAAAAATGGAGGTTCCTTGGCTAATCTTCGTACGTGCTTGGGCTTCGTACTCTTCTTTTTGTTTTAATAGATTGTAAAGCCTCGTTGCCACATCCTCAAAGATTTTCGTTGCTTCTGTATATTGAGCTTCTAGTTCCATTTTTTGACGTTCTTTTAGCTCCAGTACTTTTTGCAACGTAAATTCAAACGACAACTTTTATTCACCCTTCCCCAAAGATGTTCATCAGTTGAGCAATCGCTTCCTCTGCGTTCGTTTGTTCATCCGTTTGTTGCTTGATAAAATCAATGATTTCAGGATAACGAAGAATTGCTTCATCAATCTCTTTTGATGAGCCTCGCTTGTAGGCCCCTATATTAATCAAATCCTCTGCATCATAGTACGTAGATAATAAGGACCTCAACCTGTCAGCAGCAGCACGATGTCGTGGGTCGACAATGTCATTCATTACACGGCTAATACTTTTTAACACATTAATAGCGGGGAATTGTCCTTTATTTGCGAGCTTTCGGTCCAAGACCAAATGTCCATCTAATATTCCTCTTACAGCGTCAGAAATCGGTTCATTTAAGTCGTCTCCATCGACAAGTACTGTGTAGAAAGCCGTAATGCTTCCTGTTCGATTTGTTCCTGAACGTTCTAATAGTTTCGGTAACATAGCAAAAACAGAAGGTGTGTATCCTTTTGTGGTTGGCGGTTCCCCCACTGCTAAACCTATCTCTCGCTGTGCCATCGCAAAACGAGTTACAGAATCCATCATCAAATTCACATTAAAGCCTTGATTGCGAAAATACTCAGCGATTGCCGTTGCCGTCATGGCTCCCTTTATCCGCATCAATGCAGGCTGGTCAGAAGTGGCAACAACAACAATCGAGCGACGTAAGCCGTCTTCACCTAAGTCTCTCTCAATAAAATCTTTAACTTCCCGCCCCCGCTCTCCTATTAAAGCCAATACATTTACATCTGCTGCCGAGTTTCTCGCCAGCATCGACAAAAGCGTACTTTTTCCAACACCACTTCCAGCAAAAATTCCAATCCTTTGACCTTTTCCCACAGTAAATAGGCTATCAATTGCACGAACACCCAAACTCATCATTTCTGTGATTCTTGGTCGTTCTAAAGGATTCGGTGGATCGTTCTCTGTCTGAAACGGTGTTAAGCCTTTCGGTAGCTTCTCACCACTGAGAGGCTGACCACACCCATCAATGACTTGACCGATTAAATTTGAGCCAACTTTAATTTCTAACGGTCGACCAGTCCCCTCAACAAGACTTCCAGGCGAAATGTCAGTCGTCCCATTCAATGGCATTAATAAAACATGCTCGTCCCGAAATCCGACAACTTCAGCTCTCACTTTCGTTTGTCCGTGTTTTCCCGTAATGATATAGCAAAGATCACCAATAGAGGCTTGAGGACCTTTCGATTCAATTGTAAGACCGACGACTTGTGTCACTTTTCCATACTTCTTGTAAGGAGAGAGGGTAGGTACGATATTGACTAACGACTTAACGTTCATCGTTACCCTCCTTCAATTTTTCCAGTAGCTGCTGCTTTAATTCTGAAAGCTGACTATCAAGTGACGCATCAATTCTTCCAAACTTTGTTTCAACCGTGCAGCCATTTTCCGGAAGTGTTGCATCAGGATAGACATAGAGCATCTCTTGATGGCCGATAATACCACTCAGCTCAATTTTTTGTTGCAACGTTCGTTCGTACCATTTTGGATGGACAAACACATTTACTTGATCATGCTCGCGAACTTCCTGAATGACTTGTTTAACGAGTCGATCCCACAATTGCTCGTCTTCCAGTAGTTTCGTTTCAATAATCCGCTGACAAAGAGCAGCAGCAAGTTCTATAATGACTGGTTCCGCCTCTTCGATTGTTTCAAGATAGTCTTTTTTGGCTAGATCAACGAGAATTTTCGCTTCAGAAATTTGTTCACTGTAGCTTGCTTCTCCTGCTATTTGACCTTCAGAGAAGCCAGCCTGATAGCCTTGCTCTTCTGCTGCTTTACGGGCGTTCTCAATTTCTTGCTGTGCACGTTCTTGTCGTGCTTTCATCTCTTTTTCAATGAATTCCTTTTGTTGCTCGGCCTCTGTCACAATCGCTTTTGCCTTCTCTTTTGCTTCAGCAAGCTGTTTGTTGATCGCTTCGGCTACTTCCTCTTGGCTAGGAAGATCATAGACTGGCTCTTCCAGCTCGTCTTTCTCTATTTCAAGAGAAAAATCTCGTTCGAGTAAAATGGTTCGTAATTCGATGACTTTCGACTCTGTTTTCGTTTCGCTAAGGTATGATGTCTTAATGATTTTAGACAATAATATCATCCCCTCCGCCACGAGCGATGACGATTTCACCCGCCTCTTCTAAGCGACGAATCGTGGCAACAATTCTTGTCTGCGCCTCCTCAACATCGCGAAGCCGAACAGGCCCCATGAATTCCATTTCCTCTTTAAACGTTTCTGCCATCCGTTGTGACATATTACTAAAGACAATCTCTTTTACTTCTTCACTAGCAACCTTAAGGGCAAGTTGTAGATCTTCATTTTCAACATCGCGGATCACTCGCTGTATTGAGCGATTATCCAAGGTAACAATATCTTCAAAGACAAACATTCGCTTCTTAATCTCTTCTGCAAGCTCAGGATCTTGAATTTCTAAAGCATCTAAAATCGTTCTCTCTGTACTGCGGTCAACACTATTGAGTACTTCTACTACTGCTTCAATTCCGCCAGCATCCGTATAATCATGCGTTGCCGTCGCCGAGAGCTTCTGTTCCAAAATCATTTCCACTTCATTTACAATCTCTGGAGACGTACTATCCATTAAGGCAATCCTTTTTGCAACATCCGCTTGAACTTCTTGTGGTAGTTCAGAAAGTATTTGTCCTGCTTGCACCGATTCTAAATAAGAAAGAATAAGAGCAATGGTTTGCGGATGTTCATTTTGAATAAAATTTAGAATTTGTGATGGATCGGATTTTCTTGCAAAATCAAATGGACGTACTTGTAAAGTCGAAGTGAGACGATTAATAATATCCATCGCCTCTCCTTCGCCTAGTGCTTTTTCAAGAACACTTTTTGCGTAGCCAATCCCACCTTGAGATATATAATCTTGGGCCAGCACAAGTGAATGAAATTGTTCTAAAACCTCTTCCTTTAAATGACTCTCTACTTTCCTAACACTCGCAATCTCTAAAGTCAATTGTTCAATTTCTTCTTCGCTTAAATGCTTATACACCTGTGCAGAGACATCCGGCCCGAGGGAAATAAGGAGGATCGCTGCTTTCTGTCTCCCTGTTAACTCTTTACTCGCCATTGCCACACCTGACCCTCCTAGTCCTCAGATAACCATGTTCGAAGTAGTTTTGAAAATTCTTCTGGCTTTTCTTGAGCCATTTTTTCAAGCTGTCTGCGTTTTGTCGCAGAAATGCTCATATCTTCCTCTGGTAATTCCGGCACTTCTTCTTGCGCTTCTTCTGTTTCTTCTAAAGCGATATCTTCTGTTGTTTGCTTCCGTTTTCTAAGTAATAGGAAGAGTAAAACGGCAATGATAGCAAGAAGTGCACCACCGACAATATACATCCACATTGGAATCGCCGTTTGAACTTCTTGGTCAACTTCGACCTTTCCATTAAATGGTTGTGAAGAAACAAAGATCTTTTGGTTTAGCTCTTCATCTGTTAGTTCATCGGCATAAACTCCCGATATACTTGTCCGCACAACCGTGCTTAATATTTGTTGAATCTCATCGATTCGTTGTTGCTCTAATTCCTCTTCACCATCAGGGGGCTCAACCATGACTTGAATCCCTAAATCGCGAATTTTATAGGGACTTTCCACAATGTCACGACGTATTCGGTTTACTTCATAATTAATCCGCTCTTCAGCAGATTCATATTCGTAAGGACCCGTTCCAGCAGCACCTACGTAATTCGGAATTTCATCTCCAGTACCAACAACGCCACCTGCTTCAGTTCCTTCACCACTATAGGCTTCGTTTATGTTTTCCACACTAACAGCTAAGCCTTCCATGTTTTCTTCATCGACCGGCTCAACGAGCTCTTCCTGACGATTCTCTTGTGTGAAATCTATGTCAGTCGTAACAGATACGAGAACTTTATCTCTTCCCATCATCGTACCGAGCATTTGCTGGAGATTTCTCGTTAGATCCCGTTCAATATCTCTTTTAATCTCACGTTGTTGTTCATAGGCTGATAAGGTTGAATTTGAACTATTTTCATTTTCGTACGGATAATCCTCAAACATTTGGTTCGTTATGACGATATTTTCTATAGGGAGGTTTGGGACACTCTTTGAAACGAGATGATAGAGTGCCCGAACCTGGTTTGGTTGGAGCTCGTAGCCAGGCGCTAGATCAACAACAACAGAGGCCGTTGCACTCTGCTCAGGGTCCGCAACCCATACGCTTTCTTCCGGTAACGTAATCATAACGTTGGCTTGATTAACACCTTCTACATTTCGAATCAAATTTGCTAGCTCTGTTTGCATTGCAGCTCGCTCGATGACAGAAAATTCATTATCCGTCATCCCAAAGCCTACTTGATCTTTAAAGAAGGAGTAATCAATGCTTCCACTTTGAGGCAATCCTTCAGCAGCTAATTCTACTTTCAATGTATCTACTTGCGTTTCTGGAACAAGGATCGACGTTCCATTTGCTGAAACCTGTGAAGCAATCCCTCTCGCATCTAATGTTTCTTTAATTTGGCCCGTTTCTTGCAAAGTCAAATTACTATATAATGGCACGAAACTTGTTCGATTTCCTAAAAAAGAAAGGACCGCTACTAAAGCAACGATACCTACTAGCGAGCCTAAAAAGATTCCTTTTTGCGTCCTTGTTCGATTTTTCCAGTATTCTCTTGCACGCTCTAAAAATTGCTTCACTTTCTCATTCATACCTTCACGGGGCCTCCTGCCATACACCTAACAATCTTTGTCTTATGCTAATTATTCTTTAACTCTTATACTTGCATTCGCATAATTTCTTGGTAGGCTTCAATTACCTTATTTCGGACCTCCACAGTTGCTTGTAAGGCAATCGATGCTTTTTGACCAGTGATCATGACATCATGTAGATCATCAATTTCACCTTTTGCTAATCGTTCTGTTTTGTTTGAGGATAAATTTTGTAGGTTATTTACATTATTAATAGCGTCATTTAAGGCTTTTTTAAATGTATCCTGTGCCTCTGCCGGTGTATACTGACGAGGGCTGTTAGGTTGTATCGTGTTAAGAAAAGGTGATTGATTTACACGTATATCCAATGCTCAGTCCTCCTAACGTCCAATTTCCAATGCTTTCATCAGCATGTTTTTTGACGCATTTAACGTCGTTACGTTCGCTTCATACGAGCGAGTTGCACTCATTAAATCTACCATTTCACGCAAAGGGTCAACATTCGACATTTGAACATAGCCTTCTTCATTTGCATCAGGATGCTCAGGGTTGTAGACAAGCTTAAACGGGGTCTGATCTTCCACAATGGCAGATACTTTCACTCCATTCCCAACACTGCTGTGACTCGATTGACTCATCGCATTATGTAAATGTGCAGCGAAAGGTTGTTTTTCATTCGGCTGCATCACGACCATTTTTCTACGATATGGCTGCCATTCTCCATTCACAAACCTAGCTCTCGTTGATTCTGCGTTTGCCATATTCGCAGAAATGACATCCATCCGAAGTCGTTGGGATGTCAAAGCAGAGGCGCTAGTATTAAGGCTGTTAAAAATCGACATCTCTTCTACCTTCCTCCTCGAATGACTGATTGCAGACTATTAAAACGACCATTTACTCGATCAATTAGCGCATTATAATAGATTTGGTTTTGGGCCAACTCTGCCATTTCCAAATCAATATCAACATTATTGTTGTTATGGTTATACATTGTATTTCTGACACTTTCGACATAGGGCTGCTGGTGGGAGCGACCAAATTCATAGTGACGTTCGTCGGTACGCTTCGCATGCAACCGTTGACGTTCAAGGGCATCGTTAAATACATGTTTAAAATTAACCTGCTTCGCTTTGTAATTAGGTGTATCGACATTGGCAATATTTTGAGAAATAACTTTTTGTCGAAGTGAGGAAGCATCCAACCCTCTTTCTAGAGCAGAAAAAGAAGCGCCAGCAAACAAATTCATTCCATTCATCCTTTCAAACTGGAAAGTGAAACTTTCCGAAAAATGGATTTTTTATCATTCGACATTCTTAGTCATTTTTTCATTAGTTTATAGGATGAATTTTATACAATTCGTCCTCAAATGTCTAATAGGTATACAAATGTTTCATTTTTCGATAGGAAAGCCCTAACGAAAAATATGGACTATAGTCACAAAAAGTCGAAAAGACTCAAGGTGCTTTATTTTATCAGGTGACATTTGGCACGGATTAGGCCGTTTTTTGGTGATTTTTTACCAATAATGTCGATTGAAGTCTATTCTAATCTTACATGATTGCGGCTTCACATGAAACATCTTCCAATCAATTTTTTCTTCTAAATTTACTTTTTTTTATACAATTTCAATCATTTTTCATAATTTTCTCCTCGGAAATGACAAAAGCTGACAAACTTTACAACATTGTAAAGTTTGTCAGCTTTTTGCCTACCGACAATTGTTTTATTTATTTCGCCTTTAATTTTTCAAGCTCTAGTAAAAATTTATCGTTAAGAACTTTAATATACGTTCCCTTCATTCCTAAAGAGCGAGATTCAATAACTCCTGCACTCTCCAGCTTTCGAAGAGCATTTACAATGACTGAACGAGTGATCCCAACTCGGTCTGCAATTTTACTTGCGACTAGAAGCCCCTCTTTTCCGTCTAGCTCTTCGAAAATATGTTCAACGGCCTCTAGCTCACTGTAGGAAAGAGAGCTGATTGCCATTTGTACAACGGCTTTACTCCGTGCTTCCTCTTCAATTTCTTGGGTTTTTTCATGAAGGATTTCCATACCTACAACTGTTGCACCATACTCTGCAAGCACTAAATCATCATTATTGAACGACTCGTTCAAACGAGCAAGGATAAGTGTACCTAGACGCTGTCCCCCTCCTAAAATAGGAACAATCGTCGTCAGACCTGTTTGAAACAAATCTTTGTTCTCTACAGGAAACGCTGTATATTCACTATTAATGTCAAGGTTTGCTGACGTTTCATCAATTTTGAACAATCCGGCCGTATACTCTTCTGGAAATTGGCGGTCTTCTAACATTTTCTTCATACGGTCGTTTTCAATTTCTTGGTTGATTGAAAAGCCTAAAAGCTTTCCACGGCGACTAACGATAAACACATTTGCGCTAATAACCTCACCTAATGTTTCAGACATATCTTTAAAATTAACATGCTGTGCACCAGATTTTTGTAACATCTCATTAATTTTTCTTGTTCTTGATAATAAATCCATTGTAAAAACGCCTCCTAAAATTATAAAATGTATTGGCTTAAATCTCGATTTTTTGCGATCGTTGCTAATTTTTCTTCTACATATGCTGGGGTAATCGTGATTTCCTCTAGCGTTACTTCTGGTGCTTCGAAAGATAAATCTTCGAGCAATCGTTCCAACAATGTATGAAGTCTCCTGGCCCCAATATTTTCAGTTTCTTGATTCACTTCCGTTGCAATTGTCGCAATCTTACGAACAGCTTCGTCAGTAAATCGAACTTTTATACCTTCCGTTTCTAAAAGTGCCGCATATTGTTTTAAAAGGGCCTGGTCAGGCTCTACTAAAATACGGACAAAATCATCCACTGTTAAATTCTTCAATTCAACACGAATCGGGAATCTCCCTTGTAATTCGGGAATTAAATCTGAGGGTTTTGCAATATGGAAGGCCCCCGCCGCGATAAATAAAATGTGATCCGTCTTAACTGGCCCATATTTTGTGACAACAGTTGAACCTTCGACAATTGGTAGGATATCCCGTTGTACACCTTCTCGTGAGACATCAGCTGATTGCTGACTTTTACCGCAAACTTTGTCGATTTCATCTATGAAGACCATACCCAATTGTTCTGCTTTTGAAACAGCTTCTTGCGTCACCTCATCCATGTCGATTAGCTTTTGGGCTTCTTCTTCAATGAGAACTTTTCTCGCTTCAGAAACAGTCAATCTGCGTTTTTTTCTTTTTTTGGGAAGCATACCACCGAGCATTTCCTGCATGTTCATCCCCATTTGTTCCATGCCGGCGCCTTGGAACATATCAAATAAGTTATGGGACTGCTCTTCAATTTCGACCTGAACATAGTGATCCTCGAGCTCACCTAAGGCAAGCTGGTGGGCTACTCTGTTGCGGCGGTCTTTAATCCCCTCTTGTTCTACAGCGTCATCCATGTCTTTCTGGTCTTGCTGTTGTCCAAAAATCATTTCAAACGGATTTTTGTAAGCTGCTTGTTTTTTTTCGGATGGTACAAGAAGCTCAACAAGTCGCTGGTTCGCTTGTGTTTCTGCTTCTGGACGAACATCCTTTATTTTTTCCTCTTTCACCAAACGAACAGATGTTTCCACAAGATCACGAATCATCGCTTCCACATCACGGCCGACATATCCAACCTCTGTGAATTTTGTCGCTTCAACTTTTATGAAAGGTGCTCCAACAAGCTTTGCTAAGCGGCGAGCAATTTCCGTTTTACCTACACCTGTCGGACCAATCATTAAGATGTTTTTTGGAGTTACTTCATCACGAAGCTTTTCATCAAGCATGTTACGTCGGTATCGATTCCGAAGTGCGATCGCCACAGAACGCTTCGCTGCATCCTGCCCAACAATATACTGATCGAGTCGTTCAACGATTTGTCTTGGTGTTAACGCATTTTTCATGTCATCATCCTCCACGCTATCAATCTAATCGACCGTTACAGTTCTTCTACAACTAAGTTTTGATTCGTATACACACAAATCTCACCAGCGGTTTCCAAAGCTGCTGTGGCAATTTCTTTGGCAGACAAAGTTGGAGCATGCTTTTTTAATGCTCTACCTGCAGCTAACGCATAATTACCACCAGAGCCAATCGCAAGAATCCCATCATCTGGCTCGATCACTTCACCTGTTCCTGATATGAGCAGCAAATGTTCTTTGTTCATCACGATCAACATTGCTTCAAGACGCCGTAACACTTTATCACTACGCCATTCCTTTGCGAGCTCAACAGCTGCGCGCTGGAGGTTTCCGTTATACTCTTCTAATCGTCCTTCAAATTTCTCAAATAGGGTAAAGGCGTCCGCGACTGAGCCAGCAAACCCAGCTAATACGTTCCCATGATAAATTTTGCGAACTTTCTTAGCCGTATGCTTCATCACAACTGCATTTCCAAATGTAACTTGACCATCACCAGCCATGGCACATTGATCGTTATGATGCACCGCAAAAATTGTCGTAGCATGAAAAATAGCTTCCATCACCATTTCCTCCTTCAGCCCCATTCATCCTTTTGCGCGCGGGTGATGGGATAAGTAAACATCTCTTAATCGATCCTTTGTTACATGTGTATACACTTGTGTCGTAGATAAATGCTCATGACCAAGCAATTCTTGCACAACTCGGAGATCAGCCCCGTTATTTAATAAATGTGTTGCAAAGGTATGTCTAAGATCATGAGGTCGAATACGGTTTCGTAATGCTGCTTTTTCCATGCACTGATGAAGGATTGTTCGCACACTTCTTTCAGACAATGGTCCTCCACGGTAATTGAGAAAGAGCCGATCTGTTTGCTGTTTCCCCTTCTCCAGCAGCTTAGGGCGACCTGATTTCAGGTACATGCTCAATGCATCACATGCAAATGAACCAACAGGTACATATCGTTCTTTGTTTCCTTTTCCTGTAACGAAAACCGTACCAATTGAAAAATCTATGTCCTTGATCGATAATTGGCAGCATTCACTAACACGAAGACCAGAAGCGTAAAGAAGTTCAAGCAACGCCTTGTTTCGTAAATCCAATGGCTTTTCCCCTTCAAAAGCAGAAAATAGCTGCTCCACTTCCGCTTCATAAAGGAAGTTTGGTAAACGAGTGCTTCCTTTGGGTGTATGGGTCATACTGAAAGGATTTTCAGTAACAAGTTGTTCTCTCAGTAGAAATTTATAAAAACTTCGTAAAGAGGATAGCTTTCTTGCCACGGTATTTCGTGCGTATTTTTTTTCAAACAGACTCGTTAAATACTGACGCACATGAGCATACGAAACAGCAGCAAACGAACTCGTTAAATGCTGCTTCATGTAATCATAGAAGTGTTCAAGGTCGCGTTTGTAATTTGTTACTGTATGCATGGAATGATTTTTTTCGACTTGGATAAATCGTAAAAAATGGTTCATCCATTCCTGTCCTTCGGCTTTTTCCACATTACCACCTCACAGAGCTACTAAATTCTATCACATCTTAGTAGCCCTCGCAAGATAATTTACATTTTTTTCACAAAATTCTGAATTGCCTGTAATGCTCGTTGTGCAAGCTTTTCATTTCGTTCTTTTTTCTGCCGAATGCTTTCTTCAAGTGGTGGCAGCAATCCAAAATTCGCATTGATCGGCTGGAAATTATTAGGGTTAGCCGTTGTGATGTAATGGGCCATACTACCAAGTATTGTCGTTTCAGGGAAGGTTAATACGTCCTTTCCATTCACAAGACGAGCGGCATTCAACCCGGCTATTAAACCAGCTGCTGCTGATTCAACATATCCTTCTACCCCTGTGATTTGCCCGGCAAAAAACAAATCATTACGCTCCTTATATTGATATGTCGGCTTAAGCAAATTCGGTGAATTAATGAACGTATTACGATGCATGACACCATATCGAACAATTTCCGCTTGCTCCAATCCAGGAATTAATTGAAGGACTTCCTTTTGTGGACCCCATTTTAAATGGGTTTGAAAACCGACGATGTTATAAAGCGTACCTGATGTATTATCTTGGCGAAGCTGAACAACTGCATATGGCCGTTTTCCCGTTTCTGGATGCTCTAATCCTACTGGCTTCATCGGCCCAAACAATAATGTTTTTTTGCCACGCTTTGCCATCACTTCAATTGGCATGCAGCCTTCAAAAAAGATTTCTTTTTCAAATTCTTTCAATGGCACAGTTTCAGCCGAAATTAACGCCTCATAAAAACGATTAAACTCATCTTCCGTCATCGGACAATTTAAATAAGCAGCGTCCCCTTTATCATAACGAGATTTTAAGTACACCTTATCCATGTCAATGGAGTCTGTTTCAATGATTGGTGCTGCCGCATCATAGAAATAAAGGTACTCTTCCCCCGTTAATGCTTGTAGCTCTTTGGATAAGGAAGGAGAGGTTAGTGGGCCCGTTGCAATAATCGTTGGCCCTTCTGGAATCCCTTGTATTTCTTCATTAAATACCGTTACATTCGGATGATTCCGTACTCGCTCTGTAACAGCTGCAGCAAATTCATGGCGATCAACAGCCAGAGCACCGCCTGCTGGCACTGCGCTGTCATCCGCTGCGCCGATAATGACAGAGTCTAACTGTCTCATTTCTTCTTTTAGTACACCGACGGCATTCGTTAATGAATTCGCGCGAAGGGAATTACTGCAAACAAGTTCAGCAAATTTATCAGTATGATGGGCAGGGGTTTGCTTTACTGGGCGCATTTCATATAAATGCACTTGAACACCTTGACGAGCTAATTGCCAAGCCGCTTCACTTCCAGCCAAGCCTGCACCGATCACGTTGACTGTCTGGTTTGACATTTTAAGTCCTCCGTTCATTCAACACGGCGAGCTTCACCGCATGATAGTAAATACGAATTTGCTATTCATGATCCATTTCTTCTTTTCTTGTTTTTTAACAACCTCAAGGACATCAAACCCCCAATTAAAGGCCGCGCTTTAATAGGGGGTTATCTAAAAGCGGGGACAAAGCTCCACTTGACTTGTCCCACTTTTTAAAAAAAGCTAAGGGCTTATAGCTCAAGGCCTCTAACATCATAATCGATTTTATCGAAACCTTCAACCATTAAATATTGAAAAAAAGAACTTGTCATACAATTGCCACGAATGTAGAGCAATCTCTAATTGACCTCTTCCTTGTAGTCACATGATACGCATTGCACGTTGACACCTTTTTTCGTTTTCTTCTCCACGAGTAGGCCCGAGCATTTCGGACACGGGCGAGAAATTGGTTTATCCCATGAAACAAAATCACATTCTGGGTAGCGATCACACCCATAAAATGTACGACGTTTTTTGCTTTTACGCTCTACAATATTACCTTCTTTACAGGTAGGACATTTGACTCCGATCTCTTTAACGATTGCTTTTGTGTTTCGGCAATCTGGGAAATTTGAACAAGCCATGAACTTACCATAACGCCCCATTTTATAGACCATTTCATGCCCGCATTGTTCACAATTTTCTCCAGCAGGTTCATCCTTAATTTCTACTTCTTTCATTTGTTCTTCCGCTACTTTTAAACGCTTCTCAAATCCTTTATAGAAGTCGTCAATGATTTCAATCCACTCATGCTGACCTTCTTCAATCGAATCAAGATCATTTTCCATTTTTGCCGTAAACTCAACATCAAGGATCTCAGGGAAAAATTCAGTGATGAGCTCTAAAACAATTTCTCCAAGTTCGGTTGGGACAAAGCGCTTTTCATCAAGAGCAACATAGCCACGTCTTTGAATCGTATCGAGTGTTGGAGCGTACGTTGAAGGACGTCCAATTCCTAGCTCCTCCATTGTCTTTACAAGCCGGGCTTCTGTATACCTTGGTGGCGGCTGGGTAAAATGTTGATTTGGTTCGATTGCTTCATTCTTTACCTTTTGTCCTTCTTGTAGATTAGGAAGCAGTCGATCTTCCTCTTTTTTCCCGTCATCATTTCCTTCAATATACACTTTCATAAAGCCAGGGAACTTTACTTTCGACCCTGTTGCACGGAATTGAACACCTTCGTTCGTCATATCAACGGTCATTGTATCCATCACCGCAGGAGCCATTTCACTTGCTACCATTCGTTCCCAAATCAATTTATAAAGACGGAACTGATCACGGGAAAGGTAGCTTTTAATAGTCCTTGGGTCATTGTACACCGACGTTGGCCGAATCGCCTCATGGGCGTCTTGAGCCTTCTTATCCTTCTTCGTCACTCTTTTTTCTTTTCTGGAATAGTCTTCTCCATATGTTTCTTCAATGTATTGCTTTGCTTCCGATTGCGCAAGCTCAGAAATTCGTGTCGAATCGGTACGCATATATGTGATGAGACCAACAGTGCCTTCTTTGCCTAAGTCGATTCCTTCATAAAGCTGTTGTGCAATCATCATTGTTTTCTTGGCTCTAAAATTCAGCTTACGTGCGGCTTCCTGCTGTAATGAAGAGGTTGTAAACGGAGTGACAGGATTTCGTTTCCGTTCTTTTTTCTTCACAGATTCAACGAGGAACTCCTCTCCTTTTAGCTTGGCGAGGACGTTTTTGACCTCATCCTCTGAATGAAGTTCAACTTTTTCACCATTCATCCCGTAAAATTTCGCTTCAAAGTTTTCTCCATTTAAAGAAAATGAGCCTTGAATGCTCCAATATTCTTCAGGAACAAAAGCTTGAATCTCTTTTTCTCGGTCGATAATCATTTTTACAGCAACGGATTGAACACGTCCGGCGCTTAATCCTTTTTTCACTTTCTTCCATAATAATGGGCTAATGTTATAACCAACAAGTCGGTCAAGCACTCGTCTTGCTTGTTGAGCATCGACTAAGTCCATATTTATCGGTCGCGGTGTTTTAAATGCATCTTTTATGGCTTGTTTTGTAATTTCATTAAAAACAACACGACAGTCAGATTTTTCATCAATATCTAAACTATGGGCGAGATGCCAAGCAATCGCCTCACCTTCTCGATCGGGGTCAGCCGCTAAATAGACTCGTTTTACTTTTTTGGCGGCAGTTTTTAGTTCTTTTAATACAGGCCCTTTACCACGAATCGTAATATATTTGGGGTCATATTGTTTTTCTATGTCTACACCCATTTGACTTTTGGGTAAATCACGAACATGCCCCATTGAGGCTTTTACCGTATATTTTTTACCTAAATACTTACCAATCGTTTTCGCTTTGGCGGGAGATTCAACGATTACTAAATAATCGGCCATGTACGGTCCTCCCCCTTTCAGAATAAATTAAAATCTTCCTCATTATTAAACATACTTTCTTCTTTTGTCAAACATTACTTAGAAATGGGCGGTTTT
>NZ_ANNK01000078.1 GCF_000334155.1 Halalkalibacterium ligniniphilum | reverse complement strand
GCCTCATGGGCGTCTTGAGCCTTCTTATCCTTCTTCGTCACTCTTTTTTCTTTTCTGGAATAGTCTTCTCCATATGTTTCTTCAATGTATTGCTTTGCTTCCGATTGCGCAAGCTCAGAAATTCGTGTCGAATCGGTACGCATATATGTGATGAGACCAACAGTGCCTTCTTTGCCTAAGTCGATTCCTTCATAAAGCTGTTGTGCAATCATCATTGTTTTCTTGGCTCTAAAATTCAGCTTACGTGCGGCTTCCTGCTGTAATGAAGAGGTTGTAAACGGAGTGACAGGATTTCGTTTCCGTTCTTTTTTCTTCACAGATTCAACGAGGAACTCCTCTCCTTTTAGCTTGGCGAGGACGTTTTTGACCTCATCCTCTGAATGAAGTTCAACTTTTTCACCATTCATCCCGTAAAATTTCGCTTCAAAGTTTTCTCCATTTAAAGAAAATGAGCCTTGAATGCTCCAATATTCTTCAGGAACAAAAGCTTGAATCTCTTTTTCTCGGTCGATAATCATTTTTACAGCAACGGATTGAACACGTCCGGCGCTTAATCCTTTTTTCACTTTCTTCCATAATAATGGGCTAATGTTATAACCAACAAGTCGGTCAAGCACTCGTCTTGCTTGTTGAGCATCGACTAAGTCCATATTTATCGGTCGCGGTGTTTTAAATGCATCTTTTATGGCTTGTTTTGTAATTTCATTAAAAACAACACGACAGTCAGATTTTTCATCAATATCTAAACTATGGGCGAGATGCCAAGCAATCGCCTCACCTTCTCGATCGGGGTCAGCCGCTAAATAGACTCGTTTTACTTTTTTGGCGGCAGTTTTTAGTTCTTTTAATACAGGCCCTTTACCACGAATCGTAATATATTTGGGGTCATATTGTTTTTCTATGTCTACACCCATTTGACTTTTGGGTAAATCACGAACATGCCCCATTGAGGCTTTTACCGTATATTTTTTACCTAAATACTTACCAATCGTTTTCGCTTTGGCGGGAGATTCAACGATTACTAAATAATCGGCCATGTACGGTCCTCCCCCTTTCAGAATAAATTAAAATCTTCCTCATTATTAAACATACTTTCTTCTTTTGTCAAACATTACTTAGAAATGGGCGGTTTTTCCTTCTTTTATTTTAGCCATTCATCTAAAATATCTTGTGCATCAATGACAAGCTTTGCACCTTGCTGTACGAGACGGTTCGTTCCATTTGCAGCAGGATTTAAAATCGATCCTGGAACAGCAAATACATCTCTTCCTTGTTCTAACGCCTGATCCGCTGTGATTAAAGACCCACTTTTCTCTTTTGCTTCGACGACCAAAAGACCTAAAGACAGACCGCTAATGATTCGGTTTCGCGCTGGAAATTGCCAAGGAAGAGGCTTCCTATAAGGTGGATATTCCGAAATAAGCAAATGTGATTCAGCAATTTTTTCAGCGAAAGCTTGATGAGCCTTTGGATAGATTTGATCAAAGCCTGAGCCTAGCACAGCTATCGTATGACCCTCTGCATCAACAGCAAGCTTATGGGCCTCAAAATCAATTCCATACGCAAGGCCACTTACAACGACCCAATTCTGCTCAATAAGTGGCGGCAACAGCTTTTTCAAACTATGTATGCCATTATTTGTAGGATTTCTAGTTCCTACAACTGCTATACTTTTTCTTTTTTGAAAGAGATTTAGATCACCCTTACAATATAGAACCCAAGGGGGGTCATATGTTTCTTTTAACAGTTTAGGGTATTCTTTGTCAAAGAAAGACACCAGCTTGACCTGTTTTTTTTGATAATAGCTCATCCATTCACTAGTGGAGCGTCTATGAATCTCTCCATAAAGCTTTTCTGCATGATCTGATTTCAACTCAACAAACGATTCGAGCTGTGAGGCCGAAAAGGAAAAAACCTTTTGAAGCTCAGGGTCCCGCTCAATCATTCTTTTAAGTAATCGCCACGAGACGCTTGGCAAACTATGGAGATGCACGAGTTGTTCAATACGAGGAGCCAAAAAGAGGCACGTCCTTTCATATATAGGCTGAAGAAAATGGAGGAGGAAAACAAGGGAAAAAGCCCCCTTATGCGGGAGCTTTCACAAAATGTTCATTTATACTTCGTGTGTTGTACACTTTTCAAGCAACCCTTGTTCTTTCAATACAGAAATGAGGGTTTCACCCATGACAGAAGGTGTTTCTGCTACTTTTACGCCGCAGCTTTCAAGCGTTTTAATCTTCTCTGCAGCTGTACCCTTTCCACCAGAAATAATGGCACCTGCATGCCCCATACGCTTACCTGGAGGCGCTGTTTGTCCACCAATGAATCCAACGACAGGCTTTTTCATGTTTGCTTTGATCCATTCAGCCGCTTCTTCCTCAGCTGTACCACCGATTTCCCCGATCATAATAACCGCATAGGTGTCAGGATCTTCATTAAACAATGACAATACATCGATAAAATTCGTCCCGTTTACTGGATCTCCACCAATTCCAACAGCTGTTGATTGACCGATACCAGCTGTTGAAAGCTGATGAACCGCTTCATACGTAAGGGTACCTGAGCGGGAAACGACGCCAACATGGCCTTTTTTATGAATATAACCAGGCATAATTCCAATCTTACATTCTTCAGGTGTTATCACACCTGGGCAGTTTGGTCCCACTAGACGTGTTTTCTTTCCAGCCATATAGCGCTTCACGTTCACCATATCTAGAACTGGAATTCCCTCTGTTATACAAATCGCTAGATCAAGCTCTGCATCAACAGCTTCCATAATGGCATCTGCAGCGAATGCTGGTGGTACATAGATAACTGATGCGTTTGCACCTGTTGCCTTCACTGCTTGTTCAACTGTATCAAATACAGGAATGCCTTCTACCTCCGTTCCACCTTTACCAGGTGTAACACCACCGACGACATTTGTCCCATATTCAACCGCTTGTTTTGTATGGAATAAACCCGTTGCACCGGTAATCCCTTGAACGATTACTTTTGTATCTTTATTAATCATGATACTCATTCTCCACGTCCCGCCTTTCTTATTTCACTAGAGATACAATTTTTTGAGCGCCATCCGCCATGGAATCAGCTGCTGTAATATTCAAACCAGACTCTTGCAAGATTTTCTTACCTAAGTCTACATTGGTACCTTCAAGACGAACAACAAGCGGGATTTCAAGACCAACTTGCTTCGTTGCTTCAACGACACCTTCTGCAATGACATCACACTTCATGATTCCACCGAAAATATTAACGAAAATACCTTTAACGTTTTCATCTGAGAGAATAATCTTAAAGGCCTCCGTTACTTTCTCAGCCGTAGCACCGCCCCCAACGTCTAGGAAGTTCGCTGGTTCACCATTGTAATGCTTAATGATATCCATTGTTGCCATCGCAAGACCTGCGCCATTAACCATACAACCAATGTTACCATCTAGTGAAATATAGCTTAAGTCATATTTAGACGCTTCAATTTCTTTTGGATCCTCTTCTTCTAGATCACGATATTCAAGCACGTCTTTTTGACGATATAATGCGTTTGAATCAAAGTTTAGCTTCGCATCAAGAGCCATAACCTTTCCATCACCTGTTGTGACAAGTGGGTTGATCTCAGCAATCGAGCAATCTTTCTCAACAAAAACTTTGTACAAGCCCATCATAAATTTAACCGCTTGTCCAACAAGCTTTGGTGGAATATTAATATTGAATGCAAGACGCCGAGCTTGGAAGCCTTGAAGGCCGACAGCCGGATCGATCACTTCTTTAAAAATCTTTTCTGGTGTCGCTGCAGCTACTTCCTCGATCTCCGTTCCACCCTCTTCTGATGCCATCATGACAACGGCTGATGTAGCCCGGTCCAGGACAAGACCAATATAGTATTCGTTTTGAATGTCGCAGCCTTCTTCAATAAGTAAGCGCTTTACTTCTTTACCTTCAGGACCCGTTTGATGCGTGACAAGGGTCTTTCCTAAAATCTCATCAGCATATGTACGTACTTCATCCAGGTTCTTCGCAACTTTAACGCCGCCTGCTTTTCCCCGACCACCTGCATGGATTTGTGCTTTAACGACACAAACGGATGTGCCTAATTCTTTTGCTGCTTCTACTGCTTCGTCTACGGAGAATGCTACTTTTCCGTTTGGAACCGCGACGCCGTATTGACGTAGAAGCTCTTTTCCTTGATACTCATGGATATTCATTCTCTCTCCATCCTCCTATCAATTGCATGTCTGCATGCATCGTTAGCGCATGCCTAGGTGATGAATTCTTTAGACGAAAGTCTGCAAATCTTGTCTGCTGCGCCCATTTTCGAAAAAAGTCGATCAACCAAGACATGGTCCTTTTATAGTTTAGCATTATTTAAAAAATTTTGGGAGGGAAAATCACCTCCCAATTCGAATTTTCTTTCATTTTTTCGAAAATTATCGCTTCTCGTTATTTTTTGTGCAAAAATTAACGTATAAAACACAGAAAAATGGTATAAATTAGAAACCTCTATGGTTTGGGTGTCCTTATGAACGCTTCTCCGTGCACGTCTTTCTCATCATCATTTTTGTCATGTTTTTTGCTTGAACATCCGTCTGATGAACTGAATAGTGAATCCCAAATTCATGAGCGATTTCTTCTCTGAACTGTTCCAAAAAAGCCCCTGACTGTGGAATTAAAAGCTTGTTTCTTTCCGTCATCGTCTCATCCTCCTAATGTTATTTTTAAGCTGGATGAAAAAAGCCAGCTCATTTGTAGTATATCCATCTGAGGATTCCTCACTAAGCTGACTTTTACCTTTATTTGTTTTGATCAATGCGATAGATGAAGGCAAACAACTCGGCAACGACTTCATACAGATCACTTGGAATGGTCTGATTGATTTCAAGCTGGCCAAGTAATTCCACCAATGATGGGTCCTCTTGAATGGGGATTGAGTGCTCCTTCGCTTTTTGAATGATTTCCTCAGCGACAAAGCCTTGTCCTTTCCCAATCATTCGTGGTGCCTGATCCTTCTCACGATCATAACCAAGGGCGATGGCTTGTTTTTTTTGATTCTTCTTACTCATATTCGCACGTCAACCCCTTGATATCCGACTGATTGTCGATAGGCTTGCTGGCTTTGATTTTGCTGCTTTGATTCTTTGAATTCCTTCCAAACAAGCGATAACAATTTATAATCATGTGATGCAAGTGCCTCTCTTAGGCTTGGTGTCAAAGAAGCAATTAGAAAATCCGGACGGGGATGCTCATTTAGCACCGTAACAGATATGACACGATTTTGAATTTGTACATCCACGATCGTTTCCTGCAGGTTCTCCAATTCAAGATAAAATAAAACTCGGCAGTGATCAGGGTCCAACGTTCCCTTCTCTGTCTTTTTCCCTTCCCATTGAACCGTCATTTCCGTTTGAAAAAGCCCTAATGAAAGGGGGAGCTGAACAGCTACTTGATGAAGGGGACCGAGCTGCTCAGCTGCTAAAAGCTGCTGCCCCGTCAAACGCTGCAAAGCAAGGGTCGCTTGTTCCTTTAAGGAAGTAGGTAGATCTTGTTGTTGCAACTGGATAAGTAGGCTTTTTAAACGGTCAGCGCCAACAACCCCTCTCGCCGTTTCCCCTTGCATTAAACGGTTAACATCAAACTCATGCTGCATACCAAGCGATTGGAGGATTCTGGAAAGTTGACTTGCTAACGTGGACGGCCCTTGACCATTGAGACGATCATTCGCAAATGTCGCTTCGTATGCTCGTTGTAAAGCCCCTAGCTCTGTATTTTGCAAACTCACCCCATTTAGCTGAAGGCCTTGAAGCTCGCTCGTGAAACCTGCTGCTTGTTTTTGCGAACCAAATAGAGAGAGTAATACTTGTATTTGCCTGCTTCCTTCTTTTCCAGCAGAGATGCTTAGGCGGGAGATCATCCATTCAAAAAAGGTTTTTCCGTCTAATTGAGCGACATTAAAGCCGCCCCCAGCAGCATTTGGCCAAAGCTGTTGAACGAGGGAGCGATTGGCAGGGCTAAGGACCGCTTGACGAAATTGTTGATAAAGCTCTTCTTTCGTCATCCCCTCAGGTAAGACACCAAGGCGTTGCAATAATTGCTCCGCTCCTTGTTTTAGAGGATCGCTATTGCGATTGGCCGAAAACATCATCAATAACTCAGTAAGGGGGGACTTCCCTTGGGGCACTTGTCCCTCATTAAGGATTGACTGGATGCCACTGACAAGTGTTTTCACAACTGGTAGTGGGGAATTCGCCCCTTCTTGAATGATCTGCTGCAGCTGAGTTGATAAGGAAGGGGATTGTTGAAGTGCGCGAAAGGCCGCAAACGTCTCATTTGTGATTGGAATGTTTCGCTGCACCATCCCTTGAAGGAACTGAAAGCCTTCACGATTTAACATGCCCATTTGTTTGAGCACGTCTCCCCCTTGGACAAGGATTTCTCGAGTAAAAGGAAGTCTCGCTTCAGAAAAATAGCGCAATAATGCTTCATTTGCCTTCGTCTGCGGAAGTCCGAGCTGCTGTAAGATTTGTTGCAAAGACGATGCTGCTCCTTGTCCACCTTCTTTTTGTCGAATCATATTGTCATCCAACACTTTAATTCGTGGGATGCCACTTCCAGATTGAACTTGAAACCAGTAATCTTTCCCAGCAGTAAGGGCAGCTTCTAGGCGTGCTGTCACCGTTATTCTTCCCATTTGTAATGCAGCGAGTTGATTAGGAAACAGTTTAACAATTCGACCTTGAACGATTTGCCCCGCAGATAGAGAAAGAGAACGGGGCTGGACACGCTCAGTCCGCCCAAATAACGGTCCCTGTAGGTTTGTTTGCATCTCCCTCACCTCCTTCGTGAAGATTATGACGCTCCTGATTCTGTCTGGCTCTCCACTTCCCTTACTGGACGAAAGGAGCGGCGATGTTCAGGTGTTAATCCCAATCGCTCGATGGCGTCTAAATGCATTTGCGTTCCATAGCCTACATGCCGGGCAAATCCGTAGCCTGGATAACGATTTTCAAGATTTTCCATATACCGATCCCTTGTGACCTTGGCTAGCACGGAGCTTGCGGCAATCGTCAAGCTTTTTTGATCCCCTTTAATGATCGACTGCTGAGGTAAATGAATAGGCAGCTCCATTGCATCAAGGAGAAGGGCATCAGGCTTTAACGGCAAGGTATGTATCGCTTCAAGCATCGCTTTTTTTGTCGCTTGATAAATGTTGAGCTTATCGATTTCATCTGCATGAACAACAGCCACTGAATAAGCAAGGGCTTGCTCTTTGATTTGTTCGTAATACGCTTCCCTTTTTTCTTTTGAAAGTTTTTTTGAATCAGTCAAACCTAGGAGCCGAACGTTTTTTGGAAGAATGACAGCCGCTGCCACCACAGGACCTGCCAAAGGACCACGACCCACTTCATCAAGGCCGGCAACCGCATCATGTCCTGCTGCCCACAAGGCGCCTTCGTAAGCTTTCATATCCTCGTGCATTTGTTCTGTTAGCGCTTGCTTTCTTTGTTGTCGCTCGTATTTTTGCAACAGCTGATGCACACCTTTTCGAGAATCCTTTTTTAATGCTTCAAGCCATTCTAGTTCGGCATTTTGTTCGGTAAATAGTCTTTTTTCAATTTCTTTCATTGACAATTTTCTTTCCACGGGACACGCTCCTTATCCGTTATATCGGTTCATTGCTTCATTTTCTTTATCATGTATTCTCGACTTAGACAGTCATGGGTCAAATCAAAGCTCTGTTTTTTTAAAAAAGCCGTCTGATTGAGTGCTAATCACCCATCAAACGGCTTGGCTTGTTCATTCATTGGCGGTCGCTCTAATGTAATAGAACCTAACGTTCCAGATCGTAATTCACGAAGAATAATTTCTGCAGCCTTATCGTAATCGATGAAGCCGCCACTTAACAAACATCCACGCTTTTTCCCGATTTCATCAAAGAGGGCGATCCCCTCTTCAGGAAGTTCGTTAAGCTTATACCGCTCCTTTAGACGTGTAGGGTAATACTCTTTCATGAACATAAGAATAAACAATGCAATGTCTTGAAAGTCAAGAAGCTCATCTTTAATCGCCCCCGTTGCAGCTAATCGAAAGCCGATGGATTGATCTTCGAATTTCGGCCACAAAATTCCTGGTGTATCTAGTAGCTCCATGTCGTTCCCTACTTTTATCCATTGCTGCTGCTTCGTTACTCCTGGGCGATCGCCGACTTTTGCAATTCTTTTTGAGGCTAAACGATTAATTAACGTTGACTTCCCAACATTCGGAATTCCTAAGATCATGGCACGAATTGCCCGAGGCTTCATTCCCTTTGAACGAAGCTTTTCGATCAATGGTTGAGCTAATTCCTTGCAAGCAATGGGTATTTGATTCACTCCCTTACCTGTTTGGGCGTTCAATGCCAACACTTTTGCACCCGTTGATTGAAAATATTTTTCCCACTCTTTTGTTATTGCTGGATCGGCCAAGTCTGCTTTGTTTAAAAGCACGAGTCGAGGCTTATGGGCCACAATCTCATCAATCATCGGGTTACGCGAAGAGAGCGGGACTCGCGCATCTAACAATTCAATGACGACATCAATGAGCTTTAGTTTTTCTGTTACTTCACGCCTTGCTTTTGCCATATGGCCTGGGAACCACTGTATTGTCAAACTGAACACCTACTTTGCAAGTCGCACATCCGTTAGAGGCCAAAAGACGACATTCGCCTTTCCAACGACCTCTTCAAAAGGAACGGTTCCAATGTCACGACTGTCTTTACTATGTCTTCGATTGTCTCCAAGAACAAATAAATGTTTCTCTGGCACGACGGTTTCGCTCGTCACATCTTGTAAGCGAAAATCACCGGTAAGCTGCCCGCCATGTAGCTCTGCTTTCAATTCATCTAAATACGGTTCGTCAATTGCTTCACCATTGACGTACAGAACATCATCAATATATTCAATCTTGTCGCCTGGTAGTCCAATAACGCGCTTGATATAGTCTTTTCCACCTGGGGCATGAAATACGATAATATCAAATCTTTCTGGTTGAGTAAACGAATAGCCGATTTTGTTGATAATCAAACGGTCGTTGTTCTCAAGTGTCGGCATCATGGACTGCCCTTCTACCACAATCGGCGCAAAAAGAAAATAACGGACGATTGCCGCTAATACGAGGGCAATGATCAGGGCCTTTACCCATTCCCATGAATCGCTTTTCGTTTTTGTCATGCCTGTCTCCTCCTATATCTCACTTGTGATTTCTACTATGATTTTAGCATAAACAGGTGATCATATAGGCACCCAAAGCCCTGTGCTTGTATTAACGAGAAAATATAAGCACGAATATTGATTATCTTTACCTATTTTATGATGTTAAAAACCTACTCGCAACCGGAAAAAAGGAGCTTGAAAACAAGCTCCTCTTCATTACAGTTCTTATCGGATTTCTTTAATACGAGCTGCTTTACCGCGCAGGTTACGCAAGTAATACAACTTCGCACGACGTACTTTACCGCGACGCTTCACTTCGATCTTATCGATCTTTGGTGAATGTAATGGGAATGTACGCTCAACACCTACGCCGTAAGAAATTTTACGAACAGTGAACGTTTCGCTAATTCCAGTTCCACGACGCTTAATGACTACGCCTTCAAACACTTGGATACGCTCACGAGTTCCCTCGATAACCTTTACGTGTACACGTAATGTGTCACCAGAACGAAACGCTGGAATATCACTGCGCAATTGTTCGCTTGTAATTTCACGAATAATGTTGTTCATCGTAGGATTCCACTCCTTCCATACAGATGCTCTTATCAGTTAGATCCTGCAGCGGAACATCGTAATCACTGGCCTAAGCCACAAAAAATATAATAGCATACCGTCATGAGATTTACAAGCAGTCTTTGCAGTTTAGGCTACTTTTCATTTTGTTCAATTTCTTTTAATAAAAGCTCTTCTTCCTCTGTCAGCTGACGCTGCTTAAGCAAGTCAGGGCGTCGTTCAAGCGTTCGTCTGAGCGCTTCTTTTTTTCGCCATCTTTCAATCTTCGCATGGTGACCAGATAAAAGAACATCTGGTACTTTCATACCACGAAAATCAGCCGGTCGCGTATAATGAGGGTGCTCAAGAAGTCCTGTTGAATGGGAGTCTGTCACAGCAGATATTTCGTTCCCAAGTACCCCTGGAAGAAGTCGGGTAACACTATCTGCTACGACCATTGCCCCAAGCTCGCCTCCAGTTAAAACATAATCACCGATCGAAATTTCATCCGTTACAAGATGCTCACGAATACGCTCATCATACCCTTCATAATGACCGCAAAGAAAGATTAGATGCTCTTCTCTTGCAAACTCCTCTGCTTTTCGCTGCGAAAACGTCGCTCCTTGTGGGCACATTAAAATAATACGCGGCGAATCACTATTTTTCGTTAACTCACTCACAGCATCAAAGAGAGGCTGAGGACTTAGTACCATTCCCGCCCCGCCCCCATAAGGATAGTCGTCGACTTTTTTATGCTTGTTATCGGCATAGGACCGAAAGTCTGTCACGCCGAATTTCACTGCCTTTTTCTCTTGTGCTTGCTTCAAAATCGAGGAGTGCAGAACGCCAAAAAACATATCGGGAAACAGCGTTAAAAAATCAATTCTCATTCTAATAATCCTTCGATTGCATGTATCGTAATGATTTTATTTTCAACATTAATGTCGACGACCACTTCATCAATGTATGGAATCAAAATGTCTTTTCCACCTTCCTTGCGCTGAACAACCCAAACATCATTGGCACCAGGAGCGAGAATTTCTTTCACCTTACCAAGCTCTCGTCCATCATCAGTTTGTACGGTGCAGCCAATGATTTCATAATAATAAAATTCTCCTTCTTCTAAGTCTTGAAGCTCCTCTTCAGGAACCATCAAAAGACAGCCCTTAAACCCTTCAACTTCATTGATTGAATCTAAGCCTTCAAAGCGGAGAAGGTCAAACGATTTATGCTGGCGATGCCCAGACACCACTAATGGGCGTTTTTCCTGATTCGGAGATTCAAGATAAAGTGTCGTGCCAACAGCATACCGTTCTTCAGGGAAATCCGTTGTCGAGATAACGCGAACTTCTCCTCGAACCCCATGGGTATTCACAATCTTACCTACTTTAAACCATTTACTCATCGTGTTTCCTCCCTTCGCGAATTTCATGGACGATTCCGTCCTTTATAATCAATTCCGTTTCATGCATTCGCTCATCCCATACGTCGCCCACATTCACCTCAACGACCGACTGAACCGTCCCATCTCGAATTTCAGAGCCAAGCTCTAGCTTATGTAGCTGTTGAATTTTAAATGATAATGCTTTTAGCTGCTCTTCTCGCTTTTTGATTTCTTTTTGATAACTGTTACGAATTTGTCTTTGATTCTCTTGGTTTCCATTATGCCCTTTTGTCGTTTTATGAAACTGAAATTTCAACTGTTGAATCTCTTTTTCTAGCTGGACTTTTTCACCTTCAAACTGTTTATGCAGCGTTGCTTTTTTCTGCTCCGTTAGCACTTGCTTCACAACGATCGTTCGGATAATATTCATCGTTCACCCCACAGCAGTCATAAGAAGGTAGACAAAAAGGGAGAGGTTTTCCCTCACCCTTCTCGATTGCTTTTCTATTTATTCGATAAGATAAATAAAAGCCTATAAGCTACTCGCTACTCAATCAATGATGTCAATTCGAACACGTTTGTTTCGCATCGTAGCTGTCGCATAGACGACCGCTCGAATCGCCTTTGCCGTTCTTCCCTGTTTCCCAATCACTTTTCCCATGTCATCAGGATGAACAGATAATTCGATAAGAATGACATCGTCTTTATCTTGTTCAGTGACATGTACGTCATTTGGATGGTCAACGAGCTCCTTTGCAATGTGTTCAACTAACGCTTTCATCATCGTCACCCTTTTTAAAAGATGTAGTAGAAAAACTTGGCTTTTCGCCAAGCTAGCGAAAGCCTTAGTCCGTTTCTTCTGCGTTAGACAAGGATGTTACTTTCCGATTAGCCGAAAAAATCGGAAACCAGAGCCGTTATTCATTTGACTCTGGTTGTCCTCCTTTTTCATCATCCATTTCGACTTACTTTTGGTTTTTTGTATTGTGTAGCTTTTCCATTAAACCAGCTTTTGAGAACAAGTTACGTACGGTATCAGAAGGCTTTGCACCTTTTAACATCCAGTCAAGAGCCTTGTCTTCTTTTAATTCAACCTTCGCAGGCTGTGTTAAAGGATTGTACGTACCAATCTCCTCAATGAAACGACCATCACGCGGAGCGCGAGAATCTGCTACGACTACACGATAAAATGGGGCTTTCTTTGAACCCATACGCTTTAAACGAATTTTTACTGCCATTCGTTGGACACCTCCAAAATAATTTCACACAATTTTTATATAATATCATCTTTTTCGCTAGCATTCAATAAGAAAAAATTCTCATCATGCGAGGAAAAGGATAAACCATGATTAAAATGGGAGCTTAAACCCACCAAGACCTTTGCCTTTTTTCTTGCCTTTCGCCGTCATGCTCGTCATTTGTTTCATCATCTTTTTCATCTCTTCGAATTGCTTCAACAAACGGTTTACATCCTGAATCGATGTACCACTTCCTTTTGCAATTCGTCGACGACGACTTCCATTGATCACACTCGGGTCTTGCTTTTCTTGCTTCGTCATTGAACGAACAATCGCTTCAACACGATTAATTTGCTTGTCATCCACCTGTAAATTTTTCATCCCCTTGGCTTTATTAAAGCCAGGCATCATACTTAAAATTTCATCAAGTGGACCCATGCTACGCACCTGGGCTAGCTGTTCTAAAAAATCATCAAACGTAAAGTCCATTGTACGCATTTTCTTCTCTAATTCACGAGCTTTCTCTTCATCGACTGAGGATTGGGCCTTTTCAATAAGCGTTAATACATCACCCATCCCTAAAATTCGAGAGGCCATCCGCTCAGGATGGAATGGCTCAAGCTGGTCGATTTTTTCTCCCATCCCTGCAAACTTAATCGGTGTATTCGTTACTGCTTTAACAGAAAGTGCAGCACCACCGCGGGTATCACCATCAAGCTTTGTTAAGACAACACCTGTAACATCAAGCTGCTCGTTAAAGCTCTCTGCTACATTTACAGCGTCCTGTCCAGTCATCGCATCTACCACAAGCAATATTTCATCAGGCTTTGCGATTTCCTTAACCTGCTGCAGCTCATTCATCAGCTCTTCATCAATGTGTAGACGTCCAGCTGTATCAATCAATACATAGTCCAAATGCTCTTCTTTGGCTTTTGCCACTGCTTGCTTGGCAATTTCTACAGGGCTAACCTGATCCCCAAGGCTGAAGACGGGCATATTAAGCTGTTTTCCTAATGTCTCAAGCTGCTTAATGGCAGCTGGACGATAAATATCTGCAGCGACTAATAGGGGGTTACGGTTATGCTTTTTTCGCAAATGATTTGCAAGCTTGGCCGTTGTCGTCGTTTTACCAGCCCCTTGCAACCCGACCATCATGACAACTGTCGGCGGTTTTGCTGCCACCGCAATCTTGCTTTGCTCACCGCCCATTAATGCCGTCAATTCTTCATTAACGACTTTAATGACCTGCTGGCCAGGTGTTAAGCTTTTCATGATGTCTTGACCAAGGGCTTTTTCTTTTACCTTTGCGACGAATTCCTTCACCACTTTAAAGTTAACATCCGCTTCAAGGAGAGCTAAGCGTACTTCACGCATCATTTCTTTTACATCTGCTTCGCTTACTTTCCCTTTCCCACGAATTTTCGTCAGTGTCCCTTGCAGTCGCTCGGCTAAACCTTCAAATGCCATGTATGTCGCCTCCTACTCTAATTTCTCAAGAGAATCAATATAGTCCATCATCTCTTCAGGAGTCGCGTTTCGTTGCACTGCCGACTTTAGCTGAGTTATGAGCTTTGAGCGTTTCTCGAATTTTGTGAGCAACGACAATTTCTGTTCATACTCCTCAAGCATCGCTTCGGTACGCTTGATATTATCATAAACAGCTTGGCGGCTTACTTCAAATTCTTCAGCAATTTCACCAAGGGAAAAATCATCAAGATAATAGAGAGACATATACTTCCGCTGCTTCGCTGTTAGCAAGGACTGATAAAAATCAAACAAGTAATTCATCCTTAGCGTCTTATCGAGCACAGAATCCCCTCCCTTGTTAAGTGAAATCCCTTTACGAGATAAAATCTTACAGCAATCTGTTTCTTGTGTCAAGTTTTTTTCTTAACATCCCATCATTATTAGACCACCACGTAACAAAACAATCCCCCTTCCTTCCTCGAAGGGGGATGACGATCAACCTTGTTCTTGTTCTTCAGCTGCTTCGAGAACATCCTTAAAAAGACCATAGACAAACTGCTCAGAGTCAAATGGTTGAAGATCGTCCATTTTCTCCCCTAAGCCGACAAATTTAACTGGGATGTCCAGTTCATGGCGAATCGCAAGAACGATACCACCTTTCGCCGTCCCGTCAAGTTTGGTTAAAACAATTCCTGAAACATCTGTCGTTTGACCAAACGTTTTAGCCTGCGACATGGCATTTTGCCCAGTTGTGGCATCAAGTACAAGGAGTACCTCATGAGGTGCACCAGGCACTTCGCGTTCGATAACGCGCTTCACCTTCTCCAGCTCTTTCATTAAGTTGACTTTGTTTTGAAGACGTCCAGCTGTATCACAGAGCAATACATCTACGTTTCGAGACTTCGCTGCTTGAACTGCATCATACATTACTGCTGCCGGGTCTGAGCCTGCCTGCTGCTTAATCACATCAACGCCAACCCGTTCTCCCCATACTTCAAGCTGCTCAATTGCCCCAGCACGGAATGTATCTCCCGCAGCCAGCATCACCTTTTTCCCCTCTTCTTTCAGCATATGGGCCATTTTACCAATTGTCGTCGTTTTTCCAACACCATTCACGCCAACAAATAAGATAACAGTCATTCCATCTGTCTGCATATTCAAAGAAACACTTTCTCCATCTTTAGAAAGGAGCTCTGCTAGCTTTTCTGAAATCACGGGTTGGATGTCTTTTGTATCTTTGATATTGCGCAAACGAACTTCATCCTTTAGCTCATCAATCAACTCTAGGACGGTTGTCACACCCACATCGGCACTGATCAATAATTCCTCAAGCTCTTCAAAGAAATCCTCATCAACTTTACGGTATTTATAAACGAGTTCATTCATCTTGCCGACAAACGACTCCCTTGTTTTGCCTAAGCCCGATTTAAACTTTTCGGTTACATCGTTCGTTTGATTGACAATCTTCTCTTTTAGCTTCTTAAAAAAACTCATGGACATCCTCCTATGTTTCGATCAATTCTTTTGTTTCTTCAAGCTTGACAGACACGAGACGGGATACCCCAGACTCCTGCATCGTCACGCCGTATAAAACATCCGCCTCTTCCATCGTCCCTTTACGGTGTGTAATAACAATAAACTGTGTTTCGTCACTAAATTCCTTTAAATAGTGAGCAAAGCGATGAACATTCGCTTCATCAAGAGCTGCTTCCACTTCATCAAGAACGCAAAACGGAACTGGTCGAACGCGGAGAATCGCAAAAAGAAGAGCAATGGCCGTGAGTGCACGTTCTCCTCCTGATAAGAGGGCAAGATGCTGAAGCTTCTTACCAGGAGGCCTAGCCATAATTTCCACACCTGTCACAAGCATATCACCTGGATTTGTTAAGACAAGATCCGCTTCCCCACCACCAAACAACTCCTTAAAAACGAGTCGAAATTGCTTTTGAATTTCTACAAAGCTTTGACTAAAACGCTTCGTCATTTCCTCATCCATCTCAGCAATAACATGGCGGAGGGTGTCCTTTGCTTCCACTAAATCTGCCTGCTGCTCTTTTAAAAATTGATAACGCTCATTGACTCGCTCATATTCTTCAATCGCCCCTAGGTTGACTGTTCCAAGCTCAGCGATCGCAAGCTTAATAAGCTTGACCTTCGTCTGAGCTTCTTCTACTTCAAGCTTGAGTGGGTATTGTTCCTTTGCCGCCTCATAGCTTAATTCATATTCTTCACGCAAGTGGCTAAGTCGATTATCAAGCTCCACATCGTAACGATTGACTTTTACTTCTTTTTCATGGCAGGTTTCCGATAAGAAAACGAGCTGTCCTTGCAAGGCTTTTAAGTTTTCTTCCTGCATCTCTAACTTTATCGCCAGCTCTTCACGCCGTTTTCTTGCTTCCATGGCTTTTTCACTTGCCTCTAACTTTTGCTTTCGGCTTTTCTCAATACGCTCATCTAGGCTCAATTCCCCAGATGAACTAGCTGTCATTTCATCTTGTAGCAGGTGATGTGTGCTCTCAAGCTCGTCAAGCTCGTTCATTACCTTTTGTTGCTCGTCTTTCAAACGAGCAATCCGTTGACTTACACTTGCGTAACGCTCTTGCGCTTTCGCTAATTCAATTTTACGTGCCGTTACGTCCTGTAAAAGGGCCTCTTTAGAGCTACGAATCGTTTTTTGCTTATGTTCCAACTCCTGAACAGCCTTTTCCAAATCTTTACCTTGTTGAATCGCAGCAGTAAGCCTTTCGTCTAGCTCAGTAAGCCTGCGGTTAGCATTTTCTTGATCTGTATCATAACTTGCTTGCTCCCGGTCAACAAGAGCGAGCCTTTCTCCCATCGCTTTCGCTTCAAATGCAGTTTCTTGGAGCTTCTCTTTTGCAGCTTGAAGCTTCGTTCTCGCATTTTCACCATGCTCCCGCAGCTGTTCAAGCCTAGCTTCTATTTGAACGAGCTGCTCTTTCCGTTCCTTTACCACTTTCTCTAGCTTTCCAGTGGCTACCTCCATTTGTGCTAGCTTCTCCGTCAGCTCCTCTAGCTCCCTCTGCCTACCTAGGAGAGGTGTTTGCTTCTGTTTTACACTCCCTCCAGTCATGGAACCACCAGGGCTGACCACATCCCCATCAAGCGTAACAACCCGATAACGATGCCCGAGCATTCGAGCAATGTCGTTAGCCCCTTGCAAATCCTTTGCAATGATAACATGTCCAAGCATACTGCCGATCACCTGATGAAAGCGTTCCTCATAGTCCACGAGGCTCGCAGCCACCCCAATAAACGAATCATGCTGCTTCGCTTGATGAAGCTGGTGTTCAGGGATGAAGCGCCCTTTAATCACAGGCAAAGGAAGGAAGGTCGCTCGTCCGAACCGCTGCTGTTTTAAAAATTGAATCGCTTTTCTCCCGTCTGCTTCCGATTCAACGACAATATGCTGCGTTGCTCCTCCAAGGGCGATTTCAATGGCCGTCTCGTATGCTTTAGGAACAGATAGTAGTTCAGCCACAGCTCCAATGATCCCCGTTAGCCTCGTATCTCTTGCTTTTAAAATTTCTTTAACACCTTGGAAAAAGCCAGAGAAATCTGCTTGTAGCTCCTCTAATACATCCTTACGTGATTGTATACGCTGCGACAGCTGATACGCTTCATAGAGCTTTGACTCATTTTTTTCATAATCCCGTCTCAATTGCTCTGCCCTCGCTTGCTCTGAGCGATACGCTTTAATCGCTTCGTCAAGCTCTGTCTCACATTCTTTTACAAGCTGCTGCTGATTGGCTTGTCTTTCTTCTAACTCAGCGCGTGCTTCAATCAGGTGCTCATTTTCATGTAAAAGTCGCTCATGCTTTGCACCTTGCAGCCTTAGCTGCTCATCAATGTATCGTTTTTCGTTCCGCAACGATGCTTGTTCATTAAGCACTTCAATATAATCTGATTTCAAGCGGTCGAGCTCTTTCTCTAAATCGATCTCCCCCGCAGCGAGCAATGCTTCTTTTTCTTTGATGGACGTTTGCAGTTCTTTTACTTGGTTCTTCGCCAAAATCCCTGCTTGTTCTTCTTGCTCCAATTCTTCGGCTAGCTCGTTTTTTCGACGCCTAGCTTCCTCAATGGCACGCATCAATTGTTCACGATTTTGCGTGAAATTCTTCTTTCGTTCCTTTAAAACTTCACGGCGCCCCTCATTTTTTTCAAGCTCTTCACTCGCTGATAGTAACGTTTCTTGTAAGTGGCGAATGTCCTCATCTATGTCCTTCAGCTGCTCACGTAAGCTTTGGATGCTTTCCTCATGACGTTTAACATCCTTTGTTTTATTAGCATGGTCATTTCGTAACGCTTCAAGATCTTCCTTTTCCTTCGACCATTGCTTATGTAATTCACCAATCTCATAGACCATTAACGAGACCTCTACATCTTTTAGCTCTGCTTTCTTCTCCAAATAGTCTTTGGCAATCGATGCTTGAATCATTAAAGGTTCAACTTGACCTTCTAGCTCATAAAGGATGTCATCCACTCGATATAAATTTTCTTGCGTTTCATCAAGACGCTTTTC
>NZ_ANNK01000077.1 GCF_000334155.1 Halalkalibacterium ligniniphilum | reverse complement strand
CTTTAACACCTTGGAAAAAGCCAGAGAAATCTGCTTGTAGCTCCTCTAATACATCCTTACGTGATTGTATACGCTGCGACAGCTGATACGCTTCATAGAGCTTTGACTCATTTTTTTCATAATCCCGTCTCAATTGCTCTGCCCTCGCTTGCTCTGAGCGATACGCTTTAATCGCTTCGTCAAGCTCTGTCTCACATTCTTTTACAAGCTGCTGCTGATTGGCTTGTCTTTCTTCTAACTCAGCGCGTGCTTCAATCAGGTGCTCATTTTCATGTAAAAGTCGCTCATGCTTTGCACCTTGCAGCCTTAGCTGCTCATCAATGTATCGTTTTTCGTTCCGCAACGATGCTTGTTCATTAAGCACTTCAATATAATCTGATTTCAAGCGGTCGAGCTCTTTCTCTAAATCGATCTCCCCCGCAGCGAGCAATGCTTCTTTTTCTTTGATGGACGTTTGCAGTTCTTTTACTTGGTTCTTCGCCAAAATCCCTGCTTGTTCTTCTTGCTCCAATTCTTCGGCTAGCTCGTTTTTTCGACGCCTAGCTTCCTCAATGGCACGCATCAATTGTTCACGATTTTGCGTGAAATTCTTCTTTCGTTCCTTTAAAACTTCACGGCGCCCCTCATTTTTTTCAAGCTCTTCACTCGCTGATAGTAACGTTTCTTGTAAGTGGCGAATGTCCTCATCTATGTCCTTCAGCTGCTCACGTAAGCTTTGGATGCTTTCCTCATGACGTTTAACATCCTTTGTTTTATTAGCATGGTCATTTCGTAACGCTTCAAGATCTTCCTTTTCCTTCGACCATTGCTTATGTAATTCACCAATCTCATAGACCATTAACGAGACCTCTACATCTTTTAGCTCTGCTTTCTTCTCCAAATAGTCTTTGGCAATCGATGCTTGAATCATTAAAGGTTCAACTTGACCTTCTAGCTCATAAAGGATGTCATCCACTCGATATAAATTTTCTTGCGTTTCATCAAGACGCTTTTCTGCTTTTTGCTTCCGCGTTTTATATTTTAAGACACCAGCCGCCTCTTCAAATATGACACGGCGGTCCTCCGCTTTGCTGCTTAGAATTTCTTCTACTTTTCCTTGACCAATAATGGAATAAGCCTCTCGCCCGAGTCCTGAGTCCATGAATAAGTCAACAATATCCTTCAATCTGCAAGCTTGGCGGTTTAAATAATATTCGCTTTCCCCTGATCGATAAACACGTCTTGTCACACTTACCTCACTGTAATCAATCGGGATATGCTGATCTTCATTATCCAAAATGAGACTAACCTCAGCGAAATTCAACGGTTTTCTCGTATCACTACCTGCAAAAATAATATCTTCCATCTTCGATCCACGTAACGATTTTGCTGATTGCTCACCAAGCACCCAACGGATTCCATCAGAGATGTTACTCTTTCCGCTTCCGTTCGGCCCAACAACCGCCGTTACTCCTGGAACAAAATCAATAGAGATTTGTTCCGCAAATGATTTAAATCCTATAACTTCAAGGCGTTTGAGGAACATCAAACTTCCCCCTTATAATAATAACAACTTCACTATTTTATCATATTGACTAAGGCAAAGGGAATCCTGTCGAAAGAAGGGGTTTCTTGAACAAACAACGAAAATGCTTATTATTAACTTAAGTTCATTTTTATAATAATTGCGACAAAGGAGACGAAAATATGGTACGATGAATGTACGATAGACGAATATCGGATGGGGCGAAAGGGTGTTATGATGAATTTAAACGAACAGAACCGTGAAAACATTGAATTCATGCTTGAAGAAATTAAAAAGAAGCTTCAACTCGTTAACTCTGGGGCATTAAACGCAAAAAGCTTTGACACAGACCATTATGAAGATTTGCGAGACATTTATAAAATGATTCAAAAAAAAGAATCGTTCAGTGTCCGTGAACTAGATGCCATTGTCGGTGAATTGGGTCGACTACGCAAATAAAATCTTTACCTCCCTTTTTGTGAGAAGGGAGTTTTTTTGTATAAGAAAAGCTCTCTCTGCTGGTGTCTGGAGCTAAGCAGCTTTGACATATCATCCTTTCTTATCTTTTCACAAAACTAGTCTTTACGTGTAAAAAAGCCGCACCAAAAAAATGGCACGGCACCTTCCATACTATTCATCATGGCGTTTTTGTTCACTAAGCCTAACCAGTGCCTGCTGGGCCGCATGTTGTTCAGCTTCTTTTTTCGACCGACCTGTCCCCACTCCTAGCGTTTCATCATTTAGGTGTACCTCGGAAACAAATTCCCGGTTATGAGCCGGCCCGCGCTCTTGAACAATCGTATAATGAATCTGACCTAAATTATCTCGTTGAATAAACTCTTGCAATTGACTTTTAAAATCCATCATATGAGAAAAAGCACCTTCATTGATTTTCGGATAAATGGTTCGATCTAAGAAGGCATAGACTGCGTCAAGTCCTTGATCAAGGTAAAGGGCGCCGATAAATGATTCAAAAACATCCGCTAATAAGGCTGGTCTTTGCCGTCCACCTGTCATCTCTTCTCCTTTGCCGAGAAGGACAAGCTCACCAAAATTGAGCGCCTCAGCAAATTGAGCAAGAGATGGTTCACAGACAATCGATGCCCGAAGTTTTGTCATATCCCCTTCACTCATTGAATCGAATTTTTTATACAAAAATTGTGAGACAGCAAGTTCCAACACAGCATCGCCAAGGAATTCAAGACGTTCATTATCTTTAAACGTTTGGATCCGATGCTCATTCACATAGGATGAATGGGTAAAAGCTTGGACAAGTAGTTTACGGTTTTCAAAGGTCAATTCTAATTGCTCTAAAAGCTGGTCAAATTGTTGCTTTTGTTTGACTGTTAGCACAAGTCGCTTAGAACCTCGTTTTCGGTCTGCATGATTTGATAATTTATGTTTTCGATAGTTTTTCGAAGAATGTGGCATTGTGACCTCCAAAACATATGGACAATTTTGCATGGGTTTGAAGTAAAAGCAGGCCCCATATAACGATACGGGACCTGATCACTACTTACTGACGGCTGTTTATGTAATCGACAACATCTGCCACAGTAGAAATCTTTTCAGCTTCTTCATCGGAAATTTCAAGATCAAATTCGTCTTCAAGCTCCATCACTAATTCAACGACATCTAATGAATCAGCACCTAGATCGTCTTTAAAAGAAGCTTCAGGCTTTACCTCAGACTCTTCTACGCCAAGACGGTCTACAATAATTTTAGAAACACGAGCTAACGTATCTGCCATGATTCGTTCACCTCCTCTCAGGGTCGGCTTCATTGCACGAAGCTAGAAGCATTTTAGCGAAGAACTAAAGCTTCTGTCAAGGTAAGATTTAAGAATGAAAGAACCGTCATCCTAACCGGTTACATGACCATCCCACCGTCTACATGCAATGTCTGTCCTGTCATATAAGCTGAGTCATCGGTTGCTAAGAACCGAATCGCTTTTGCTACATCCTCTGGGTTCCCAAGTCTTGCAAGTGGAATTTGCCCGAGCAATTGAGCTTTCAAGTCATCATTTAATTCTTCCGTCATATCCGTATCAATAAAACCAGGGGCAACTGCATTTACATTAATGTTGCGGTTTGCAAGCTCACGTGCCATTGTTTTAGTTAAGCCAATAACCCCTGCTTTTGCAGCCACATAATTCGCTTGACCTGCGTTTCCAAGCACCCCGACAACAGATGCAACATTAATAATCCGACCAAATCGCTGTTTCATCATTTGACGCGTCACGGCTTTTGAGCAGTTGAACACACCTTTTAAATTTGTGTTAATAACCGCGTCCCAATCCTCTTCTTTCATACGCATCATTAACCCATCTCTCGTAATTCCTGCGTTATTTACAAGAATATCGAGGCGCCCAAAAGTCGTAATCACTTCTTTTATCATCTCTTCAACTGCCTTGCTATCGGACACATCCGCTTGTATCGCCAACGCATCGACACCAAGCCCTTTTATTTCACTTACAACTTCTTCTGCTTTGCCTTGATTTCCTGCATAATTTACAACAACATTCGCCCCTTGACGAGCAAGCTCAAGTGCTGTGGCACGACCAATCCCTCTCGAACCACCAGTAACGACAGCTATATATCCCTTCAGCATCATTGCTCCACTCCTTTCATCTTTTCTATCATGGCCTCGATACTTTCCTTATCGTTGATGGCAAAAACGTTCACTCGTCGCTCCACTTTACGAACGAGGCCTGAAAGAACATTCCCAGCCCCAACTTCAATAAACGTATCAACCTCTAAATCCAATAAGCGTCGTACTGTATCCTCCCATAAAACAGGTGAGTATACTTGCTGAATAAGCTTTTCACGAATGTCATCAGCTTCTGTTACAACATCTGCCGTAACGTTTGCAATCACAGGCACCGACGCGTGATCGATCGTGATTTCTTCCAAGACAGGACGAAGCTTATTTGCAGCAGGCTTCATCAATGAAGAATGAAAGGGGCCGCTTACTTGAAGAGGGATCACTCGTTTTGCTCCCTTTTCTTTCGCTTGCTCAGAAGCAGCTGCCACCCCTTGAGCTGACCCAGATATGACAATTTGTCCTGGACAATTTAAATTAGCAAGCTCCACGACAAGCCCTTGTTTGCGGATGGATGCTGTCAATTCCTCAAGGATATCTCGTTCCATTCCCAACACAGCTGCCATTGCACCAACGCCAAATGGAACAGCCTCCTCCATAAATAAACCACGCTGCCTTACTGCATAAACGGCATCCTCAAAGGAAATCGCTTTAGCTGCCACCAAGGCACTGTATTCCCCAAGGCTATGACCCGCTGTATAGTCTGGGCGAATGTCGTAGCTCTCTAATGCTTTAAGAACAGCTGTCGACATGGTTAAAAGTGCCGGCTGTGTATGCTCCGTTCGTTTTAGCGTTTCTTCAGGCCCGTTAAAAATAATGTCTGAAAGAGAATAACCTAAACGCTGATCTGCTTGCTCAAAAATGGCGGCAACCTTCTCGTCATTCTGAGCAAGACTTTGCCCCATGCCAACCGCTTGCGACCCTTGGCCTGGAAAAAGAAAGGCAATTTTCCCCATGAATCATTTCCTCCTAGGATTCTTTGTTTTGCTTTGCTACCTCAGTTTTAATAATTGTCGTTACTTGTTGTTCAACCATGTCATAGGCTTGCCGAATCGCGTGAAACACTGCTGTTTCATCAGAGGATCCGTGCGCTTTAATCACAGGTGACTTTAGCCCGAACAACGATGCCCCTCCGTATTCAGAATAACTAAGCTTTGCCCTTATCCCACGGAAACTTGGCTTTAAAATGCCCGCCGCAAGCTTATTAACAAACGACTTTGTTAGTTCTTTCTTCAACAAGGAAAACATTGTTCCTGCTGTTCCTTCAATCGATTTTAAAACAATATTTCCTGCAAACCCGTCACAGACGACAACATCCGCAACTCCGTTTAACAAATCCCGCGCTTCCACATTGCCAATAAAATGAAAGCGACCATTTTCCATCATAGTAAAGGCTTCTTTCGTCAGCTCATTCCCTTTTCCATTTTCGGTACCGACGTTTAGCAAACCGACCCGAGGCCGCTGAACACCACGGACCATTTCCATGTACGTATTTCCCATGATTGCATATTGCAATAGATGCTCTGGCTTCCCATCCATATTTGCTCCCACATCTAATAGCAAAAAGCCTTTCCCGTCTAGTGTCGGAAGCATTGGTGCTAATGCGGGCCGATCAATGCCTTGAATGCGTCCTACATAGAGAAGGCCTGCTGTCATTAGCGCACCTGTATTACCTGCTGAAATGGCTGCATCAGCCCGCCCTTCCTTTACTTCCCGTACAGCAAGAACCATTGAAGCGTCTTTTTTACGACGTACAGCCGTTGTTGGCTGATCGGTGTCTTCAATTTTTTCTGTTGTATGTAAAATGGTCATGTGTGTTTCATCGGTTAAATGCTTTTTAATCTCATCTTCATGACCAACAAGGGTCATTTCTAAGTTCGCAAACGCACGAACAGCTTTCATTGCTGCCTCTATTTGCGCCTTCGGTGCATGGTCTCCGCCCATAACGTCCAAAGCGATTCTCATGATCATTCTCTCCTTCTGACTACCTTTCCTGATTCGACCGGAACATGATAAATTCACCGGAAAATACGGGCTCTTGTTCCACTGAACTGTTTACTTCGACAATGGTGCGATCCTTTTCAATCCGTGTTACTTTTGCCTTTGCTACGACCCGTTCTCCTGCTTTTACTTGTCTAGTAAATCGAATCGTTGCCTTTGCTGTTAAGGCAAGCTCATCATCTATAATGGCTACAGCTAAGGAATTAGCCTGTGCAAACAAATGGTGCCCTCGCGCAATGCCTGTTCGTGAAAACACATGCTCAGGCTTCACATCAAGAATGGAAATGGCACGTTCATCTAACTGCAAATCAATGACTTCACCAATGACCTCTTCCATCGATAATGCTTTCACATCATCAAGCTGCTGCTTCGCTACATCCTTTATACGTTCACGGAGCTCAGGAATGGAAAGCTCCATGCGATCGAGTCGAATCGTCTGTATGCTTACATCAAATTGTTTTGCCAACGCCTCATCAGTGACGAACGGATTTTCTCGTATCGTTGCTTGCAGAAGCTGTTGACGTTCTTTTTTTCTACGTTTCATGTGCACCTTCCACCGTTCATCCCAGTTTCAAGCGGGGAGTCAACCCTTTTATATTCCATTACACAACCTAAGACCTATGATCTTCTTGATGAAACGTTCCTGTTATATGACTAGGTACTAAGAGTAGTATATAATTGCTTCTATCTGATTTCAAGAGTTAATCAAGCTTCTCTCCTGATAGAACCCCCTCTTTTTCGAGATAAAGAGCCAGGTATTTGTAAGACTCATCCTCCCAAAAAGCACGACTATTTACAAGCTTTGCCGCATCCTGCCTTGCCACTTCAAGGGCACGATAGTCGTGAACAACATCGGCCACCTTAAAATCCGGGAGTCCACTTTGCTTTGCACCAAAAAAATCGCCAGGACCACGTAATTCTAGATCTCGTTCAGATAAGACGAACCCATCATTCGTATCCGTCATAATTCGCATTCGCTCTTTTCCCACTTCTGATTTCGGGTCAGCTAAAAGAATGCAGTAGGATTGGTGCTCACCGCGACCAACCCGACCACGAAGCTGATGAAGCTGAGCTAATCCGAACCGTTCAGCGTCATAAATCACCATCAAGGTTGCATTTGGAACATTCACTCCGACTTCAACAACGGTAGTCGAGACAAGAATTTGGATTTGATTTCGGCTAAACTGCTGCATCACGTCATCCTTCTCACTTGGGTGCAAGCGTCCATGCATTAAGCCCACGTGAAACCGAGACTGAAAATGCTGTTGTAAAACGGCATGAACGTCGATAGCATTTTGCACATCAAGCTTGTCCGATTCCTCGATCAAGGGGCAAATGACATACGCTTGCCGCCCTGCGAGAAGCTCTTTTTCCATAAAAGCAAGAACCCGCTCTAGCATCTCAGGCTTCGTCCAATACGTTTCAATCGCCTTCCGACCCGCTGGCATCTCATCAATAATTGAAACATCCATATCCCCGAACACAGATATGGCAAGTGTCCGAGGAATCGGAGTAGCTGTCATAAAAAGGACATCAGGCGTCTCTCCTTTATCGCGAAGGATACGCCGCTGCTCCACCCCAAACCGATGCTGCTCATCTGTAATAACAAGGCCCAACTGATGGAAATGGACATCCTCCTGAATGAGCGCATGGGTACCGACAACAATGTTAAGTTCACCTTTTGCGATCCGCTCAACGGTTTCTTTTCGTTTCTTCCCTTTCACCGAGCCTGTTAAAAGGGCAACCTCTATCCCAAAAGGCTGAAGCAACGCTTGTAAGGACTGCACATGCTGTTCAGCAAGAATTTCCGTTGGTACCATTAACGCCGCTTGCTCACCTGCTCGAATCGCAGCGTACATACAAATAGCTGCAACAACGGTTTTCCCTGAACCAACATCCCCTTGTAGCAAACGATTCATTCGATAGGGTGATTTCATATCATTGAGAATTTCATTCACCACTCGCTGCTGTGCATTCGTGAGTGGGAATGGCAGTTTTTTAATAAACTGAGCGATCTCCTCCTTGTCAAAGGGGATCGTTCGGCCTGTACTTTGTTCCCTCGAAAGCTTGCGAAAGGCTTGCATTTTGAGCTGGAAATATAAAAACTCTTCGTAGACGATCCGTCTCCTTGCATGCTTTGCAGCTAATCGATCAGTCGGGTAGTGCAGACGAAAAACCGCCTCTTTTTTCCCCGGTAGCTTGTAGGCATCAAGCAATTCAAGGGGCAAAGGCTCGGGAATATCATCTCCAAACTGCTGAAAGGCTTGATAAATATATTTTTTTAAGGTTTTTGTCGTTAGCTTTCCCGCAACAGAATAAATCGGTTCAAGAGCCCGCTCTCCATCTTGCCGACCTTTTTGAAAATCGCTCACCGTTAATGTGAGCCGATGCTGATCCCATTTTCCCGTTAACGTCACTTCACTGCCAAGGGTTAATTGCTTCCTTAAAAAGCCACGATTAAAAAAAACAGCGGTAATAAGCACTTGGTCGATAAGGACACGAACTGACATGCGATTTTTCTTCTTTCCAAAATAGCGTACAGTAGGCTCGCTTTGAATGATGCCAACGATGGTTACCCGTTCCTCATGACGAAGCTCTTCAAGGCTTTTCACTTGATAATCTTCATAACGGAAAGGGAAATACTCAAGCAAATCTCCTACCGTATAGATACGAAGTGGTTCGAGCTGCTTTGCCGACTCTTCGCCAATTCCTTTTACTTCCGTCACTGGTAAGTTCATCACTTCATTCATTTGTCATGACTATCCCCCTATTATCCCCCTCCCACCTAGGAAGGAAGCTAATTGGTTGTACTTTATCTTTGGTTGAAACAAGGGAGAGGCTGACTCTTATGCATTGAGCCAGCCTCGTACGCCTGGGGCTTGATCATCCTCACCCCTGTGTTCTTCTATTCAGCACTTGCTTTCGTTAAGGAAAGAGAGACCGTCCCAGGCCCTACATGTGCACCAATGACAGCTCCTATGGATGTGAGTACCTCTGACTGAACATTAAATTCCTTACGAGCAAGCTCTAATAATTCATTTGCTAGTGGTTCGTTTACAGCGTGAGAGACACCGACATGAACAGGCTCATCACCATATTGTTCTTTTAATGCCTCAATCATACGAGCAATTGCTTTTTTCTGACCTCTTACCTTCTCAAATGGGTAAACTTCTCCATCCTCGTTTAACGAAAGAATCGGTTTAATCTTTAGCAATGAACCGAGCATAGCCGACGCCTTTCCAATGCGCCCATTTTTTTGTAAAAAGTCGAGCGTATCTACAACAAAATAGACGGTCGTATCCTTTAATAAAGATTGGAGACGCTCTATACATTGTTCAGCAGAAGCCCCTGCTTTTGCCATCTTGGCGATTTCCACGACGATAATCCCAATGGCATAGGACGCTTTTTTTGAGTTAACGACATGCACAGTGTATTCACTCTGCACCTCACCCAGCGCAATCGTCGCAGCTTGATAGGTCCCACTTAATTTTGATGATAAGTGGATCGAAATGATCGTCGTATCTTCGGCATTCTCAACGCTTCGATACACCTCTTCAAATTGATACGGTGTTGGTTGAGACGTTGTAGGTATGACTTGTGCTTCACCAAGCTTTTGGTAAAAATCAGCAGGCGATAAATCGACCCCATCTTCATACGAGTGGTCTTGAAAATTCACCTTCAAAGGGACAACGGTAATGTCAAGCTCAGAAACAAGCTCTTTTGGAATATCCGCTGTACTATCTGTTACAACCTTCACGTTTCCCATTTATTTTCCCCCTTCCCCCATGCAAAGCCTATTCCACGGAGAAAATATATGAATAAAGCGGTTGATTTCCAACTTGAACATCCACTTCTACATCGCTATGTTCATTCTCAAGAAAGGCAACAAGCTCTTCTGTGTCTTCATTGGTTGCGTCTTCCCCTTGTAAAATCGTCACAATTTCACTCTCACGATCAAGCATTTGACGAAGTAAATCTTTCGCAACCGTAAGCATTTCGGTCCCAGAGCTGACAATTTTCTTTTCTGCGATTCCCATGAAATCACCTTTTTTAATGTCAATGCCATCAATGCTTGTATCGCGGACGGCAAAGGTCACCTGACCTGTTTTGACATGGGCCATGGCTTCCTTCATCATTTCACCATTTGTTTGTAGATCTTGGGATGGATTGAATGCCAATAGTGCTGCAAGCCCTTGAGGAACCGTCTTAGATGGGACGATTATAACATTTGCCTTTGCTACCTCTGCCGCCTGTTCAGCTGCTAAAATGATATTTCCATTATTCGGTAGTACGATGACGTTTTTCGCATGCACTTCATCGATGGCCTTGAGAATGTCCTCTGTGCTTGGGTTCATCGTTTGTCCACCAGGGATGACAACACCTGCCCCTAAGCCCTTGAATAGCTTTGCAATTCCATCGCCCATTGATACAGTAACGATGCCAAACTCACTGAGTTCTCGGACTTTATTTGGTTTTTCTTCCTCATAAATCGCTTTTGTTTCTTCAAGAAGATGGGTGTGTTGTTCACGCATATTTTCAATCTTAATATTAATTAAGCTCCCATATTGTTGCGCCTTTGAAAGGATTTCACCTGGTTGCTCTGCATGAATATGTACTTTTAAGAGGTCTTCGTCAGAAACGACAAGCAAGGAGTCACCCCATGCACTAAGTTCCTCACGAAAGGCTTCTTCCTGAAATGGTGTTTTTGCTAACTTGTCCTTTTCAAAACGAACCATCACTTCCGTACAATAGCCAAACTCAATGTCTTCCGTTGCAAGATGACTTTGTGCATTCTGATGGTGCTCCACTTTCACAAGATCATGCATGGACGGTTGTTCTGGTAACGATTCTGAAAGCTCTTCTCCTTTCAAAATCGCCAGAAATCCTTCGTAAATATAGACAAGCCCTTGACCGCCAGAATCCACGACCCCAACTTCCTTTAATACAGGCAAAAGGTCTGGTGTTCGCTTTAATGAGGCTTTCGCTTCCCTTAATACGTCTTCCATCACGAGAATTAAATCCTGATTTCTTTTCGAGGATTTGACTGCGGCTTTTGCACTGTCTTTCGCAACCGTTAAAATCGTTCCCTCTACCGGTTTCATTACCGCTTTGTAAGCCGTTTCAACTCCCTTCTCAAGAGCGGCCGCAAACATCGTTGCGGAGATTTCTTTTTTTCCTTCTACACTCTTCGAGAAGCCACGAAACAGCTGGGAAAGAATAACACCAGAATTTCCTCTTGCCCCCATTAATAAGCCTTTGGCGAAC